>NC_013892.1:301821-603642 GCF_000027225.1 Xenorhabdus bovienii SS-2004
ATCCTGTACGGAGAAGGGCTGGTGCCCGATGACATCATAACCCGATAACAACCCGTGCAGTTGCTGCTCTGTCAGGGTCAGGGAGGCACTGTTGACGGCGGTGGGCCATTTGAATTTCGCGTTCTCCAGCCGTTTGTACCAGAGCGCAAACCCGGTTTTATCCCAGTAGAGGATTTTGAGTTTATCCCGCTTCTTGTTGCAAAAGAGGAATAACGCGGTTTGCGTCGGAGACAGTTGCATTTCCAGCTCCACCCAGACCGCCAGCCCGTTGATGGATTTTCGGAAGTCGATAAATGAGCGGCACAAATACACCTCCGGCACATCCACAAACATTTTCATGCGGCGAGCCCCCGAATAATCGCAATGATAACATGCTTATCCGTGCCGGCAGGAAAACGCAGTGTGCCATGTGGTGTCTCAAATAAGATGGGGAGTATGCTGGATGAGGCGGATTTTTTCTGAGCGGTGCTGACTTTAATAAAAGCAGACGGTGAAGCCAGCCCAGACGGCTTTTCTGGTGGATGGGAGGTGCGTTGGCGGTGGTGATAGAACCGGGTTGTCGACACACCGATTTTTTGGCAAAACTGCGGGACAGTCAGTTCGGATTTTTTCTGCTGTTCAAACAGGTCCCGCCACTCGGCTTGAGTAAACCTGGATTGGCTCATGTGAGTTTTTTCCATCATCAGAATAGGTGAAACTATTTTAATCAATGGATTTATCCTGGCTAGGTGGGGTTCCCCGTACGCTTACTTAGGAACTTAGTCACCCTTCAACAACGACCTGCTAATACTCCTTTCATGAGTGGAATCGAGGGTCGAATAAGAAAAGCCTTAGAACAAGGACAAGTTGTCGAAATGAGTTCTGTTCCTATTTATAAGGACCCTTCCAGAATACCAGCTGGTATTACAATGAAGGCTGAAGGTTCGGGCGGATTCTATGAGTATGTAACTGTTCTTAACCCTCCAGGAATGTAAATAATGAGTATCGAGAGTTTAAATAATATATTGCCCTTACCTATCCATCCAAATGAAAATGGTCAGAACAGAAAATGGTCGTTGATAGATGAGCGGCACGCTTTTCCTAAAGATTATATTGATTTTATCACTCAATATGGCACGGGCAGAATTGCCGATTTTATCACTATATTTAACCCATTTAGCGAAGATGATGATCTGAATTTTTTCAGGCAGAAGGAATGGATTATTGAGGATTTTAATTCTCTTGTTGAATCTGATCCGGATTACTATCCGTTTATTCTTTATCCTAAAAAAGATGGATTGCTTCCCATAGGCGTTACTGATAACGGTGACTATATCTTTTGGGTTGTATCATCAGATGACAGTGAATTATGGAAGGTAGCCATTATTGCTGCAAGGGCACCAGAAGTTGAATATAGACAAGAAAACTTCACTGATTTTTTAGAAGGTGTTTTATCCAGAAAGATCAAGTGCATGTCATTTCCTGACGGTTTTCCACCTAACAGTATAGAATTTGACAGAATTTAAAGAATAAGCCGGAAAGATCCCTGTGATCTTCCGGCTTTATTTTTTGGACGCGCAAGGTGCCGTGACGCGAATGACCCAGAGCCAGCAGGCCGGGCGGGTTATCCGGCGCGGTGATGTCAGCTACCGCTATGATGACAGCGGGCGGCTAGTAGAAAAGACCGTACAGCGCGATGGTTTCCGGCCACAAGTGTGGCGCTACCGCTGGGATGCACTGAACCAGCTGACCCAGTGTGAAACTCCGGACGGTTCCCGCTGGTACTATCAGTACGATGCTTTCGGGCGGCGTATCCGCAAACTCAAGGTGCACGACGGAAAACTGGCGGCAGCCAATTTACAGCGCTGGCTGGACGGCAAGCCGGATCTGACGCCGAAACCCCGTACCATGATGGGGCAGGATTACCTGTGGAGCGGGGATCAGCTGATTGAGGAAACGCCATTGTATGCGGATGGCACGCCCGCCGAAGATCAGCGTATCCGCTGGCTGTACGAACCGGGTAAACTTACGCCGTCGGCGCGTTATGAACGGGGTAAATTGCATTACATCGTCAGCGATCATCAGGGTACGCCCCGGGAAATGCTGAACGAGGAAGGCGGGCTGGTGTGGGCACAGCGGCTGACGACGTGGGGGAAAGCAGAGAAGTCGCAGGTCATTGCCTCAAATGACCCGGATTATCATGTGGGGTGCCATTTCAGGTTTATGGGGCAGTACGAAGACGAAGAAAGTGGGTTATACTACAATCGTTTTCGGTATTATGACCGGGAAACTGGGCAGTACCTGACGCCGGATCCCATTGGCCTATTGGGCGGGCTGAATCCGTATGGGTATGTTGATAATCCGGTCAATTTTATTGACCCCTTTGGGCTGGCAAAATGTCACTTAGACAATCCGAAGAAAAAAGTAAATAGTGCAGATGTAGGAGATTTTGTTAGAACACCAACCTCTCACCCAGATGATTTTACCAAAATAAAAGGTGGTAATTATAAGAATAAGAATACAAATGAGATATGGAGTAAAAGTAATACTACACATAGCGATAAAGAGGGTGAGTGGAAAGTTGGTATTGGAAAAGCAGAACCTAAACCAAGACATAAAATAACTATAGGTATGAGTGATGGAAAAATCATTAAAATTGATAAATAATAATTTTTCACTAAGTGAATTTAATTTTAGTGGATTCAGTTCATCTGTAAATTGGGTTGGTTTTTTCGAAAGAAAACATGATTTCTCTTATCACCTTATTGATGAATCCATTGAGTTATTTTCTGATTTCTTTGAAGGAAAACATGCTAGTCCGACAATCATTACTGCCCTTTCGTTTGACGATGATAAAGAAGATGACATAGAGACAATTGCGAGATATCAAGAAATTTACCATAGCGTCAAAGAAAAAAACTTATTACTTCCGATGACAGAAAGCTATGAAAATTATTTGTATGGAGAAACATTATTACCAGCACATTCATTAAGTTTTAGTTTTACAAAAAATGATTTTATCGATCTTTCAAAACTTATTATGTGTCATGCGGGGGTAATAGGTCAGGTTTGTTTTTACATAAACCCTGCCCTCAATATAGGTGTTTATCCTCATGAAGATACTGGCTTTGGTTGCATCGCACTCAATGGAGAAAAGAATACATGCATTGATTTTTTAACTTATTGTAAAAAAAATGAAAATTTCAATGTTGTTATAGATAATTAACTCAGAAAATATAAGCCGGAAAGATCCCTGTGATCTTCCGGCTTTATTTTTTGGACGCGCAAGGTGCCGTGACGCAAATGACCCAGTGCCAGCAGGCCGGGCGGGTTATCCGGCGCGGTGATGTCAGCTACCGCTATGATGACAGCGGGCGGCTGGTAGAAAAGACCGCACAGCGCGATGGTTTTCGGCCACAAGTGTGGCGCTACCGCTGGGATGCACTGAACCAGCTGACCCAGTGTGAAACTCCGGACGGCTCGCGCTGGCATTACCAGTATGATGCGTTCGGGCGGCGCATTCGGAAACTCAAAGTCCATGACGGTAAACTGGCCGCTGCGAATCTCCAGCGCTGGCTGGACGGCAAGCCGGATATGACGCCGAAACCCCGTACCATGATGGGGCAGGATTACCTGTGGAGCGGCGACCAGTTGATTGAGGAAACGCCGTTGTATGCGGATGGCACGCCCGCCGAAGATCAGCGTATCCGCTGGCTGTACGAACCGGGTAAACTTACGCCGTCGGCGCGTTATGAATGGGGTAAATTGCATTACATCGTCAGCGATCATCAGGGTACGCCCCGGGAAATGCTGAACGAGGAAGGCGGCTGGTGTGGGCACAGCGGCTGACGACGTGGGGCAGGGCGGAGAAATCTCAGGTGCTGGCCTCCAATGATGCGGATTATCACGTTAGCTGCAACCTGCGTTTTGTGGGGCAGTATGAAGATGAGGAAAGTGGATTATACTATAACCGTTTTCGGTATTATGATCGGGAGACGGGGCAGTACCTGACACCGGACCCGATAGGGCTGGCGGGGGGAGTGAATCCCTACGGGTATGTGCATAATCCCACAGGATGGGTAGATCCGTTTGGGTTGGCGGGCAAAGATTGCGATAAGTTCACTAAATTATCTTCACCAAACCCAGTACCTAAGCGTTAGGGGAGAATATGAAGAGATAATCACAGGAAAAGGTACTCCAAGGGTACATAAAGATACTGGAATTCAAAAAAACCTAGAAGATAGAAAAGGAAAAACGAATAAATTCTGGATCGGAGCTAAAGAATGGCAAGTAGTTCATTCAGGAAAAGGGCTTGACCCACACCATCGCATACTAGAACAAACATTACCGAATGGTCAAAAAATATATGGATATGTATTAAATCATGATTACGAAAAAGTCTATAAATTTCCGAGTCCTTGGTACCCCGATGGTGGTAAATATCCAGGGCACAAGTCAATGAAATGATAAACATTAAATTATTCAACAGAATGGCAATACTATGATCCACAGTAAATATTGCATATATATTAATGATGTAGAATGCGCTATAGCCGATGATATTGACTTTTTTCACCTGAGTAATCATGAAAGCGATGATTTTGGATTGATTCTATTAAGATCAAAAGAAATAAAGATGCAGAGTAGTGTCAAAGTAAAAAAAGAAGACACTATTACTATATCCTATTATATCAATGGGATATGTGCATTTGAATTTAATGGTCATATAATAGACAAAGAAAATACTCTAACAAACAGCCAAGGGTTTTCATTCGTAATAAAAACTTCTGATGAGCCACCTCTTACCATTATTGCTATTTTAAAAGAGTGGGTTAAAGGAAATGATTTTATCTACTGGAAAAACAACAAATGCATAGAAGCAAAAAATCTATGGTTAACCGCATGTTTATACTGGCAGCAAATTTTCCCACCAAAACCTAATAAAATACTTAATGCCTCACTAAGCTTAGAAGGCATCAATAATTATCTTGACTTCTTTTGCATGCTTGGAGAAGCATTTTGGGGTAAAAGAGGATATATAGGTAGAGATTTTCATGGGTTTGATGATTTATTGGGTGATCTTAGCTATGAAAAGTCAGAAATTAATATTTATATTGAAAATATGAATAAATTAAAACTTTTTTTAGAAAGAATTAGTCCTCCTGATTACAATTACCATGAAATTTTCATGGGAATTTTAGTAAATAGAAAGTGTAATATTAACAAAAAATAATTACATGATTAATCCAAAAGCCGGAATGATCGGTCATGTATTAAATGGTTAGTTGCTGTGATATGCTTCCGGCTTTTTAAGGATGAAGTATGGCCAAAGTTGATGTCTATTGCCGTTATTGCCACAAATCAGAACAGGTCAAAGGACATGGGAAAGGAAATGGCGGACATCCTCGTTATCGCTGTTATAGCTGCTGTAAGGTCTTTCAGTTGGGGTCATGTATTAAATAGTTAGTTGTTATGATAATCTTCCGGTATTTCGTGGTGGAACATGGCTAAAGTAGAAGTTGATTGTCGTTATTGTCACCAATCAGAAGATGTCAAAGGACAGGGAAAAGGTCATAGAGGTTATCCCCGCTACCGCTGCTATGCCTGCAGTAAAGTCTTTCAGTTGGCATACACCTATCAAGCTTGCAAACCGGGAGTCAAAGAGCAGACTATTGATATGGCGATGAATAACAGCGGCATCCGTGACACGGCCCGCGTATTGAAGGTGGCAACAGCTACTGTGATGAAAACGCTTAAAAACTCAACCCCCGGAACGTGACGACGCTTCCTCTTGACGGGGATGACATTCATCTTATCTGTGAAGTGGATGAGCAGGAGTCGTTTGTGGGGAGTCAGAAAAATCAGCGCTGGCTCTGGTATGCCTGGGAGCCGCGTATGAAACGGATAGTGGCACATACTTTTGGGGATCACAGCAGAAAAACATGGGAAAAACTACTGGCACTCTTGTCACCCTTTAATATCCGGTTTTACTGTACGGATGATTATGCCGTTTATGATTGTCTTCCTGAAGAAGTCCATCTTACTGGAAAGATATTTACCCAACGTATAGAGAGAACCAACCTTACCCATCGTACCCGAATAAAAAGGCTGAATAGAAAAACAATCGGTTATTCCAAATCTGAAGAAATGCACGATAAAGTGATAGGCACTTTCATTGAGCGTGAAAACTATATTTAGTGAGCATTCTAACTATTTAATACACGACCCAACAATCAGTTAGAGTATATCAGGCTTATTCTGCTACTATTGCTGACAGTGCGATTAAACATAACACGTTCGTTTCTCCCCCTTTTAGCATGACGCGTATGACATGGATTAAGCCTTCATTCTTATGGATGATGTATCGTGCTGGTTGGGGAACGAAAGATAGTGGTCAAGAACGTATTTTGGCTATTGATATCACACATGAGGGATTTAGAGAAATTTTGCAGCAGGGGGTGATTAGTCATTATGACCCTGATTTGTTTTATTCTCAGGAAGAGTGGAAAAAAGAAGTTCAACAAAGTGATGTGGTTATTCAATGGGATCCTGAACGAGACATTCATTTAAATAAGTTAGAACAGAGAACTATACAGATTGGTCTGCGTAATCAAGCAGTGGAACGTTATGTAAATAAATGGATTATCAACATTGAGGATATTACGAATAGGGCACATCAGATTCATGAATTGGTCAAAATGAATAAATTGGATATGGCTTACAATTTGTTGCCAGAAGAAACAATTTATTTGGAATGATCGATTTTTATACATGAACAAGAAGTCGGAAATATCAGCATGATCTTCCAGATTTATTCTTTTTTAAGAGCGGCTCACACCCTGACCGTCGGCGGAGTCATGAATACGGCCGTCGCCTTAAGCCAGAGCGAACAGGTGGGCGTCCATAAGTCGGTTATCGTCGGTAACACCCTGTCCATCAAGGCCGGGGATGTGATTGAGCTGCAATGCGGTGCCAGTACCCTGCGCATGGACAGCAGCGGCAAAATTACCCTTATTGGCACCGAGTTTAAGTTCGAGGCGAGTGGCCCGGTACAAATCACCGGCAAAGACATCGACCTGAACTAAGGAGGATACACCGGGATGGAATTTCGTAACCTGACCCCCTTTGCAGTGATGAACTATTCAATGCTGGATGTGGCGGATACAGAGCACCGTGTGATGGTGATGAAAATCGGTTATCAGTTGCTGCCTGACCGTCGCGGCCATTGTCTGGCCGAACTGCTGCCCGCGCCGCCGCTGTGTTTACAGGATGAATACCGCGGGCAGATGAATGCCTCACAGGTGTTGCAGGAGAGTGACCTGGCCCCGTTTAAACCGCGTTGTGACGTGATTGTTAACGGCACCGCATATGCACCGGATAACCGACCCTGCACGGCGTTTCCGGTCCGGCTGCATGTGCAAAGCAAACAGGGGCAGACCCTGCTCGACAAAACCCTGACCGTGACCGGTGAACGGGAATTTATTCGTGATGCTGGCGGTCAGTGGCAACTGACCGACCCGAAACCGTTTTCAACACTGCCGCTGGATTATCGCTACGCCTTTGGGGGCGAATGCAAAATTCAGGCGGATGATAAAGCAGTTGCACAGCTTAAGGAAAGCGATCGGCTGACATCGGCACAGCGCCAGCAACACCCTGACGGAGAAAAAGCGCCGGTTGCTCACGCCGCCTGTGAAACCAATCCGCTGGGAATGGGATTTATCACGCCGTGGTATGCCAACGCCAAACCACTTACCCGTTGCCCAGCCCCCCGCATTAGCGCGCCGGAGGTACCGTTCACGGCACCGCATTTTGCGAAACAGCTGGCGGGAACATTATCTGCCGATACACCCGCCTGCCAGCCGCAGGGGCTGGGCTTTCTCGGCCGGCCGTGGCTGCCCCGCCGCCAGCTTGCCGGCACTTACGATGCCGACTGGCGGGCACCTGCATGTCACCCTGCCGGGGCATCGTCCGTTTATTTTGCTGCGGCTGCACGACGGGAGGATGTTGCCCGTGCCGATGCGCCTCGATACGTTAATGCTCGACAGCGAGGCGCTGACGCTGCATCTGACCTGTCGGCTGAATGTGAAAACCGCGCTGCCCATTCGGGTGGCGGAAGCGCGATTTGAAATCAACCCGGATGCGCCGTTGCTCAAAATGGCCCCACCAGAAGAGGAGAAAAAGGATGGCTGATAACTACATCGTCCGGACGGCCGGTGAATGGCTGATCGTCGGCCTGTTGCCGGATGTGTGTAAAACTCCGATGGGCGCATCAACCCCGCCGATCCCCTATCCGGTGGTCGCCAAACTGGCCGACAGTTCCGCACCGGAAATGTTGTGGAAAGCCTTTGTTATACAGGGCTTGAAGCTGATATCTTTGCTCGGGAGTCAACTGTCGGTACTGTCTGGTTTGTTTATGCATATCAGGCTACTATGCGGCAGGAAAATGAGGGTAACAACGGGTGTAAAATGTCCACGTCACGTCAGTTAGCATGTATTTTGAACGTTTGGTATTGGGTTGTGTGCAAAGAGCTTGCCATCTTCTCCAAACAAGTTCATAATGGCGCCCATCTTGGTACGTAAATATATAAAACTCCTTTAAATCAAATGGTTGTAGGATGTTCGTATCTAGAAATTAAGGCTGACAGTAGTCATCAGCAATGCGGGAATAGCTCAGTTGGTAGAGCACAACCTTGCCAAGGTTGGGGTCGCGAGTTCGAGTCTCGTTTCCCGCTCCAAATTCAGGATTGTAGATTTTTATGAAAGTCTGCAAGCCACAGAAAAAAGGACCGAAAGGTCCTTTTTACGTTCCAGTGATAATGACCAAAATCCATTCTCATCCAGCGCTTTTTAGTCGGTCGTTAATAACCCCCGGCCTGCGTTTACCCGAACCTTTCGGTTATCTAGGGTAAAGTCACTAGATATCCGGCTGATTGTTTGCTGGAAAGTTGAGACCATTCTCGATAATGAGAAATACTTCATCAAGAACATCTGAGTAACGCATAGAAGAGTGTTTTTTCCGCTTCCAAACGTCATATGTAGCCCAATGCGCATAATCTAAAACGCCGGCTAAGATGCCTGGTCTAATATCTATTTTAGGGTCGGTTCCCATACGTTGAGCGATTAATGAAATGATAGGGGGTTTCCGATCCTCTCCGCGCTGAAGATTTTTTGCCCGAACTAAAGGATGGTTCCTTATCAAGTCTTGAAGGGTCATGAAACAGTTTGTATTAAAGCCATAAGAACCTCCTTCACATTTTCTCATAATTTCGACAGCGGTATGCCGTAATGCTGATAACGCGGGTTCATGAGGTGGACGGCGGATGAGCGCGGCAATAAAGTCTTTGTGTTCTGCCTCTTGGTAGTCAAGGACAACATCTTCCTTTGAGGAAAAATATCGAAAAAAAGTGCGGGTAGAAACGTCAACTTTTTCAGTGATATCTTCTACTCGAGTTTCATCAAATCCCTTAATAGCAAAAAGTTCGTAAGATGTCTTAATTAGGGCATCCCTCAGCATAAGCTTCTTCCGCTCACGGCGGCCAACTTTTTCTCTATCTGTCACGCGCCTGTTTCCTCCTGTCTGGAATAAGTGATCGGTGTTTGAGCCTCCATTATCGCATAAAAGGACACTTATGTAATAGTTAACTAATGATACTATCAGTAAAATGTCATTTGACACAATATGTCACGCGGTGACATATTGTCGTTAGATGACATATTATGTCATCTGAAATAATTTTTTCGAATATTAAGAGCCGAGATGGAGCGGTTTGGCTTGGTTCAATCAAGGGGACAGCTTCAGCCCAGAAATACTCGGTTTGTGTCGTTATTCGTAGAGCTAATGTCATTAGTCTAAATGGAGTTCAAGCTATGAGTATTGCTACCGATATTGGAGAACCGACTTCGTACGAAAGGGATTTATGGGTTGAGGAGCTACATGATCCGCACTGTCATCAGTTCACAGTGGCTCTTAGTGAATTGTTACCCAGGTCTATCGATCTTGTAAATCTGAAGGGGGTTGCTGAACAAGTTCTGGAGTCGGAGCAAGCTTCCCACAAGTCTTTTCACGAGCAAGAGGGACATCTGGTTCTGAAGAAAGCTCCTGTTGTGGTTTGTGCCGAGTTATATGAATTCAAGAATGAAGACGACTTTGCCTTATTCTTCAATGAATGGTCTCGTAAGATTTGGGATCTTTCTGTTTCACCCTTGGTCGAGATTGCGATAGGCCAAACAGATCAAGCTACTATATTAATGGTACGTGCTCATCACATCGTTGCTGACGGTTGGGGTCTGAATCTGTTGTCCAAGAAAATACTAGGTGCTTATGCAGATAATCATTTAGGTCTAAATGAACAACTTAAAGGGGTGAAACGTTACGCGACAAAATATCCAACCCTGCAAGGCAGTAAACTTGATGAGGCAATCCACGACGTCGTCGTGAAAATCGCTGATACTGATCCCGTGTTATTTCCAAAATCTGGAGCGGCTCTTTCGACATCCCCCAGCTATATCAGACCATTCAAAATATCAGCGCACGAAGTTGCTCATGGTATTGAAAATGGTTTTACTCCTTTTTTGGCTGTTTCAACGGCTCTGGCAGTTCTGCTGTCAAATGCATACGGAAGCGAGAAATTTTTCATTGGGGTGCCGTTTCTTAACAGAACCGATGCAGAAATTACGTCAGTCAGTCACCGGGCTAATATTCTTCCCGTGAAAGTCGAGGTATTACCTCAAAATACACTCAGAGCAATTTACTCGCAGATCAAAGATTTTATCGTCTTTCTGAAAGACAAAGAATCGGTTCCGTTAGGGGGTATTATTTCGGCTCTGGCAAGTTCCTCTCGTCAACTTTTTGATGTAACAATGTCCTATCTGCGTTATCCAGAATGGGGGGCAATTGCTGGATTTGAAGAAAAAACCCAGAATATTGCGCACATGCATACTCAGGATGCGATAGCGATTCATCTGTACACTTATGGCAATAATGCAGATGTTTGGGGAGATGTGTGTCTGAATAGCTCAGTATTTGACACTGAGGACTCAGCGAATGCATTCTTAGATACATTCATCCATCTTATCAATAATTTTGGTAATAATGTTGATAAGCATGTGTCGGAAGTCAACCTGCTGACATCTAAGCAAATGGAGCAGCTTCGACAGTATGAGAATGGGCCAACTAAGCAATACAGCGTGAATGAAACCGTTGTTTCGCTCTTTGAGGCTAAAGCTGAACAATTTCCTGAAAATATCGCTCTTCGAGATCAAATTGGCACATCGCTTTCTTATTCTCAATTAAATGCATGGTCATCCACCATTGCCGCTGCTTTAGAAGGACGGGGAATCGGCCAGGGGGATATTGTGGCGGTGTCAGTCGAGCGATCGCCAGAGATGTTGGCTGCAATATTTGGTGTCCTCAAAACTGGGGCGGCATATTTACCCATTGATAGCGACTATCCCGAAGATCGTATTCAATATATGCTTAACGACAGCAACGCCAAGTTAGTCATTTCTAATCTACCCCACGTTATGAAATCTGATGATCCTCGTTTGTTCCGTCTGGACGCTCTGCCAACTGAGCTACCTTCTCATCATCAATACAGAAGCAAAGCTCAGCCTCATGAACCCGCATATGTGATCTATACATCAGGTTCTACTGGCCGCCCCAAGGGTGTCATTGTCGAGCATCACTCAGTGGTTAATCGTTTAGAGTGGATGCAGGAAATACATCCGTTAACCAGTGACGATGTGATCCTCCAGAAAACGTCGATATCATTTGACGTTTCTGTGTGGGAGCTTTTTTGGTGGGCGATGACGGGAGCTTCTGTCGCACTCCTGAAACAAGGTGCACAACGCGATCCCAGAGAATTGATCCAGACAATTTCTACACTCGGGGTAACGGTAGCGCATTTTGTGCCGTCAATGTTTGAACCCTATGTGCAAACTTTGACTGATGATAGACAGTCTCTTTTATCGGTTAGCAGTCTGAAATGCCTATTTACAAGTGGTGAAGCGTTAACCCCTGCTGTCGTGAATAAATACAGGAAGCTTTTCGGTCGCGATACCCGTCCACCAAGGCTAATTAATTTATATGGCCCGACGGAGGCAACGGTTGACGTAACCTACTATGAATTAAATCTGGAACAGGATTCGGATATCAACGCAGTACCAATCGGTTTTCCGATCAACAATACCTCAGTGAGAATAGCCTCATTGCATGGGGTCAGGCAGCCTATAGGTATATCTGGAGAACTACAGATTGGCGGTGTGCAATTAGCGCGAGGTTATTTGAATCGCCCCGAGCTGACGGCAGAACGTTTTATTATCGATCAGAATGACAGTTGCAGTCGCTGGTACCGAACGGGTGATCTCGCGGCTTGGGCTGAAGATGGATCCATCCTTTACCTCGGAAGGATGGATGGCCAAGTGAAGATACGCGGTAATCGCATAGAGCTTGGTGAAATCAAAAACGCCTTACTTAACCTGCCAGAGGTGCTGAACGCGGAGGTTATCGTTGAAGATGATGCTCGGGGAAAACACCTGATTGCAGTCTATGTAGGCCGACAAGACTTGAATGAGCGTGATATTCGCGCAAAGCTTGGGAAGCAGCTTCCTTCCTTCATGGTTCCTGCAAGATTTGTCCGACTGGGGGGCATTCCCCTGACACCTAATGGAAAATTTGATCGCGCCAGTGCTCTCAGAGAGGTCAGTGGAAATAAAGCATCTCCTCAGACAGTAAAACTTGATGAATCCGAAACGATTGTTGCCAAGATATGGGAGAAAGTACTCGGTCGGTCAAACATTGGTGCAGATGACGACTTCTATACGCTTGGTGGCGATTCCATCCTGATGTTGAAAGTGAGATCAGAACTGGAAAGTCACGGGTATGACGTTGGCTTATCCGATCTGGCGCAGTATACGACAGTATGTAGCTTGGGAAATGTCCTCGAAAGTGTGTCACGTGTTCTCAGTAGCCCGAAAGAAGCCCTTCCTCCTTTTGCTCTCATAAGTGCAACCGACCAAAAGATGCTGAGTTCAGTATACGATGATGCTTACCCCGTATCTCAATTACAACTTGGTTTGCTTTTCCATAGTCGTGAGATGGAAGGTGCGAGAACTTATAAAGATGTATTCCGATATACTTTAAAGTCGGCGTGGAATGAAGCCGCATTCAGATCTGCTTTGCAAGGATTGGTTCGTAGGCACCCCGCATTACGCACAGTTTTTAACCTTAGTGACTATCATTTACCCCTTCAGCTAATCAGACCCGAGATTCTAATTGATGATGTTTTATCAATTAAAACGCCTGATGTGGTTGAGTATGAGCATACAGTTCTTGCTCATATGGATAAGTGGTCACGGTATAATTATTCGTTCTTATCGGGACCACTTTTCCACGTAGCGATATTTGCTAATAGTGAATCAAACTATATCGACTTAGTTTTCAGCTTTCATCATGCAATTCTTGATGGAGGAAGCGTTGCAAACCTGATACGTGAGCTTCTTTTGTCCTATTCTCAGGGGAATGATGGCGCTAATCTCGGTTACCCTGAAGACGAATTGCCGAATCCGTCAATTTTTGTCCAAAACGAAATAGAAACCCTTGAAGCAAGTGAGTCTAAGAATTACTGGAAAGAATACCTCTCTGGCGCGACGAATACATTGCCAATAGGCTTGGCTGGATATTCAACTGCTCCAGTGAAACGTATTTTTTCTTATCGTTTCCTAATAGATCCTGTACTTGATGTTGCACTTAATCAGCTGGCAAGAACTATTCGAGTCCCTATAAAGCACCTTTATCTTGCCGCTCATTGCACCACCATTGCGTTAATGAGTGGTAAAGAGGAGATCGTCACGGGTGTAGTGACACATACACGGCCGGAAATTAAGCACTCGGAGCGTATTCTGGGGCTATTTTTGAACACACTTCCTTTGAGAGTTGATATAAAAAATTGGAATTGGCTTCAGGTTGTTGAAGGGCTGTATCGAAATGAAAAAAGAAGTCATAAACATCGGTGTTTTCCCTTAAGCCAAATCCAAGCTGACAATGAATTGCTCTCTGTCCAGACCGCTTTTAACTACGTACATTTTCATATATTGCAGGATATTTCTGCGAAGTCAGGTATTGAAATAGTCGCCTTTGATCCGAAGGAGGAAACAAATTTCGATATTCTGGTAAACGTAATGCGCGATGTTGATGGCGAACGTACGAGTGTTCGGGTGGATCTCAATGGAAGCATTTATGCCAGAGAACAAGGGGCGGTTTTTTCCAGGCTCTTTAATCGTGTGTTAGAGCGAATAGCTTATCAACCAGAATTACCCGTATCCCTCAGCCACTCGATTACTGAAGTTGGGTGCCTTGTGGAAAGGACATCGGATAAGGTATTTATTTCACTTCCAGCCATGATTCGAAATAGCGTTCAACGTGATCCGGATGCAGTTGCCATCACGTATGATAACGTAGAGTGGAGCTATCAGCAGCTATGGGATGCGGCGACAGAGATTGCTTTTTTGCTGAGTGAACGAGGGGTCCATAAACAGGATGTGGTTGGAATTGCATTACCGAGGTCGTTTGAACAAATTGCAACTGTCTTGGCTATTCTGAGGATCGGCGCTATTTGCCTTCCAATCGACTTATCATACCCAGCCAGCCGAATCGAGCTGATATTGAAAATAGCAAATCCGGCCGTAGTTGTAACCGATCATTCTATTACAGAGTTGCCCACAAGTGTGCGCATGCTTTTCCTTGAGCATGATTCAATCGCGGCAACTGCGGAAAGAGACGATGCGACGATAGATTCTGCTGATGCGGCCTACATTCTATTTACTTCCGGCTCAACGGGTACGCCTAAAGGCGTGACGATGCTGCATAGGGGATTGACCAATCTTGTTGGCTGGCAAAATAAAATAAGTAGTGGCGCCAAGGTTACCTCTACACTCCAGTTTTCGCCTTTGAGTTTCGATGTTTCTTTCCAGGAAATACTCTCCACCCTCTCATCAGGTGCCACGTTGCATCTGATTAGCGAGATGGAGCGTCGAGATCCGGTAGCTTTGGTCAGGCATCTTGATCGTAAAGGCGTTGAGCGGATATTCCTTCCGTACATCGCTTTGCAACAACTCGCTGAGACGGCCGTTATGCTGGAATTCTTTCCGAAGAAACTGCGGGTGATTGTCTCGTCCGGAGAGCAGTTGCGTGTCACCAAAGAGATACGGACGCTGGTCGATAATCTACCTGGCGGCATATTGGAAAACCAGTATGGCCCGACCGAGACTCATGTGGTGACAAGTTACACTATGAGCAGTGATCCCAGCCAGTTCCCTGCACTTCCGCCGATTGGTATCCCGATCACGGGTGTAGGCATTGTGATCCTTGACGAGAGTTCAAATGTCGTTCCCGATGGGGTTCCTGGCGAAATCTGTGTGTTCGGAGACGCTTTGGCATCGGGATATTACCGTTCGCCGGAGGAAACCAAGAAAAAGTTTATTGCACACGCCGACGTACCAGGTGGGATGTTTTACCGGACGGGGGATATTGGCATCCGTTCAGCGTGCGGCGAGATTATCAGCCTTGGTCGCAAGGATACACTGGTCAAAGTTCGTGGCTATAGAGTAGAACTCTCTGAAATCGAGTTAAAAATTCTCGAATTCTTTGAAAAAATTAAGAAAAATGTTGAAGTAGCGGTTGTCGCTCGGCCTCGTGACGATCTGGATTCATACTTGATCGCCTATCTGGTGGGTAAGGAAGATGGTATCGCGCTGGAGGAACTGAGGCAGTTTATCGGAGCTGAGTTACCCGCATATATGGTGCCGACACACATTACATGGATAAACGAGCTTCCCAAGACACCGAGTGGCAAGCGTGATGATGCGATGCTCCGGAAACTGGATATACAGCTTGTATCAGAAAAAAATTATCGTGGCCCAGCAGGCGAGTATGAAAGCAGACTTTGCGAGCTGACCGCAGAGCTCCTGAAGATCCCCGAAATAGCCCCTGAGCAGAGTATTTTTGATTGTGGTGCGACTTCTTTGACTGCAATGCGCATAGTGGTTCTTGTTGAGAAACTGTATGGCATTAACGTACCGCTTTCAGCATTTGTTAGCGCACCAACCATTGCGAAACTTGCCATGCTTATTCAAAACGGTGGTGGTCAGTTCAAATTTGACCCACTTGTTCCACTGCGCAAAGCAGGTAACAGCAGGCCACTCTTCCTGGTACATCCTATGGGAGGAAATATTCTGTCATATCTGCGAATGCTTCCGTACCTGCCATCTGATCAGCCACTTTATGCTCTTCAAGCATCGGGTGTGGATGCGGGCTCGTCACCAATAACGACTATTGAGGAGCAGGCTGCTTTTTACATTGAGGCGATCAAGAGAATTCAGCCGACGGGTCCTTATGTGATTGGTGGCTGGTCGTATGGTGGATTTATCGCCTTCGAAATGGCGAATCAGTTAATCCGATCAGGGGAAATGGTCTCTAATATTCTGATTCTTGATACGATGGCTCTGAGCTCACAGGCAAAAGGTCAGGCGAGCGATGATGCTTTGCTTAGTTGGTTCTTCTGGGAATTGCTGTGGACATCGAAGGGATCTTCGTTACCCGTTCATGTTGTTCCTTCCTATATCGAAAGCTTGCAAGAGAAATTCGAGTACATCACTGATCATGCAACCCAGATAGGAGCGATCCCGGAAGGCAGCACAAAAGCAGTCATGCAGCGCCTTTTCGAGGTGTATAGTGCTAATTGGCAAGCCGCGGCTGAATACAACGCACAATGTCCGAATCTTGATGTGACGCTTATTCGCGCAAAGCAGCCTCTTCCTCAGATATTGCAAGAGATGCACAATACTATTCGTAGTGAATATCATGATCCTCTGAATGGCTGGGGTGGCAAGACGTCTGGCCGAGTGAACTTGATTGAAGTGGATGGCGATCATCTGACTATTATGGAAGAACCTTTCGTTGGGCCAATGGTGTCGGCAATTATTACTGAAATTAATAAAGTGAAAGGGGTGAATGCTAATGTCTAGAAAACCTTCTGCGCTCATCGTCGGTACGGGTATCGGTGGGTTGTCATGCGCGATCGCATTGAAAAAAATTGGTTGGTCTGTGCGTCTCTTTGAGAAGACGGACAGTTTACGAGCGACTGGATCGGGTTTATCGGTAATGTCAAACGCCAGTTCGGCGATGAAGAAGCTGCTTGATATCGACCTCGGGTTGAAGAATTATGGTGCTGAAGTTCGAAACTTTGAGATTCGACATAGCTCAGGATTGCTCTTGAAGCGCCTCCCTGTTCAAAAGATCTCTGATGAGCAAGGCACTCCGAGTATTTGCATATCAAGGGAAAACCTCCAGAGAGCGTTGTTGGATCAGCTTGGCGATGCGGATATTAGTTTTGGTAAACGCGTAACTGGCTATAACGAAACGAGTGATGCTGTCCATATCAATTTCGAGGATGGCACTGTTTCATCGGGAGACATTATTGTCGGGGCTGATGGGTTTTATTCTGCAATTCGTGACGCGATCGGAACAGAATCTATTATTCAGGAAGCCGGTTATATTTGCTGGCTCGCCTTAGTTAAATACTCCCATCCCAAAATTACACCCGGCTACGTTGCCCATTATTGGGGGAGAGGGAAGCGTATGGGGATTGTAGATATCGGTGATGGCTGGGTGTATTGGTGGGGAACCGCGAATATGTCGAATGATGACGCCAAAAGATGGAAAGGTACGAATAGGGATGTAGCTGAGTTTTATGCGGGTTGGCCGGATCTTGTTCAAGATATCATTAACTCAACTGACAGTGAATCCATAATCACTGTAGACGCCAAAGATAGAACCTTCCCTGAACATTGGACAAAGGGACGAGTGACTCTTCTCGGTGATGCCGCTCATCCGATGCTAACCAGTCTCGGTCAAGGTGCTGGAATATCTATAGAAGATGCTGCGGTGCTGGGGTACGTGCTTAAAAATACTGAGGACTACCGTGTTGCGCTACGCCGATATGAAGCTATTCGGCAACCGCGTGCCCGTGCAATCGTCAACACCTCGCGATCTTTGAGTGATATTGAACAGCATGACCGATTTTTCCCTTGTTTAGAGCGAGACGTTAGTATGTTGCTGACATCCAAAAAGTCCATGCGTAAACGGCTTCAGGATTCGCTGTTATTTGACGATCTCGCTATTCAAGCGCAATGAATGTGGTAGAAATATCCTTCAATTAACAGGGTGATGTCATGTCAAAAAAAGCATACTGATAATGACGCATCATCTGGATTAAGCTAAACGGCTGTATGAAGACTCGCCAACAGTGGCTTCTATGTTTTCGCAGCCGTTCATTCATTAATAATATGGCAACCGCTTAACCTCACCGTACCCAAAATATTTTTTATCTGTGCTATCACTCTGTTTTTTTATAGCTTTTCCAGTAATGCCTCCTTACGCTCCATCATGTTTTTTATCGCTTTTTGCTTAACATGACCGAAGCCACGGACTTGATCGGGCAGCTCCGCGAGTTGCTGACAGATCGCTAAATTATCGCGGTTCAGTTTTTCTATCAGAAAATCAAGTAATCGCTCATATTCGAGCAGTAAATTTCTTTCCTGTCTGCGCTCTTCCTGATAGCCGAAGATATCGAACATAGTTCCACGAAGTGGCTTACATGCGGCAAGAACGCGGAAGATAGGGATGATCCATGTGCCATATTCTCGTTTTCCTCGCTCGCCTGTACGTGGATCTTTGCGATTGAAAAGGGGCAGGCTGAAGTGAAAGCGAATGTTATCCGTATTATCAAACTGTGAGCGGAGATTTTCGAAAAAGTCGCTTTTGGCATAGAGGCGCGCGACTTCATATTCATCCTTATAAGCCATTAGTTTAAATAAATTTTCAGCGACCGCTTTGGCAATTTCTTCCGCATCAATTTGTTGCGTGACCAGTTGAATCTGAGCAACGCGACTGAGATAACGCTGTGCATATCCTTCATTCTGGTAATCAACCAAAAATTGATATCGATGCATAATAAGATCATCCAGCGTCTTAATGCTTTCTTGCGGCTTGATGTGCAGGCGCTCATTCAGGATATCTGGCTGTACAGCAGCAATGCGACCGATATGGAAAGCGCGTCGTGCACTGTCTGCGGCATTGCCCAGTGCTTGAATAGTATGGTCGATAGCAGAAAGCGTGATTGGAATCTTACCGAGCTGCCATGCATAACCGATTAATACGATATTTGTTTGGTTTCGGTCACCGACCAGATCAGCGGCCATTATTTCGGCATCAATGGAATTTAATGTTTGGCAGTGTTGGTGAAGAGTCGTCATCATTTTGGGATGATCCAGATTCAGGGTGGGAGCCCGAAGCATAGTGCCGATTTGCGTTTCATGAGTATTGAGGACGCATTTCGTTGCACTTTTTGACATCACTGTCAGTGAATTTTGTCCCGTTGCGGCCACTAAATCAGCCGCGATGATGAGATTAGCGCGCCCACGGTCAATTCTGACTTGATGTAGCTTATTCATATCATGGCATAGTCGGACATGGGTGATTGCTTCACCGCCTTTTTGTGCAAAACCCGTAAAATTGAGTAGACTGACGGAATAATTATCTGCTTCGGCCGCAATCGCCAGTAAATTCCCTGCGGTGACGATACCTGTACCACCTACGCCGACGAGCAGGATCTCATAAGGGTTATCGCTAATGATCAGTATTGGCTGGGGTAATTCACGGAGTAATTTGTCTAGATCGCCTTGCGGGATTATTTTACTGAGATCATGGCGTGGATTGGCATTTTCGACGGTGACAAAGCTGGGGCAAAACCCTTTCAGACAGGATAGATCGGAGTTGCAGACGTGTTGATCGATCTTGCGTTTAGTCCCCAGTGAGGTTTTGACCGGGATCACTGCGAGGCAATTTGATTGTACCTGACAGTCACCACACCCCTCACAGACCAACTCGTTAATCACGGCGCGTCGTGTCGCTTTCGGCTCCAGACCCCGCTTTCTCTTACGGCGTAGTTCTGTGGCACAGGCCTGATCGTAGATAATTACGGTTACCCCCGCGATTTCTCGAAAACGTTTCTGCACCTCTTCGAGGTAATCACGTTGATAAAGCGTCACCTTAGCGGTTAGCAGGTTTTTATCCTGATATTTATCAATATCATCCGTAACAATAGCGACTTCTTTGACCCCTTCAGCCAGCATTAAGGCTACAATCTGCGGTATGGTAAGATTACCATCCAGTGGCTGTCCTCCAGTCATGGCCACAGCCTGATTAAATAGCAATTTATAAGTAATGTGATTGCCTGCGGCTATTGATTGGCGAATGGATAAATGGCCGGAATGGAAATAGGTCCCATCGCCTAAATTCTGAAAGAGATGGGGACGGTTAATAAAAGGTGAATGCCCGACCCAGTCGGCACCTTCCCCTCCCATTTGAACAAGACCAAATCCCGTATTACGATCCATCCAAGCCGCCATGACATGACACCCAATACCAATTTGGGCTTGGCTGCCTTCAGGTAAACGGGTTGATGTGCTATGGGGACACCCTGCGCAGAAATAAGGTGTGCGTTTGGGAAGCGTAAGATCGTGTGGTGTTGTTTTAGTTGCCCATTCCAGAGGAACCGAGAGAAACAAATCGAGTTTGTTTAGCCATCCAGAAAGCAGGGGAGTAATCAATGAAGGACGTAACTCAATGTCTGCGGGTAAAAATTGCTGGCCAAGATGATTGTGTTTGCCTATCAGCTTAATATTTTTCTGTGAATTAACCAGATGGCGTGCCAGCAGGATCTCGACAACAGCGTTCTTCTCCTCAATAACAAAAATATCAGTGACCTGTGAAGCAAGATCGCTGAGAAGCGGTGACAGAGGATAGACTAAGCGGACATGGACAAAAGCCACCCCTTGTTTGGCAAGTTGGGAAGGCGTTAAGCCTCCGGCACGTAAGGCTTCCAGCACATCTCGATGCGCTTTGCCAACGGTGACCAGCAGAGCACGCGGATGGGCGCACGGGGCAAGGAGTTGATCGATCGGATTAGCTCTGGCGAAGGCTTCAACGGCTTTAAGTTTATAGGCCAAGCGTTTCTCAATCTGTGGGCCGGGAAGATCCGGCCAACGCCAATGCAGCCCATCTGGGCCAGAATCGATTTCAGGTGTTTTATATTCAGGAAAGGGTTTGCTTTTTCTGATAGCACTACTTTCCACAACTTCACTGATTGCTTTAAACCCGACCCAAGCCCCACTCGCGCGCGATGCCGCCCAGCCCCATAATCCTACATCGTGATAGTCAGAAACAGATGCTGGATGCAAAATCGGCATACTCCAAGCCATTAAAACGAGATCAGATTGATGGGACATGGAGGAGGAGACACAACCGTGGTCATCACCGAGGATTACAAGTACGCCCCCGTGTGGTGAAGAGCCATAAGCGTTGCCATGCCTGAGCGCATCGCCAGAGCGATCCACTCCAGGTCCTTTGCCGTACCACATGCCAAAGACGCCGATAACATTCCGATCAGGATCGGATTCGACTTTTTGAGTACCGATAAGTGCAGTGGCGGCGAGATCTTCGTTGATAGCAGGTTGAAAGCGGATATTGGATTGAGCAAGTTCTTTACCATGCTGCCATAATGCCTGATCTAAACGGGCTAAGGGAGAGCCGCGATATCCAGCAACAAACCCCGCAGTGTTGAGATTATGGCTTTTATCCAGTTCAGCCTGAGCGAGTAAAAGCTCAGCAAGGGCATCAGTACCTGTGACAAATTTAGATGGATAATGTTGAGTCATACACTTGGCCCTTTTTGAGGAGCATTATTGTCTAAGATACGACCAAAACTATCTCTAATCTATTGCCCTAAAATTATTCCGACAAGCACAAATCTTATTAGAGGTTAGTTGTATGTTTAGTGTTAATTTTTAGAATCACAAATGTTTCTAAAATAGATGTGGACTCTCTTTCACGAGTGTTTTTTGAGCGCTTGGCATAAGAGTGGATGCAAAGGACTTGTCATCTTCTTTGAGCAAGTCCATAATAGCGCCTGTTCCTGATATGCAGATATAAAAATAGTATTATTTATCATAAGCATTCAGGCATTTCAGGCTAAATACAGCCATAAGCGACGCGGGAATAGCTCAGTTGGTAGAGCACAACCTTGCCAAGGTTGGGGTCGCGAGTTCGAGTCTCGTTTCCCGCTCCAATATCTTATCTATAAACTTCTACTGATTTCTTGCATGTCTCTGAAATAATAGCCTGACCCATATTTCCTATCTCAACAAAGTTCATCGAAATTTAATAACGATTAATCCTGCTAAGATTAGCAGCTATCTGATGATACCTTCTTATTATCTGGCAAGCCAAGCCTGTCGGAAAAGCGCCAACTATTCCGGCGCTGACGGTCTGGGGCTAATCACCTCTCTGATTTTCATGAAATCCTGATATTTCAGCTAATTGTCTTTGACAAGACCATAAAGAAGCAGGTCAATATTCTGGATATTGGTCACGTTTTTCTGGTCGTTGGTCATTTTATGGCGTACACATATGTACGACCACTGCTCCAGACCGTCTACAAGTTCGATAATAGCTGGATTAATCCACTTTTGTTTGCCTACGGCCTTGCTGGAATAGCGGGGAATTTTCTTTCTGGCAGCGCCGCTACGAAACAACTTCGCTGGACTCTCGTGTTTATCACAATTGGCATAACTGCTGCAGTTCTCCTTTTTTCTCCTTTGGGGGGATCTATCGCAGGGAGTAACTACCTGATCCGTACCATCTATCACTACCATAAATAAATTGTCGATAAAGCACTTGCTATCCAGATACAACAAGTCCATAATGCCGCCTCATTTTTGAATAGGCAGAGGAAAATTTCTTCACCAGCGTCTAGAATGTGTGAGTGGATTCTGGTTTTATTGCTTATTTCTGATTCTTTTCCACTGAAATACAATTACTGTTTTTTATCCACAGTATTTAACCTTACTGCCATATTGACTTGTCTGACGATGCTCTATTTGCTGCACAGAGTTATCCACAGGCGAAATTTCTGTATCTGTATTTTTTGACCCATTATTTAAAATAATAAATCATATTTAACTTATTGATAAATTAAAATAATTTATTTCATTTAAAATGACATTGATTAATATTTAAACTTTATTTGTCTGTTGATCAACAAGGCATTTTTATTTTATTCACAAGGAAATAGACGGGTTTTTTGACAATAAATTCGACTGGTTAATTATTAAGCATCTCTGGGTATTCCTTTGGTAATTGCCCGAATTAATCGCTTCTGCTGTGATGTTTGAACTTCAATCGTATTGGCATTGCGGCGAGTTATTTGTTGATCGATGGCCCAGTGGATATGTTCATCCAGTACTTCACTTAAACCGATTCTTTTTTTCAGTGCCAGCACGATATCATCCTGATAAAGAGCATTACCTAAAGCAACGGAAATATTGCGCAGCCAGCGTAAATAACCAATGCGGCGGATTGCTGATCCTTCCGTAATACGTAGAAACTTTTCTTCGCTCCAACTGAATAAATCAAGTAATTTTGGCGTGTGCAGGGCAGCACGAGGGCTGAAATCTACTTCATCCGTTAATTGTGAAAAACGATTCCATGGGCAAATAAGCTGGCAATCGTCACAACCATAAATCCGGTTGCCCATTAACGGGCGCAATTCTTCAGGGATCACACCATCCAATTCAATGGTCAGGTAAGAAATACAGCGTCGGGCATCAATGGTATAAGGCTCAACAATGGCACCTGTTGGGCAGGTCGTCATACAGGCAACGCAACGCCCGCATTGCTCCTCTTGTGGGGCATCTATGGGAAGGGGAAGGTTAATCAACAATTCTCCGAGGAAAAACCATGAACCCGATTCTCGATTTAATATAAGTGAGTGTTTACCAACCCAGCCGAGACCAGCCTTGGCCGCCAAGGGACGCTCCATGATCGGGGCAGAATCGACAAAAGGCCGAAAATTCAGAGTTCCCTGATATTCATGAGCACTGCAATAGTCTTGAATCTGTTCACCGAGTTTTTTGAGTCGCTGACGCAATAGCTTGTGGTAGTCTCTGCCCAGCGAATAGCGGCTGACATAACCTAATTCAGGATTATTCAGTGTACTGGCAAAAGCTGCTTTGGCTGGCAGGTAATTCATGCGTACGCTGATGACCCGCAAGGTGTCAGGTAGTAGTTCATGGGGACGGGCGCGCATCATACCGTGACGAGCCATCCAATCCATTTCACCGTGGTATTGCTTATCAAGCCATTCCTGTAGTTTGGGTTCTTCTGCGGATAAATCGGTGTCACAGATACCGACTTGTTGAAAGCCAAGGGAAAGGCTCCATTGTTTGATGTTTGTTGCCAGAAGATTCAGATCAAGAGGGGTTGCCATTGAATATCAAATTACTGCTGCAAAGGGGACGTAGTTTAGCACACAGCGGATTGAATACAAAAAGTGCGGTACGTGGCAGTACGGCGGAGCAGAAGATGTTAAATGATAATGGCTGAGTTATGTTATGGTTATTGGTTAAACTATTTAACTGATAAACCTAAATCTCATTAGGCTCTAATTCAATAAATAAAATAGATACTTTTCGATGAAAGAACTCGTTTTATTACTTCCAAATGAAAATGCCACGGTTGCATTGGGCAATGCAGTGGCGGCAACCGGCGATCGCGGCTATGTTATTTATTTATATGGCGATCTGGGTGCCGGAAAAACGACATTCAGT
Source organism: Xenorhabdus bovienii SS-2004 (assembly GCF_000027225.1). NCBI lineage: Bacteria > Pseudomonadati > Pseudomonadota > Gammaproteobacteria > Enterobacterales > Morganellaceae > Xenorhabdus > Xenorhabdus bovienii. The sequence continues at coordinate 326,524 of NC_013892.1, forward strand.
CGTGGCTTCCTACAGGCGCTTGGCCATCAGGGGCATGTGAAGAGTCCGACTTATACGCTGGTTGAACCTTATGCTTTGCTACCGCGGCCTGTCTATCATTTTGATCTTTACCGTCTGTCTGATCCTGAAGAACTGGAATTTATGGGCATTCGTGATTATTTCCATCAGGATGCTATTTGTCTGGTGGAATGGCCTCAACAGGGTGCAGGGTTTTTACCTGATGCCGATATTGAGCTGCATTTGAGCTATGACAGCGAAGGGCGGCGCGCGCGTTTTGTCGCGTTATCTGAATATGGTGAAAATCTGCTGGATAATCTGAAGTCCTTATGAAGGAATACCCGACCATGATGAATGCTTTCTTTGTGAAAGTAATAAAGAAATGGCAAGCCCATTGGGTGATGTCCTGTGTATTGTTTGTCATGTTGAGTCAACTGATCATGATGACGGCGACAGCGGCTACGTTGTCGAATATTCATGTGAATAATAGCCCATCTGAAGCTACCGTAACGTTGGGATTCACTGGCGGGCATCCTGATTATCGGTTTTTCCCTCTGCATGCTCCTGAGCGGTTGGTGGTGGATATTCGTCAGTCTGGTCATGTCATGGGACTGCCGATGCGTTTATCAGGCCAGAATCTGGTGAAAGTGATTCGAACCAGTCAGTCCCCTGATGCACAGCATAAGCGGCTTGTATTGGAATTGGCACATCAGGCTACCGCGACTTCTTCGGTGAAAGAATCCGCCAGTGAATATCAGGTGATGTTTACGTTGAAAACTAATAGTGCAACGGCTAAAAGTACAACGAATAGCACCTCAATGCTCAAGGGAAATACTTCATTACATGAAAGTAAGCAGTTATTAGCTAATAATGCTCAGTCACCGAAGCAGGAGATAAAGCAAACTCCGGCTCATCATGACCAAGGAGTGAAAAAGCAGGCAACTAAGGCAGCACAGGGAAAATATCCGATTGTGATTGCCATTGACGCAGGGCATGGTGGGACAGACCCAGGAGCCATCGGGCAAGGGGGATTGAAGGAAAAGAACGTGACCATCAGCGTTGCACGCAAGCTGGAAGTACTTTTACACAATGATCCCATGTTCAAGCCTGTTTTGACGAGGGGTGGCGATTATTTCATCTCAGTTGCCGGACGGTCTGAGGTCGCCCGTAAGCACAAAGCCAATATGCTGGTGTCTATCCATGCGGATGCAGCACCTAACCGCAGCGCCAGAGGGGCTTCTGTTTGGGTACTATCCAACCGTCGCGCAAACAGTGAATTGGGGAATTGGCTGGAGCAGCACGAGAAACAATCGGAATTGTTGGGCGGTGCGGGAGATGTTCTATCCAATGGTATTAATCCGCTATTGAGTCAGGCTGTGTTAGATTTGCAGTTTGGTCATTCCCAGAGAGTGGGCTATGACGTTGCTGTTCAAGTATTGAGCCAGTTATCTCACATTGGCTCTTTGCATAAGCGTAGACCAGAACATGCAAGCCTGGGTGTATTACGTTCCCCGGATATTCCTTCCATCTTGGTGGAAACGGGTTTTATTAGTCATTTATCGGAAGAAGAACTGCTGGGATCTAACGATTATCAGGCGAGACTGGCACAAGCCATTCACTTTGGGCTGCGCCACTATTTTCAGGCTAACCCGTTGCAGACTTCTCCAATGTAATACTAAACCGTAAAGAAGGTTGAATATGGCTATCAGGATTTTACCCCCACAATTAGCAAATCAGATTGCTGCTGGTGAAGTGGTTGAGCGCCCTGCATCGGTGGTGAAAGAATTGGTGGAAAACAGCCTTGATGCCGGCGCTACCCGCATTGATATTGAGATTGAACGCGGTGGCGCGAAATTAATCCGCATTCGTGATAACGGCTGTGGGATAGACCAGCAGGATCTGACATTAGCACTGGCACGTCATGCCACCAGTAAAATCGCTTCGCTTGATGATTTGGAGGCGATTGTCAGTATGGGATTCCGTGGGGAAGCACTGGCCAGTATCAGCTCGGTTTCACGATTGACTCTGACTTCCCGTACTGAAAGCCAGACAGAAGCGTGGCAGGCTTACGCCGAAGGCCGTGATATGGAAGTCACCGTAAAACCCGCAGCTCATCCCGTCGGTACGACGGTTGAAGTATTGGATCTGTTTTATAATACGCCAGCACGTCGCAAATTCCTGAGAACAGAAAAAACCGAATTCGGGCATCTTGATGAAGTGGTGCGCAGGATAGCTCTGGCACGGTTGGATGTGGCGATCAACCTGCATCACAACGGCAAATTGGTTCGTCAGTATCGTCCAGCGAAAGAAGAATCTCAGCATGAGCGACGTTTGGCGGCCATTTGCGGAATGGCGTTTGTGCAGCAGGCTCTTGCGCTGTCGTGGCAGCATGATTCCTTGTCTATTAAAGGATGGGTTGCTGATCCCATGAGTGATACTGTCGGGGGCGATATTCAGTATTGTTATGTCAATGGACGTATGATGCGGGATCGGCTGATTAATCATGCTATCCGTCAGGCCTATCAAGATTTGCTTCAGGGAGAGAAGCAGCCTGCTTATGTATTGTATCTGGAGATTGATCCGCATCAGGTTGATGTCAATGTGCATCCAGCGAAGCATGAGGTACGCTTCCATCAGGCACGTCTGGTACATGATTTTATTTATCAGGGTGTGGCAGCAGTATTGAAACAAAGGGGGAAAGGAGCTGAACTGGCGCTTGGTTGTGAGGAGCCGGCTGCCAGTTGGGTGCCGGAAAACCGTCTTTCTGCGGGAGAGAACCATTTTCTCCAGCAAAATACGGCTTCACTGAAGGCATCACCGCCTTCCCGCGCCGCGGCTGCCCCCTCGGTTTCATCTGGAGGGCATGACAAAGAACAGCCTCAGCTTGATCGCCCGCATTCTGGCAATGATACGCGGCAACTTCATCATGGGGAAAATTACCAGAAGAAACAGGGCGAGTTGTACCAGAAAATGATGCAATCTGCACCAGAGGAGAAACGGCCGCTGTTTCCTGAAAGAGCTGTCTCCGTGAGGGAAAAAGCCGCTCCGATTCCTGTTGGTGCCGCACTTTTGCAGGGAAAAAACATTAGTTACAGTTTTGGCAAGGTATTGAGCATCCATGCTGCCAGTTATGCCTTGATTGAGTCTCCGTTGGGGATTGGGCTACTGTCTTTGCCAGTTGCTGAACGCTGGCTGAAACAGGTGCAGTTGACGCCAGGGGAGCTGGGGCTTAAATCGCAGCCGCTACTGATCCCGCTGAAACTGTCTCTCAGTCAGGCAGAAATCGACGCTTTAAAGCAGAATAGTGAGCTATTGAAGACTTTCGGTATTGAATCTACAGTCGCACATGGAAAAGTAACTATTCATGCGGTATCGTTGCCACTGCGTCAACAGAACCTGCCGAAACTCCTGCCGGAGCTGTTGAACTATCTAGTGGAACAACCCTCGGCCTGTGCTGAACAGGTAGCGATTTGGCTCTCCCGTCACGTTGGGAGCGAACATGAAACGTGGAACATTGCGCAAGCCGTCCAGCTTTTAGCTGACGTCGAGCGTCTTTGCCCTCAATTGGTGGAATCCCCGCCAGAGGGCTTATTACAGTTAATTGATTTACAAGCAGTGGTGGCACTTCTCAATCATGAGTGATTTAAAAACTCAACATCTACCGACAGCCATTTTCATCATGGGGCCGACAGCTTCAGGAAAAACGGCGTTATCGATCGCCTTACATCAGCATCTTCCTGTTGAATTAATCAGTGTTGATTCTGCGTTGATTTATCGTGAAATGAATATTGGTACTGCAAAACCTACCGCAGCAGAGCAGGCACAGGCGCCTCATCGTCTGGTTGACATTCTCGATCCGGCTGAAATTTATTCCGCTGCTGATTTTCGCCGTGATGCTCTGAAAGAAATGGCGGATATCACGGCTGCTGGGAGAATTCCCCTCCTAGTTGGCGGAACCATGCTATATTTCAAAGCATTGCTGGAAGGATTATCGCCTTTACCCTCTTCTAATCTTGAGATCCGGGCGCAGATCGAGCAACAGGCGGCCAAACATGGGTGGGAAGCCTTGCATCGGCAATTGCAGGAAATTGACTCCGTTGCAGCAGCAAGAATTCACCCAAATGATCCACAACGTCTCACTCGTGCACTGGAAGTTTTTCGAATTTCGGGTAAAACTCTAACTGCATTGACTGAAATGTCTGGAGAAATATTGCCTTATCGTGTTCATCAATTTGCGATCGCACCTGCAAGCCGTGAAATTTTGCATCAGCGCATCGCCGCCCGTTTTGAACAAATGATCAAATCAGGGTTTGAAGATGAAGTAAAAGCACTTTATGCTCGTAGTGATTTGCATACAGATTTACCTTCCATTCGTTGTGTTGGTTATCGTCAAATGTGGTCTTACCTTTCAGGCGAAATCTCTCATGATGAGATGGTTTATCGTGGCATCTGTGCGACACGCCAGCTAGCGAAGCGCCAGATCACGTGGCTAAGAGGCTGGGACAATGTGACTTGGTTGGACAGTGACCAACCTGAACAGGCATTGAATACAGTGATGCAGGTTATTAGTACATAAATTCATTGATTGTGTACAATTGATCAGTACAAAGCGTTATTTTTGAGTAGTTACTTTTTCGAACCAACAGGTTCTTAGTTAAGAACAACAAAATAAGGAAAATATAGAATGGCTAAGGGGCAATCTTTGCAAGATCCATTCCTGAACGCGTTACGGCGTGAAAGGGTCCCGGTTTCTATTTATTTGGTCAACGGCATCAAATTACAGGGTCAGATTGAATCTTTTGACCAATTTGTCATTTTACTGAAAAACACGGTCAGTCAGATGGTTTATAAACATGCCATTTCAACTGTTGTGCCTTCCCGTCCTGTGTCTCACCACGGCAATAATCCGAACGTGACGACTGGCGTTGGAAATTATCATGCTGGCGTTAACCCAGCAGCACCACAGGAAAGTGATGGCGCTGAATAAATCAGTGTCCGTGCCTGACGTAAATAAAAACATAGGTAGGGAGACTTTACCTATGTTTTTTCCTATGGATTTCTACTTAGCCTGAGGGGTTGCACCGTTGTTTGATCGTTATGAAGGCGGAGAATTAGCCGTTCTGGTGCATGTTTTTTTCTCACAGGAAAAAGATACGGAAAATCTCAGTGAATTCGAATCATTGGTGACTTCCGCTGGTGTTTCTCCTGTGCAGATTGTGACGGGAAGCAGAAAGGCGCCCAATCCGAAATATTTTGTCGGAGAAGGCAAGGCAGAGGAAATTGCTGAGGCTGTCAAGAACAGCGGTGCTGATGTGGTCTTGTTCAACCATGCACTAAGCCCTGCCCAGGAACGTAATCTTGAACGTCTTTGCCAATGTCGTGTCGTTGATCGCACGGGTGTGATCTTGGATATTTTTGCCCAACGGGCAAGAACGCACGAAGGTAAGTTGCAAGTCGAGTTGGCACAATTACGTCATTTATCTACCCGTCTGGTACGGGGCTGGACTCACCTTGAACGTCAGAAGGGGGGGATCGGTCTGCGTGGCCCAGGGGAAACTCAGCTAGAAACTGACCGCCGCTTGCTGCGTGACAAAATCAAGCAGATTCTGGGGCGTCTCGGCAAAGTTGAAAAACAGCGCGAGCAGGGGCGTCAGGCACGTAATAAAGCTGATATTCCCACTGTTTCTCTTGTGGGTTATACCAATGCGGGAAAATCTAGTTTATTCAACCGGATAACTTCGGCTGAGGTGTATACTGCCGATCAACTTTTTGCTACCCTCGATCCCACTTTGCGCCGGATAGACGTAAATGACGTCGGTACAGTTGTTTTGGCGGATACCGTGGGTTTTATTCGCCACTTACCTCATGATTTGGTTGCGGCGTTTAAAGCTACTTTGCAGGAAACTCGGCAGGCAAGATTGCTGTTGCATGTTGTGGATGCGGCAGACAGCCGTTTGGATGAAAACATTGTTGCAGTGGACAGTGTTCTGGAAGAAATTGAAGCCAATGAGATCCCTTCCTTGTTGGTGATGAATAAAATTGACATGTTGGAAGATTTTGTTCCACGCATTGATCGCGATGAGGAAAACCGCCCGATAAGGGTCTGGTTATCCGCACAAACTGGAGCAGGTATCCCTCTGTTATTTCAGGTGTTGACCGAATGTCTTTCAGGTGAAATCGCACACTATGAATTGCATCTGCCGCCTGAGGCAGGGCGTTTGCGCAGTCGTTTTTACCAGCTTCAGGCCATTGAGCGTGAATGGATAGAAGACGGTGGTCAAATTGGTATTGAAGTCAGGATGCCGATGGTTGATTGGCGCCGACTATGTAAACAAGAATTGAATTTACTTGACTATGTTGTCTGATTGATTGGCTCAGGAAGACAAACAAGGTATCATTTTGTCAGCCATTTCAAGGCGTTTATAGTCGTGTAGTAGCTGTAATGGGATGGCGGTGATGAAATGACTGTGACAGAATCAGTACTGTCAGAAGCATCACCCAAAAATATTGGTTGCTTACAAAACGACGAAATTTGTCGTTTCTGCCCACAGAGGCCGCTGTCAGACCTGTCAGGGACAGGCAATGGCCTGTGAAGTGGGAAGCCTCATCCGTTAGGGTGGAGAGCAGTCACCTCTGAAAAACCAGTGAAAAACTAAAAAGTGGAGCTAAAACATGGCGTGGAATCAGCCCGGTAATAACGGACAGGACCGCGACCCGTGGGGAAGCAGCAATAATAATGGCGGCAACTCCGGCGGCAACAATAAAGGTGGTCGAAACCGTGGGGCAACTAATCTCGACGATCTATTCCGTAAGCTGAGTGAAAAACTCGGTGGTTTCGGTGGAAAAAAAGGTGGAAATGGTTCTGAGCAGGGTCCTAAATTTGGTGGACGTATTATTGGTCTTGCCGTTGCTGCTGCCGTTGCTGTCTGGGTTGTAAGTGGGTTCTATACTATCAAAGAAACAGAGCGTGGCGTTGTTATCCGATTGGGTAAATTTAGCCATGTTGTGCAGCCTGGCTTGAACTGGAAAATGACGTTTATCGATCGAGTCCGAGCCGTTAACGTCGAATCTGTTCGCGAACTGGCGACATCGGGTGTCATGCTGACATCGGATGAAAACGTAGTGCGTGCTGAAATGAACGTACAGTATCGTGTGACCGACCCTGCGGCTTATCTTTTCAATGTCACCAGCCCGGACAACAGCCTGAGCCAAGCGACTGACAGCGCAGTGCGTGGTGTTGTAGGCAAATACACCATGGAAAAAATCCTGACGGCAGATCGTACCATCGTGCGTAACGATACCCAGAAAGTACTGGAAGAAACCATTCGTCCATACAACATGGGGATCACGCTGCTTGATGTTAACTTCCAAACTGCCCGTCCACCAGAAGAGGTGCAAGTGGCATTCGATGATGTTATCGCAGCGCGTGAGGAAGAGCAAAAAACCATTCGTGAAGCTGAATCCTACAAAAATGCTGTCTTGCCTATGGCTAAGGGTGATGCTCAACGCATGATTGAAGATGCCAGAGCCTATAAAGTCAGTGTGGTATTGAATGCTCAGGGTGAAGTGGCAAGTTTTGCCAAAATTCTGCCTGAGTATAAAGCTGCACCGGAAATTACCCGTGAGCGTCTTTACATTGAAACGATGGAGTATGTTCTGAGTAATACCCGTAAGGTCATTGCAAACGAAAAGAGCAATAACATGCTGGTACTGCCATTGGATCAGGTTTTTCGTAAACAAGCTGAAGTACCGAAAACGCAGTCATCAGATGCCAAAGTAGCGCCAGAGAAGAGCGGCTCTACACATTTTGCACCTGAACAAGGACAAACAGGTTATAACAACTCCAGTAATAATCATTCTAGCTATGGCAATCCCAGTAGCCTGCGTGGTGAGACGCCAAGACAAGGGAGACCATAATCATGCGTAAGTCATTCGTCTTTGCTATTGCCATTATATTGGTTGTGTTGTATACGTCGATATTCATCGTGTACGAAGGTCAGCGCGGTATTGTACTGCGTTTTGGTAAGGTTGCGCGTGATGCGGAAAATAAACCACTGGTTTATCAGCCTGGTCTGCATTTTAAAATTCCATTTATTGAGACAGTCAAAACACTTGATGCCCGTATCCAGACTATGGATATCAAAGCTGACCGTTTCCTGACGCGTGAAAATAAAGACCTGATTGTTGATTCTTACCTGAAATGGCGGATTAAAGATTTCAGCAGATATTATCTGGCGACAGGTAATGGAGAAATTGCTCAGGCTGAACTGCTGCTAAAGCGTAAATTCAGTGACCGTTTGCGTTCTGAAATCGGTCGTTTGGATGTGCGTGGTATTGTGACGGATTCCCGTGGCCGTTTAACTACCGATGTGCGTAATTCCTTGAACTTGGGAACAAATGATGGTGGCACGGCAGAAACAGCGGATAATCCTGTTGCTTCGGCTGCGGCTAATGTCGGGCAGGAAACGAAAGACAAACAACCCATTCTGAACCAGAATAGTATGGCCGAGCTGGGCATTGAGGTTGTGGATGTGCGTATCAAACAGATTAACTTGCCACAGGAAATTTCAGAAGCAATTTATCAGCGTATGCGTGCAGATCGTGAAGCTGAGGCACGTCTCCTGCGCTCACAAGGTCTGGAAGAAGCTGAAAAGATCCGTGCAGTAGCAGATAAAACAGCAACTGAAATTAAAGCTAAGTCGAATAGAGAGGCACTTATCCTGCGTGGGGAAGGTGATGCGGAAGCGGCCAAGCTGTTTGCCGATGCGTTCAACAAAGATCCTGAATTCTATGCGTTCATTCGTAGCCTGCGTGCTTATGAGAAGAGCTTCAAGAATGATGGCAATAACATTATGGTACTCAGCCCAGATAGCGATTTCTTCCGTTATATGAAAGCGCCATTTAAGCAGCACAGTAATACCAATGACTGAGTCGTTCAGATAGGCGAATTGCCTTATTAATGAACAAAAAGAAATCTAACGCGGCGGAATGAATAACCGCTGCCTAAGCCACTGTAAGAAAACTTGCAGTGGCTTTTTTGTTACTAGCATCATTACGAATGCTTACTTAACAGCCCGTTAATATGACGAAACGAAATAACAGAAGTGAGAAAAAATACTGAAAGGTGCTAAATGAGATGGTAGAATCCATTTTTAAGCAACCGAGTGAACTTTTGAAATGGGTAAGAACGTTGTCGTATTGGGCACCCAATGGGGTGACGAGGGCAAGGGTAAAATCGTCGACTTGCTGACTGAACGAGCTAAGTACGTGGTTCGTTATCAGGGGGGCCACAATGCGGGCCATACACTAGTCATCAACGGTGAAAAAACCGTTCTCCACTTAATCCCATCCGGGATCTTGCGTGAAAATGTCATTAGCATTATCGCAAATGGGGTCGTTTTAGCACCAGATGCTTTGATGAAAGAAATGAATGCGCTTGAATCACGTGGGATTCCTGTACGTGAACGCCTGCTTATTTCTGAAGCCTGTCCGTTGATCCTGCCTTATCATGTTGCACTGGACAATGCCCGCGAGAAAGCGCGTGGTGCCAAGGCAATTGGTACAACTGGCCGTGGTATCGGGCCTGCATACGAAGATAAAGTAGCACGCCGTGGCCTGCGTGTAGGCGATTTGTTTGATAAAGAAACTTTCGCGGTCAAACTGCAAGAAATCATCGAGTATCACAACTTCCAACTGGTTAACTACTACAACGAGCCTGCTGTTGATTATCAGAAAACACTGGATGATATTCTGGCTGTTGCGGATATCCTGACAAACATGGTAGTTGACGTTTCTGATCTGCTCTATAAAGCAACTCAGAAAGGTGAACTGGTGATGTTCGAAGGTGCACAGGGTACGTTGTTGGATATCGACCACGGTACCTATCCTTATGTGACTTCTTCTAATACCACAGCAGGTGGCGTCGCAACAGGTTCTGGTCTGGGGCCACGCTACGTTGACTATGTTCTGGGTATTATCAAAGCCTACTCTACCCGTGTTGGTGCAGGTCCATTCCCAACTGAACTGTTTGATGAAACCGGCGAGTACCTGCGTCAGAAAGGGCAGGAATTTGGTGCGACAACTGGTCGTAGCCGTCGTACCGGCTGGCTGGATATCGTTGCCATTCGTCGTGCGATCCAAATCAACTCCTTGTCTGGTTTCTGCATGACCAAGCTGGATGTGCTTGATGGTCTGAAAGAAGTGAAAGTCTGTATTGGTTATCGTATGCCTGATGGCAGCGTGATTGACACTACACCATTGGCAGCAGAAAACTGGGAAGGTCTTGAAGCAGTGTATGAAACTCTGCCAGGTTGGGATGAAAGCACTTTTGGCGTGAAAGATCACAGCCTGCTGCCAGAAGCAGCACTGAGCTACATCAAGCGTGTTGAAGAACTGACCGGCGTTCCTGTTGATATTATTTCTACTGGTCCAGATCGTGCTGAAACCATGATCCTGCGTGATCCATTTGATGCTTGATTGCTAGTTTAATCTTTTAAGCATGTATAACCGGGCCTTATGCCCGGTTTTTTACTTTTTGGGGATAGGCTTTTGGGTGAGAGGTTATAAAACGCAGCTCGTTTTGCTTAATTTTTAAAATGCCCACATAATGTGAACAGATAATGATAAACCAATAAACATATATTTTATTTCTTGGTTCTAAATAACCGCTGTTATATCCGGTCGTCCAGAGGTAAGTGTGCAGTTAACCAGTTTTACCGATTATGGCTTGCGCGCCCTGATTTATATGGCTTCTCTGCCTGAAGGCCAGATGACTAGCATTACTGAAGTAACTGAAGTTTATGGTGTTTCACGTAATCATATGGTGAAGATAATTAACCAGCTCAGTAATTTAGGCCTAGTTAATGCTATCAGGGGAAAAAATGGCGGCATTAGTCTGGGTAAGCCTGCCAGCGAGATCAAAATTGGCGATGTAGTCCGTTCACTGGAACCGCTTTCATTGGTTAACTGTAGTGCTTGCTATATCACGCCCGCATGTCGCTTAAAATTAGTGTTGAATCAAGCGGTAGAAAATTTTTTGCAAGAGTTGGATAAACATACTTTGGCTGATATGGTCAAAGATAATCGTCCCCTTTATCAGTTGCTTCTGGCTAAGTGAAGCGAGAATGAAGCACGGGGAGCAACAGCTTGCTGATGACAACAGAGGAATTACGATGTCAAAAGATCCTTTTCAGGAACGAGAAGCTGAAAAATACGAATCTCCTATCCCAAGCCGTGAATACATCTTGGATATACTTTCTAAACACACCACTCCGGTAAGCCGTCAGGAATTAGCAAAAGAACTTCAGTTAACCAGTGCAGATGCACAGGAAGCGTTTCGACGTCGCCTGCGGGCAATGGAGCGTGATGGACAGTTGATTTTCACTCGTCGTCAATGTTATGCATTGCCGGAAAGACTGGATTTGTTGAAAGGTACGGTGATTGGACATCGTGATGGTTACGGTTTCCTGCGTGCGGAAGGCCACAAAGAAGATTTCTATCTGCCAGCAGAACAAATGAAAATGGCAATTCATGGCGATGTCATATTGGCACAGCCTTTGCAACCAGACCGTAAAGGTCGCGTTGAAGTGCGTATCGTTCGGGTATTGGAGCCAAAAAACAGTCAGATTGTCGGGCGATATTTTGTCGATGCGGGTATGGGATTCGTTGTCCCTGATGACAGTCGGCTAAGTTTCGATATTTTGATCCCAAAAGAAGAAATTTGCGGTGCAAGAATGGGCAATGTCGTCGTCGTTGAATTGACGAGTCGTCCGACCCGCCGAACTAAAGCTATCGGTAAGATCGTTGAAGTGCTCGGTGAAACGATGGGAACGAACATGGCGGTTGAAATTGCTCTTCGTACCCATGAAATTCCACATAGCTGGCCACCAATGGTAGAAAAACAGGTGGTTGATCTTGATGAAAATGTACCGGACTCGGCGAAAAAAGGCCGTGTTGACCTGCGTGGACTGCCACTGGTTACGATTGATGGTGAAGACGCCCGTGACTTTGATGATGCGGTTTATTGTGAAAGAAAACGTGGCGGCGGCTGGCGTTTATGGGTAGCGATTGCGGATGTCAGCTATTATGTTCGTCCGCAAACACCTCTTGATACAGAGGCGCGTAGCCGTGGTAACTCAGTCTATTTCCCATCTCAAGTCGTACCGATGCTGCCGGAAATTTTGTCGAATGGGCTGTGTTCTCTGAACCCAGAAGTTGATCGCTTGTGTATGGTGTGTGAAATGACCATTTCTGCCCAAGGCAAGCTGTCTTCTTATAAGTTCTATGAAGCTGTGATGAACTCTCATGCCCGTTTGACTTACACCAAGGTATGGAAAATATTGCAGGGTGATCAAGAGCTGCGTGAGCATTACCAGCCGTTGGTGACACATATCGAGTATCTGCATGAACTTTATCAGGCACTGGAGCAAGCACGGGAGCAGCGTGGAGCCATTTCGTTTGAATCTGAAGAAGCGAAATTTATTTTTAATGCAGAACGTCGCATTGAGCGTATTGAACCCGTTACGCGCAATGATGCCCATAAACTGATCGAAGAGTGCATGATTCTGGCCAATATTGCGGCGGCACGTTTTGTTGAGAAAAATAATGAGCCAGCGTTATACCGCGTCCATGATCAGCCTAGAGAGGAAAGTATCTTAAATCTGCGTTCAGTCTTCAACGAACTGGGTTTGAGCTTATTGGGTGGAATGAAACCTGAACCGAAAGACTTCGCTCAATTGATGAAAGATGTGGCTGAACGGCCGGATCATGAATTACTACAAACCATGTTGCTGCGCTCTATGAAACAGGCGATTTATGATCCGGAAAACCGTGGTCACTTTGGTCTGGCTCTGAGTTCTTATGCGCACTTTACGTCGCCAATCCGCCGTTATCCTGATCTGGCATTGCATCGAGCGATCAAATACTTATTGGCACAAGAGAATGGTGTCGTTGAACAGCATTGGACACCAACTGGCGGCTGGCATAACGATATGGACCACATGCTGCAATTGGGTAACCATTGCTCCATGACTGAGCGCCGTGCGGATGAAGCAACAAGAGACGTGGCAGACTGGCTGAAATGTGATTTTATGCAGGATCAAGTGGGCAATGTTTTCACTGGCTTGATTACTAGCGTAACGGGTTTCGGTTTCTTTGTCAGGTTGAATGAGCTGTTTATTGACGGCTTGGTACATGTTTCAACACTGGATAATGATTACTACAGATATGATAATGTTGGCCAGCGTCTGATTGGTGAGTCTTCTGGTCAGACTTATCGGCTTGGTGATGAAGTAGAGATCCGTGTCGAAGCGGTTCACATGGATGAACGCAATATTGATTTCACCTTGCTTTCTTCGACCCGAAAGGCGCGTAATCAAGGTAAGACCGCGCGCGATAAATCGAAAAGAGGCACACCAGAACGTAACAGTGGCAAAAAAGGGTATGATCATAAAAAATCAGCCAATTTTGAGCCAGACAACGCCTCCAGTAAAAAGAAAAAAGCGGAAAAGCCTAAAGCAAGCAAGAAGAAAACGTCAGACAAAACCAAAAAGATTACTGCAAAATTGAAAGCGAAACGCGTGAAAAAAACGCAGGAAAAAAGCTGACAAATACAGAGAATCAGGGCGGCTTCTGCTGCCCTCCATTTTTCAGGTATCATTTAAGATATCAGTGAGTTAGGTATCAACCAGCCATGAGTGAAATTATCTACGGTATTCATGCCGTTAAAGCCTTACTGGATCGCGAACCTCAGCGATTCATGGAAGTTTATGTATTGAAGGGACGTGAAGATCGTCGCTTAACCCCATTGTTACGGGAATTGGAAGATATTGGTATTACAGTTCAACTGGCCAATCGTCAATGGCTGGATACTCAGACAGAAAGTGCGGTACACCAAGGGATCATTGCCAAAGTTAAACCTGGGCGTCAGTATCAGGAAAGCGATTTACCGGATTTTCTATCACAGTTAGATCGCCCTTTTTTACTGGTACTGGATGGCGTTACTGATCCACATAATCTTGGGGCTTGTCTGCGTACTGCGGATGCCGCTGGCGTTGATGCAGTCATTATTCCTCGTGACCGCTCCGCACAACTGAATGCAACCACCAAAAAAGTCGCCTGTGGTGCAGCAGAAAACGTACCGCTCATTCGGGTGACCAACCTTGCCCGTACTCTGCGTTTGCTGCAAGAAAGCAATATCTGGATTGTGGGAACCGCAGGTGAAGCTACCCATTCTCTGTATCAGAGCAAGCTTACTGGCCCGGTGGCCTTGGTGATGGGTGCTGAAGGAGAAGGAATGCGCCGCCTGACTCGCGAACATTGTGATGAATTGATCAGTATCCCAATGGCAGGTTCTGTTTCTTCTCTGAACGTATCGGTTGCGACCGGGGTTTGCTTGTTTGAAATCATGCGTCAGAGAAGCGCCCAGTAATTTTTTTGTCCCGCATGATACATTTCATTGGGGCATTATTGGAATTAAGGATAAACGCGTTTTTTCTTTCACCCGTACCTTGAGTTTTTTTTATTGTGCGGGTATAGTTACGCGTCGATTTTTCAGCCGTATTCAACACGTTCCTTGCCTCCATGGGCCACGGCTGACCCTGACAGGAGGCTAATAATCCGTAAGGAGCAATGCTAATGCGTCATTACGAAATCGTTTTTATGGTCCATCCTGACCAAAGCGAACAGGTTCCGGGCATGATCGAGCGTTACAGTGCGACTATCACTAACGCGCAAGGTCAGATTCACCGTCTGGAAGACTGGGGCCGCCGTCAACTGGCTTACCCAATCAACAAACTGCACAAGGCTCACTACGTTCTGCTGAACGTTGAAGCGCCACAGGAAGCGATTGATGAGCTGGAAACTAACTTCCGCTTCAACGATGCCGTTATCCGCAGCATGGTTATGCGCGTTAAGCACGCAGTAACTGAACCATCACCAATGGTTAAAGCTAAAGACGAACGTCGTAGCCGTGACCTGGTCTTAGAAGAAGACATGGCTGATGATGCTGATGAAGCTGGGGACTCTGAAGAGTAATTACTGTGGCAGCTAATCGTTTGGTGCTTTCTGGCACAGTGTGCAAAGTGCCGATACGAAAAGTCAGCCCATCCGGTATTCCTCATTGCCAGTTTGTGCTCGAACATCGTTCACAACAGCAGGAAGCCGGATGTAGCAGGCAATCATGGTGCAAAGTGCCCGTTATTGCCAGCGGACAGTTATTACAAGAGTTCACTCACAGTATAACGGTCGGTAGCCGAATAACCGTTTCAGGATTCATTAATAGCCATCAAGGGCGTAATGGTCTTAGTAAACTGGTTCTTCATGCCGAGCAGATTGAATTGATAGATTCTGGAGACTAGCCAAATGGCACGTTATTTCCGTCGTCGCAAATTCTGCCGTTTTACAGCGGAAGGCGTTCAAGAGATTGATTATAAAGACATCGTTACGCTGAAAAACTACATTACCGAAAGCGGTAAAATTGTACCAAGCCGCATTACCGGCACTCGTGCAAAATACCAGCGTCAGCTCGCTCGTGCTATCAAGCGTGCGCGCTACCTGTCTTTGTTGCCTTACACTGATCGTCATCAGTAATAGGCTCAGTCCATTAACGACTTTGAGAGGATAAGGTAATGCAAGTTATTCTGCTTGATAAAGTAGCGAACCTGGGTAGCCTGGGTGACCAAGTTAACGTTAAAGCGGGTTATGCCCGTAACTTCTTAGTTCCACAGGGCAAAGCTGTTCCTGCGACTAAGAAAAACATCGAATTCTTCGAAGCTCGCCGTGTTGAACTGGAAGCCAAATTGGCTGACGTTCTGACAGCAGCAGAAGCTCGTGCAGCACAAATTAACGCACTGGGCTCTGTCACCATCGCTTCTAAAGCGGGTGACGAAGGTAAACTGTTCGGTTCTATTGGTACTCGTGACATCGCTGACGCAGTTTCTGCTGCTGGCGTTGCGGTATCTAAGAGCGAAGTTCGCCTGTCTAACGGCGTTCTGCGTACCACTGGTGAGCACGAAGTTCACTTCCAGGTACACAGCGATGTATTCGCACAGTTGAACGTTAACATCGTTCCTGAAGCTTAATCTTTGATTAGCTAAAGCGAACATGTGACAAAAAACGCTGGCAATGCCAGCGTTTTTTGTTTGTATTTTTTCATTACCTATCTCGATTAAAATCCTTCGCGCGTTTACCCATTCTGGCAGGGCTGTTATGCTTGAGTCTTCATTCATTTAATAACAGGTATTTTCATGACAACACCTTCTTTTGAGTCTATTGAAGCGCGGGCGAGTTACGGCATTGGTTTACAGGTTGGGCAACAATTGCAGGAATCGGGTTTACAGGGATTGGAACCAGAAGCATTACTGGCAGGTCTGTGTGATGCTCTGGAAAATCGTTCTCCGGCTATTCCTGTAGAAGAACTGCATCGTGCGTTGCGCGAAATTCATGAACGTGCTGATAGTGTTCGTCATGAACATCAGCAGACGATGGCAGAAGAAGGCAAAAAGTTTCTGGCAGAAAATGCAGAACGTGAAGGCGTCAGCAGCACAGAGTCTGGTTTGCAGTTCTCTGTTCTGACACAAGGTGATGGTGCGATACCTGCTCGTAGTGACCGTGTTCGTGTGCATTATACTGGTCGCCTGATGGATGGCTCTGTGTTTGATAGCTCCGTGCAGCGTGGGACACCAGCAGAATTCCCAGTGAGTGGTGTTATTCCTGGTTGGATTGAAGCGCTGACCCTGATGCCTGTTGGTTCCAAGTGGGAACTCTATATCCCTCATAATCTGGCTTATGGTGAGCGTGGCGCAGGCGCGTCAATTCCTCCTTACAGCACACTGATCTTTGAAGTAGAATTACTGGAAATCCTGTAATTTTATCTTTCATCCATAAAATAGCCGGTTATCCGGCTATTTTTTTGCGCGTTTTTTGAGATAAAGTATTCGCTATTCCAGTACAAAATACGCTAAAAATGTAATCTAAAGTTATAGCTGAATAATGAATGCAGAGGTGTATGATGCTACAACAGATCTGCCAATTGGCGCGGGAAGCTGGAGCTGCCATCATGGTGGTTTATCAGGATGAGCAGCCGTTGAAAGTAGAGCATAAAATGGATGATTCACCTGTTACTGCTGCGGATATTGCCGCCCACAAGATTATTAAAGCGGGGTTGATGCGTATTGCACCGGATATCCCGTTGCTGTCAGAAGAAGATCCCCCTGTATGGGAGGAGCGCAAAAACTGGCAGCGCTACTGGCTGGTCGATCCGCTGGATGGTACGAAAGAGTTTATCCAGCGAAACGGTGAATTTACCGTTAATATTGCATTGATTGAGGATGGTGTTCCGGTGATGGGCGTCGTTTATGTTCCTGTGCTGAATGTTTTGTACGCAGGGCAGGGACATCAGGCTTGGAAGGAAACCAATGGGCAGACAATTCCTATTAAGGTTGCTGCTGCAGTGCTGCCGACTGTGGTGATCAGCCGTTCTCACATAGACGAGGAATTGAAGGATTATCTTACTCAATTAGGAACCCATCAGACAGTTTCGGTCGGATCTTCACTTAAATTTTGTATGGTTGCAGAAGGAAAAGCTCAACTTTACCCGCGCTTTGGGCCAACTAATATTTGGGATACCGCCGCAGGTCACGCTGTTGCGATTGCCGCAGGTGCACATGTCACGGATTGGGAAGGTAAGAAGCTCAATTACGCGCCGCGTGAATCTTTTCTGAATCCGGGGTTCAGAGTCACTATTTTTTAGTTATTAGTTTCTTCATTATTAAGGTGATAATGGTTCCTGTTTTGGAACCATTATGACTAAATTATAATTACTAAGGTGTTAATGGAACTACAGGTTAGTTGTTCAATTCTTCTTTGATCAGATTGAGAACATGGGTGATGTCTTCGTTGCTCAATTTACCATCTTTAACAAATTTCACGTTACCGTTTTTATCCAACACGATGATTGCCGAACTTTTGGGTTCCAGACCCCAGGCTTTCTTAGCTAAACCTTCACTATCGACAATAAACTGTGACCACGGAAACTCTTTTTTACTGTCTTCGAGACTATTACGAACGAAGACGCTGGTACCAAAAATAGCATCATCAGTATTCACGATGCTGGTTGTTTGATATTTTTCCTTTGGAAGGTCGGCTTGTTTCAACGCTTGAATCAGAGGATCATTCATCTCTTTTGCAGAACTGCGGCCAGCAATATGCTGGATGGTTCTTACTTTTCCAGGAAGTTCTGTACTGTTCCAATTTTGGTAGCTGAACTTGTCATTGTTGAGCAGTAACTCACCTTTATCTGTCACGCTGACCGTAGGGACTGGCTGTCCTACTGCGATGTTATGGGCAGATGCGAATACTGAAGTTAAGCTCAGTATTGCATATAACATAATGTTTTTTATCATATTTATTCCTTATTTAGCATGGTGAAGCATGTTATCAGGGAACATCACATTCAGCATAGCGCTTGTTAACTGGTCTGTCCTCATAAAAATAAACAAATTGATAACATTTGAAACAAAATATAAGGCAATTCCATGTTAAAGCAACATAATGCTCTATATTTTCATTACGTTACGTAAAATGAGTGATTGAATCATTTAAAATCAGGGAACAAATTTCTATATGTGTAGTCTATACATCTTACACAACAGTGATGTGTCTTCACTGATGGTGTAATGCAGAAGAAATAGTATCGTAAGCAGAATGGGAGGAGAAAAAAATAAATGAAAATCTTTCACCATTATAACCCACTGAAAGTTGCTCTTTACGTAAAAACTCTATTTCGTGGGCGTTTGTATATTAAGGACATGGGCGCTTTTGAATTTAACTACGGGAAGATCTTGCCACCCAAGATAAAAGATAAACGTCACTTGAATGTAATGAGTGAAATTAATCAGCAGGTGTTGCGCCTACAGGCCGAAATGGGGTAGTTTTTCTGTAACGGCTAACTCGCCGAACGATATGTGTCAGAGTTGACAGCGCATGATGAGTATAATTAACGGCCTCGCGGCCGTTTTTGATCGGATTTTTTACTGGACCTGTGCTTGACTGCTGGGAGATGGGTTGGATTGGGCAGGCGTGTCCACAATTTTCGTCACCAGCAATTGGTCGATTTTGTAATTATCAATATCCACCACTTCAAATTTGTAGCCGCTGAATTTCACAAAATCCGTACGCTTTGGAATTTTCCGCAGGCGAAACATCATAAATCCTGCGATGGTTTCATAATTGTTGGAGTCTGGGAAATCATCGATATCCAGTACTCGCAACACATCTTCTATTGGTGTGCCACCTTCAACAAGCCATGAATTTTCATCGCGGACAACAATCTGCTCTTCCTGCCCCTGATCAACTAAATCGCCCATTAAGGTGGTCATTACGTCATTCAAAGTAATGACTCCCATCACCAATGCATACTCGTTGAGGATGATCGCAAAATCTTCACCAGCCGCTTTGAAACTTTCTAGCGTATCAGAGAGTGAGAGCGTATCAGGAATCATCAAGGCATTGCGGGTTTGAACACCATCTTTCAAGCTGAGGCTCTGCCCGTTCAGAACACGGTTGAGTAAGTCTTTGGAATCCACATAGCCAGTAACATGGTCAATACCGCCATCACAAACGAGAAATTTTGAATGCGGATGGGTGGATATTTTTTCCTTGATACTGTTTTCGTCTTCATTCTTGTCAAAATAAATAACGCTTTCACGGGAAGTCATGGCAGAAGGCACGGTACGGGATTCCAGTTCGAAAACATTTTCAATCAGCTCATGCTCCTGTTTACGTAATACACCCGCTAACGCTCCGGCTGCAACAACGGCATAAATATCATCGGAAGTGATATCTTCATTACGTGCCATAGGAATTTTAAATATTTTGAAGAAACAGTCAGCAAGGCCATTGAACAGCCATACCAGCGGGCGAAAAGTTGCCAGACAGAAACGCATTGGATTGACAATTCTCACTGCAACGGCTTCGGGCTTAATCATGCCAATACGTTTAGGAATCAAATCAGCAAGCAGAATAAAGAAACTGGTGACGATAATGAAAGAACAGATAAAGCCAAGTTGATCGGCCCATTCCTGACGCATGAAGTTCGAGAATAGTGTTTTCAGGGCGGGTGAAAATGCAGATTCTCCCACGACGCCCGCGAGGATCGCAACTGCATTCAGACCAATTTGAACAATAGTAAAGAACATGCCTGGCGTTTCTTGTAACTTAAGCACATGGGCAGCATTGAGGTTCCCTTCATCGGCCATGAGTTTTAATTTGATCCTTCTTGAGGCGGCCAGAGAAATTTCAGATAGCGAAAAAAATGCGCTGATTGCACATAGCAAAAGTATTATTAATAAACTATTTAACATAAGGCACCCGTGTTTTATCTCCAGCGGTAGGGCAGGTTTTATTTGAATAACACCGGAGGGGAGATGAAAAATTATACAAATAAAATCTTACGGCATTTTACCGTAAGATATATAAATTTAGTCTAATGATTATAACACTGAGCTGACTAAATCGGCTAGTTTTTGTGCGTAGGGAGGAGGCATACCCCAATACCACCGAGTCCACAATACCCTTCAGGATTTTTGAAGAGATACTGCTGGTGATAATCTTCCGCAAAATAGAATGGCTTCGCTGCGTGGATCTCCGTGGTGATTGTGCGCTGGTCGCCATTTTCATTCATCGCTTGCTGGAATTGTTCGCGGGTAGCGAGTGCCTGCTCATATTGTTGAGATGAAATAGTATAAATGGCAGAGCGGTACTGTGTACCGATATCACCATGTTGACGCATACCTTGGGCGGGATCGTGATTTTCCCAGAAAAGCGTCAATAACTGCCCATAAGTGATTTTGGTTGGATCAAATACGATCCTGACTACTTCGGCATGTCCGGTTAACCCTGTGCAGACTTCTTCATAAGTTGGATTTGGCGTAGTACCACCACTGTAACCCACAGAGGTCGTGTAGATACCTTCCTGTTGCCAGAACAGGCGCTCAACTCCCCAGAAACACCCCATTCCTATATAGGCTATCTCCATGTTTTCAGGAATGTCGTTTATCGAATGCTGTGTGATGACATGGTAGGGTGATACAGTTAATGGGATTGCCCTACCCAGTAATGCATCCTGTGTGGAAACATGTTGGCTTTCGTTGGCTGAATTTGGCAAGATTCTCTCCCGTTATTTATAGATTTTATGGTTATTAGTTGCTTGTATATCTTTCAAACTTTACCAGAATTAATTTATTGCAGCATTTTTATATCGTTGGATTTTACCCCCAGATAGATAAATATTAGGAGTTTGCGTGTCACGATACCCCTTCATATTTGTGCTTTGCGTGTCTGTCGCAACTCCATCGGCCTATAGTGCAAATTTACGATTGAAAGTGGAAGGTCTTTCTGGCGAACTGGAAAAAAATGCCAGAGTACAGCTCTCAAACATAAGTACCGAGGAAGTCGCTCCCGATGCGCGCTTTCAGGCCCGTGTCGAGAAAGCCATACAGCAAGGGTTAAGGCCATTGGGATACTACGATCCCACTGTTGAATTCACTTATCAGGAGAAAACACCACCTTCCCGCCCTGTTTTGACAGCGAACGTGACACCGGGTGAACCGGTACGGGTAGTCGAAGTCAATGTTGATTTGGAAGGTAGCGCAAAAACTGATAAAGATTATGCAGCACTCATCAAAAAAAATATGCCAAAGGAAGGGGCGATCCTGAATCATGGTGAATACGAACATTTCAAGGGTGCATTGAATAGTCTGGCAGTTAGAAAGGGTTATTTTGATGCTGTGATGAAAAAAAGTGAATTAGAAGTATCACAGGAGCAGCATAAATCCTATTGGAACTTCGATTTCGACAGCGGAGATCGTTACCGCTTTGGCTCCGTGAGATACCACGGCTCGCAAATTCGTGAAAATTACCTGAACAATCTTTTGCCGTTTAAACAAGGTGAGTATTACACTTCGGATCAACTTGCGGAATTCAACAGTCGTCTGGCGAATACCGGATGGTTCAATTCTGTGGTGGTCGTGCCTGATTTTAAGGTAGGCCACACGAGCCAGGATAAGTTATTGCCACTGGATGCTTTCTTGGTTCCCAGCTCTGCCAATTATGTTGAACTAGGGGGAGGTTATGCAACGGATGTTGGCCCCCGCGTTAAAGCAAAATGGAAAAAGCCATGGCTTAACTCTCGTGGGCATAGCCTGAGTACCAATATTAACCTGTCGGCACCTGAACAAGTTATTGATGCATCCTACAAAATGCCACTCAAATCTAATCCGCTTGAACAATATTATGAGTTGCAGACAGGTTATAAACGTAAAGATATTAACGATACCATTTCTGATACGGCAACATTGAACCTTTCCCGCAATTGGGATCTCTTCACCGGATGGCAATATGGTGTCAACTTACGCTGGAGTCTTAGTCACTTTACGCAGGCTAACGTGACAAATACGACGATGCTACTCTATCCGGGAGCGACTGTCAGCCGAATTCGCCAGCGTGGTGGCACTATGCCTTATTGGGGAGATAGTCAGCGTTATTCAATAGATTTTTCCGACAAAACCTGGGATTCGAATGTGGATTTCTTGGTGTTACAGGCCCATCACGTCTGGATCAGGACTTATAAGGATAAGCACCGCTTTGTGGTACGGGGTGATCTAGGCTGGATTGAAACCAATGAATTCAACAAAGTTCCACCGGGTTTACGTTTCTTCGCCGGGGGGGATCGCAGCATCCGTGGTTATAAATACCAAAAAATTTCACCGAAAAATAGTGAGGGAAAACTGACTGGGGCATCGAAACTAGCCGTTGGCTCACTGGAATATCAATACAATATCTATGGAAACTGGTGGAGTGCGTTGTTTGTGGATACTGGCGAAGCGGTGGATGATATTAAAAAGAGTGATTTTAAAACCGGCGCAGGGATTGGTGTGCGTTGGGCCTCACCCGTTGGGCCAATTAAATTTGATCTTGCGACGCCAGTAGGAGACGCAAGCAATCATGGTATTGAGTTTTACATCGGTTTAGGGGCTGAACTATGAGGTGGGTCAAAAGGCTCAGTATGACTTTTCTGCTGCTTGTTGGCCTGCTGCTGATAACCATTGTGGGATTGGTTGGCACACAAACCGGACTGCATTTTATGATTAACAGCGCAGCACGTTGGGTTCCCGGACTGGATATCGCCAATGTCAGCGGAGGATGGCGTGATTTAACCTTAAAAGGTGTTAAATATCAGATGCCGGGAGTGAGTGTTAGTGCTGACAATTTATACCTTTCGCTACGTTTATCCTGCTTGAAACACAGTCACCTGTGTGTCAATGCGTTAACTACGGAAGGCGTGGCAGTCTCGGTGAATACGGCTGATCTTCCTCCATCAGAAAAGTCGCCTGCATCAGAGCCATTGACTGAATTGAAAACACCGTATCCTATTTCACTGGATTTGCTTTCTTTGAAGAATATCCACGTCAAGGTTGACGATATAGTGATTGCGTTGGATGAATTTAAAACAGGGGCGCAGTGGCGGGAAAAACAGCTGACATTGAAACCAACGAAAATCAGCAATCTATTGGTTGCTCTGCCTAAAACGCGGCCTGAACAAAGCGGTACAGTGCAAAAGGGCAAACAAAAGCCTGAACCTGAAAAATCATTGGGTGAAACCTTGAAAGCGCTATTTGCCAAACCTTTCTTAGCTGAATTGCCCAATGTTCCTATTCCTCTCGATATTATGGCAGAAAACATTCATGGCAGTCAGCTTCGCCTGACAGGTGATACAGATATCACGATTAATGATCTACGGTTGCAAGCCAGTAATCAGGGACAGCAGGTTGATGTGAAAACCTTCAGTGTAAGTGCACCGGAAGGCTCACTTTCGCTACAGGGGACGGCGGGGCTATCTGAACAGTGGCCAGTCAAACTGGTGATTAAGAGCAATACGAATCTGAATGAACTAAAAGGACAAAAGCTTGATTTAACCCTGAATGGTGCTCTGTTGCAGCAGCTTAATCTGGCATTGCATCTTTCAGGACCTATTATTGCCAATCTGAGTGCTCAGACTGAGTTGGCGAAGGCGGGTTTGCCTGTACGCCTGACATTGGAAAGCAAACAACTTCAGTGGCCATTGACGGGTGAACCGGAATATCGACTTGATGGTGTTAAGCTTCGACTGAATGGCAAAGCCAGTGGCTACGATCTCTCCCTCCGTTCAGATATTAAAGGTCGTGATATTCCTCCTGCATTACTAATGTTGGATGCGAAGGGTAATGAAGAATTGCTCAGGCTAACCCGTCTGCGTCTGTCTGCATTGCAGGGGAAAGCGGAGATCACTGGCATCGTTGACTGGAGCAAAGCGATTAGCTGGAATGCGAACCTGATTCTGGATGGCATCAATACCGCTAAACAATGGCCAGAGTGGCCAGCCAAAATGAATGGCAAAATGGCAATACGCGGTAGCTTGTATGGCGGCAGTTGGCAACTCCAGATCCCTGAAATTGCTCTTGATGGTTATGTGAAACAGAATATCGTCAAAGCACATGGCAAGGCGTCTGGCAATGCGGCGGGACAATGGAATATTCCTCAGTTTGACCTCACTTTTGGCCGTAATAGGCTGAATGTTCAAGGGCAGCTTACAGATGAAAAGTGGAAGTTGGATGGTGAAATTAATGCGCCACAGTTAAATGGATTACTGCCAGGATTGTCCGGTGTGGTTATCGGTAATGTGAAACTGCGCGGTAACATGAAAGCACCACAAATAGTGGCAGATTTAAATGCACGTAATGTGCGGTGGCAGAATGATCTGAAAGTGGATAGCGCCACGATTAAGGGAGATGTGCGCTCGGCTGAACAGATTGAAGGACAGCTCTCAGTTGCTGTTCATCAATTGAAACAGGCGGATTTAATCATCAATAATTTGATGCTAAATGCTAAGGGCACGGAAAAGCAGCATGATTTACATTTGAACATTGAGGGCAACCCCGTATCAGGTCAATTGGCACTCAGTGGTCGCTTTGACCGCAGTCAGGAACGCTGGCAAGGAACTATCAACAATACCTACTTTGATACTCCTGTCGGTGAGTGGCGCCTAAATAAGGCGATGGTCATTGATTACCTGAATCCACAGCAGAAAGTAACAATAGGAACACATTGCTGGCTTAACCCGAATGCACAGATCTGTGTTCCCAAACCGATTGAGGCGGGAGCCAGTGGCCATGCTGAAGTGGTGCTTAAACGTTTTGATTTGGCCATGATTCAGCCATTCCTTGATAAAATGACTCAAGTTAAAGGCGTGTTCAGCGGGAATGCCAATGTCAAATGGACGGCGGGACAGGCTTTGCCACAGGCTAAAGTCGTCTTGCAAGGAAATGGGGTTCAGCTTCACCAAATGGTTGAGGGAGCTGCATTACCTGTTGATTTTGAAACGTTAACAGTGAATGCAGGACTAACAAATGGTAAGGCAAATGTGGCATGGCTATTTAAGCTGGCAGGCAATGGGCAATTAAATGGCAATGTTCAGGTGGATGATCTGGAAGGCCGCCGCAAGCTATCTGGGAATGTGGATATTCGAGCTCTTTCTTTAAAGCTGATTAAACCGATCTTGGGTAAAGACGAAAAAGCGGAAGGAGGCTTGAATGCCAACCTGCGTTTCGGTGGTAATGTAAAAAATCCGCTGTTGTTTGGTCAGCTTAAGACGGATGACCTTCAAATCGTAAGTCACTGGTTACCTTTTGATATCACTCAAGGCCAGCTAGCTATCTATTTTGATGGTGTCCGCTCTGGCTTGGAGGGTGTTATCAAAACGCCTAAAGGGCAGCTGAACCTTAACGGCAATGCTGACTGGCGTAATTTGAACGCATGGTATGCCAAAATTGCCGCGAATGGTGAAAAATTGCGTGTGACAGTGCCGCCAATGGTGAAAATTGATGTTAGCCCTAATTTGGTACTTGAAGCTACGCCTGATTTACTGAAACTTGATGGGAATGTGGATATTCCGTGGGCACGCATTACGGTGCAGGAATTACCAGAGTCTGCTGTGGGTATTTCTTCTGACGAAGTCATGCTAGATAAAAATCTCCAGCCGATAGAAAAGAAAAAATCGTCCATTCTGGTTAAAAGTAACTTAAATATTCGCATTGGTGATGATGTCCGTTTGAATGCATTTGGTCTGAAAGCTCAACTTAAGGGGGTCTTGAAAGTCATTCAGGATAAACAGGGGCTGGGGTTGAATGGTCAAATTGATATTCCAGATGGTCGTTTCCATGCCTACGGGCAGGATTTGCTGGTACGCAAGGGCACAATTATATTTTCCGGCCCGCCGGAACAGCCAATGCTGAACATTGAAGCGATCCGTAACCCCGACTCGACGGCGAATAAGGTTGTCGCTGGTGTGAAAGTTACGGGATTGGCGGATAAACCCAAAGTTGAAATTTTCTCTGAGCCAGCAAAATCACAGCAGGAAGCACTGTCTTATCTTCTGCGTGGTGAAGGTTTGGAGAAGAGTGGTTCTGACAATAACCAAATGACTTCCATGCTAATTGGTTTGGGCGTTTCCCAAAGTGGTCAATTGGTTGGCAAGATTGGTGAAACTTTTGGTGTTTCTGATTTAGCTTTAGATACTCAGGGTGTGGGTGACAAATCTCAGGTTGTCGTCAGCGGCAAGATAACCAACAACTTGCAGGTGAAATACGGTGTTGGTATTTTTGATTCTCTGGCGACCTTGACATTACGCTATCGTGTAATGCCAAGATTGTATCTCGATGCGGTATCTGGTATTGATCAGGCTTTAGATCTGCTCTATGAGTTTGAGTTTTAAAAATGCGAGTAATTGTTTATGGCAGCCTGAGGCGCAAACAAGGTAACCACCACTGGATGACCTATGCCCAACTTCTAGGAGAACATAGGTTAGAAGGTTATGAAATTTATGACCTGGGACATTATCCAGCGGTGATCCGTGGCGAAGGGACAATTGAATGCGAAGTATATCGCATTACGCCATCCATCCTGACAGAACTGGATGCTTTGAAAAAGAATTATCAGGAATACGAAAGGGAATTGATTAAAACACCTTACGGCAGTGCATGGATCTATTTATATAGACTGCCTGTTGATGGACTGCATCGGATAACATGTGGTGACTGGATCAAGCGCCACGAAGAAGAATAAATAAAAACCTCTGCCTCTATGTGGTGGCAGAGGTTTTTTATGACCAAAACTCGCTGTTATCCCTCAGGATTATTTTTTAGCAGCGCGTTCGAAAGAAGACAGGATTTCAGCTTTAGCGGCTTCGACATTGTCCCAACCGTCAACTTTCACCCATTTGCCTTTTTCCAGATCTTTATAATGTTCAAAGAAATGGGTGATTTGGGCACGCAGCAGTTCTGGCAGATCGTTCACATCTTTGATGTGATCGTATTCTTTGCTCAGTTTGGTGTGAGGAACAGCGACCAATTTCGCATCTTCACCGGATTCGTCGGACATTTTCAGAACACCAACGGGACGGCAGCGAATAACGGAACCTGGCTGTAATGGGTATGGGGTAGGAACCAGCACGTCAACAGGGTCACCATCAAGGGACAGAGTATTGTTGATGTAACCGTAGTTGCAAGGATAGAACATTGCAGTAGACATGAAACGGTCTACAAACAGTGCGCCAGATTCTTTATCTACTTCATATTTGATCGGATCTGCATTCGCAGGGATCTCAATGATGACATAGATATCTTCAGGCAGTTCTTTACCGGCCGGTACATTGTTCAGGCTCATAAAAGGTTTCCTTTAATTTCAAACCAAAATGGAGTGCGGGCTATTATAGCCAAAACAGACTTAAAGTCCCCGCATTTTTCCAGTCGTTGAACGCCATACAGCTCAGTAATTGGGTGTTATAAAATCTGTTGTATTGGATAAAAAGTGATTATTTACTTTTTTATTGTTCACATTTCTGTCTGGTTCATGAGTCATGAACAGAATGATTTCGTGAACAAATATAAATAGAAAAAGAGTATGTATAGAACTTAAGGGAACAATATAGATAATCGGCAGGAAAAAGTGACGTTAACGTTGAGAGCAAGTCGTTGCGTTAAGCGTGTTGCTCAACAAATTAAAGGATAAGTCGCGTTGTTAATAAAGAGGCGACACTTCGCCCCTTCATTAAATTAACTATTCAATCAACAAACCTACTTACTCACCTGGAAATTCAGCCATAAAGCTTTCGGCTTTTTCCACCATTGATTTTGTTCCCACGAAGAAAGGAACACGCTGATGCAGTTGGGTTGGTGTGATATCTAGAATTCGGTTTTTGCCATCACTGGCCTTGCCGCCAGCCTGCTCAGCCAAAAAAGCAATCGGGTTGCATTCATACAGCAGACGCAATTTTCCTGTTGGATTACTTGCGGTGCTTGGATAAATATAGATGCCGCCTTTCAGCAGGTTGCGGTGGAAATCTGCAACCAGCGAGCCAATATAACGGGTGGTGTAAGGGCGCTGGGTGGCTTCGTCTTGCTCTTGGCAATATTTGATGTACTTTTTCACGCCCATCGGGAATTTGATGTAGTTTCCTTCGTTGATGGAGTACATATTGCCTTTGGCAGGGAATTGAACTTTTTCATGAGTCAGGCAGAATACGCCGAGTGAGGGATCGTAAGTGAATGTATGAACTCCGTAACCTGTGGTGTAAACCAACATAGTGGATGAGCCATAGACCACATAACCCGCCGCAACCTGACGATTTCCCGGTTGCAGGAAATCGTCTTCGGTAACTGGCTGCCCAATAGGTGTAATTCTATGGTAAATTGAGAAAATAGTCCCGACGGAAACGTTTACATCAATATTCGAAGAACCATCCAGTGGGTCCATCAAAACAACATACTTCGCATTTTCTGCACGGTCGCCATCAAAGACAACGATCTCATCTTCTTCTTCAGAAGCAATACCTGCTACTTCACCGCGCGCTTTCAATGCAGCCTTCAGTTTTTCATTGGCATACAAATCCAGCTTCATCTGAACTTCGCCCTGAACATTCGATACGCCGCTGGTACCTAAAATATCCACCAGACCAGCTTTATTGATGTCCCGATGAATGATTTTGGCACCCAGTTTGATGGCAGAAAGCAGTGCGGTCAGTTCACCCGTAGCATGAGGAAAGTCTTGCTGTTTCTCGACGATGAATTCGCCTAATGTTTTCATGACGAAAGCCCTGAATTTTGTTGTGGTTTTAGAGAGCGTGCTGCACTTGCGTGTCGCACTCATGCGCGGCAGTTTAGCTAAAGAATGGGATGATTGATAGGCTATTGCATTTCTAATCTCAGCATTGATGGTTAGAATAGTGACACACTTCATGATATTGGATAGAAATAAATGCGTATTCATATTCTTGGCATCTGCGGTACTTTCATGGGAGGGCTAGCGATCCTCGCTCGTTCATTAGGTCATGAAGTTACTGGTTCTGATGCCAATGTGTATCCCCCAATGAGTACCCTTCTGGAAAAACAGGGCATTGAGCTGATTCAAGGATATGATCCTTCACAGCTCGATCCTGAGCCAGATATGGTAATCATTGGCAATGCCATGACACGTGGTAATCCCTGTGTGGAAGCGGTGCTGGATCGTGGCATTCCTTATACATCTGGCCCACAGTGGCTACATGATCATGTTTTGCCAGAACGCTGGGTGTTAGCCGTCGCTGGAACGCATGGTAAAACGACAACCGCAGGAATGTTAGCATGGATCTTAGAAGCCTGCGGTTATAAGCCGGGGTTCCTGATCGGCGGTGTGCCGGGTAATTTTGACGTTTCAGCACAAATCGGTGAAAGTCCATTTTTCGTGATTGAAGCGGATGAGTATGACTGCGCGTTTTTTGATAAGCGTTCAAAATTTGTGCATTACGGCCCCCGCACGCTAATCATGAATAACCTTGAATTTGATCATGCTGATATTTTTGAAAATTTAGCGGCCGTCCAAAAGCAGTTCCACCATCTCGTCAGGGTTGTGCCGGGAAGTGGTAAGATTCTGGTACCCGATAATGACATTAACCTGAAACATGTGATAGGAATGGGATGCTGGAGTGAGCTGGAACATGTCGGGGAAACAGGTAACTGGCAAACGAAGAAAGTCAGTCAGGATAGCAGCATCTACCAAGTGTTCCATCAAAGTGAACAGGTTGGTGAAGTGAACTGGTCATTGGTGGGTGAACACAACATGCACAATGGTTTGATCGCAATTGCGGCTGCCCATCATGTTGGTGTTCAGCCTGCGGATGCTTGTCAGGTACTGGGCGATTTTATCAATGCGCGCCGCCGTCTTGAATTGCGTGGTGAAGTGAATGGTATCTCAGTTTATGACGATTTTGCTCATCATCCCACTGCAATTTTGGTGACACTGGCAGCGCTGAGAAGTAAAGTTGGCGGTGTCGCTCGTATTCTTGCTGTGCTAGAACCGCGTTCAAATACCATGAAAATGGGCATGAGCAAAAATGATATTGCGCCTTCTCTGGGGCGTGCTGATGAAGTCTTCTTGTATCAACCTGCCAATATTCCGTGGCAGGTAGCAGAAATTGCAGAACACTGCATCCAACCTGCTCGTTGGAGTGCAGATATTGATGCTTTGGTACGTATGATTGTTGAGGCGGCACAACCGGGTGATTACATTCTTATCATGAGTAATGGTGGATTCGATGGCATTCACGAGAAGTTGCTGACTGAGCTGGGTAAGAAAGTGCACGAGGCTTGATTGTCAAAATCGTCAGAGTGGGGGGATCGCATTAGCTGTGCGATCCTCTTTAATCTATATATTCCCAGGGTTCCGTTTGTCTGCCGCCGTGCTGCAACTTGAAATCTATTGGGTTATACGACAGGGTTAAAGTTCTTGATCAAAAAGATCGAGAATAGCCTCATAGAGCTGCTTTGTTGTAAAGTCCTGTGCTGGTGTCGTAAAAATAGTGTCATCCCCTGCAATACTGCCAAGTATTCCTTCTGCTTTACCCAGGGAATCCAGTAAGCGTGCAATCAACTGTGCAGCGCCCGGACTGGTGCGAATAACCACAACACAATGATTATAATCGACATCTAAGACCAGATTTTTCAATGGGCTTGTGGCTGTGGGAACACCTAATTCTGCGGGTAAGCAGTAGACCATCTCCATTTTTGCATTACGGGTTCGGACTGCGCCAAATTTAGTCAGCATTCTGGAAACTTTAGATTGGTTAATGTTTTCAAAGCCTTCTTCCTGAAGTGCTGCGACTATTTCACCTTGAGAGCTGAATTTTTCTTCTTTCAATAAGGCTTTGAAAGCCTTGACCAAATCTTCCTGTTTCGAAGGAACACGCATATTTCACCATCATTGAATCCGTTATGAAGCTATGATTATGCGAAAGAGTGAATTTTTATTCAAGGAAGAGAAGAAAAAACTAAAATAATAATCATAATTACATTATTTTCATTCTCCCAATATATCTTTATTAGTCGTCAGTAATACTCATGTGTACATTTTCTCTGCGTTTCCTTTCCCACATTTTGAGTATGGTAAATATATTGTTAATTAAATGGTGTTGTTTGGTTTGGGAGATAAGAGTAAGGTAATCAACTAAGTTATTAATAATATAACAGGATTAATTCTCAAAAAAGTGTCCGTTATCTCATTAACAGATAAGCCTTTTGTCTAGAATAAAATAACTTTGGTGTTTCATCATCAAGCCATTAGGTAGATAATCTGTCTGTTAACAGATTGTTCTTAATACGTAGTGATCAGTGGGGCTGAGAATCTATCCCATACATGCATTGAATGTAGGGAAATAGGTTCAGGCTCTTAACCAGACAGGTTTAAGTTTTTTACAGCACTTATTTAAGGAGTATCAGGATGAAAGTTGCAGTTCTCGGTGCAGCCGGTGGTATTGGTCAGGCACTTGCCCTTCTACTCAAGACCCAGCTTCCTTCAGGTTCAGAACTTTCCTTGTATGACATTGCTCCGGTGACTCCAGGTGTGGCAGCCGATCTTAGTCATATCCCAACGGAAGTGAAAGTCACTGGTTTTGCTGGTGAAGATGCAACCCCTGCATTGGTAGGCGCAGATGTTGTATTAATCTCTGCAGGTGTGGCGCGTAAACCAGGCATGGATCGTTCAGATCTGTTCAATATCAATGCGGGTATCATCCGTAATCTGGTTCAGCAGGTAGCTAAGGCTTGTCCAAAAGCATTAATCGGTATTATCACGAACCCTGTGAATACTACTGTGGCGATAGCGGCTGAGGTTCTGAAAAAAGAAGGTGTTTACGACAGAAACCGTCTGTTCGGTATTACAACGCTGGATATCATTCGTTCCAATACTTTTGTTGCAGAACTGAAAGGTAAGAACTCTGAGGAATTGGAAGTGCCTGTTATTGGTGGGCACTCTGGTGTGACTATCCTGCCATTGCTGTCGCAAATTCAGGGCGTCAGCTTCACTGATGAAGAAGTTGAAGCGTTAACCAAACGTATTCAGAACGCAGGTACTGAAGTGGTTGAAGCGAAAGCAGGTGGCGGATCTGCAACTCTGTCTATGGGGCAGGCAGCGGCACGTCTGGGTCTTTCTTTGATCCGTGGCTTGCAGGGTGAAAGCAATGTCATCGAGTGCAGTTATGTAGAAGGTGATGGTAAATATGCCCGTTTCTTCGCTCAGCCTGTTCGTTTAGGTAAAAATGGTATCGAAGAACGTTTAGATATCGGCAAACTTAGCGATTTTGAACAGAAGTCACTGGATAGTATGTTGGGCGTTCTCAAAAAAGATATCGAATTAGGCGAGAAATTTATTAACGGTTAATTCATTTAATTTGTAATTTATTAATATACGAATTAAGTTAAATATATTAGATAACTGAAACCGCTAGCTCAAAAATAACTAGCGGTTTTTCTTTCAATAATTATATTGATAGCTAATTATTCTTTTTTTCTCTAATTTTCCTTTCTAATAGTTCTCCTGTATGTGGATCGAAATAACGACTAGGCCATATTTCAGCCGGATGTAATCCTAAGTAATTCGCTATTATCCATTCTCCCTTAGGCCATGGGCGAGAAAGTGTATTCGCCAAAGTTGATGAGCTTAACCCTGCTTCGCGTGAAACGGCAGCCAGTGTCGTTCCGCGTTTACGTAAAGCAGCAATAATATCAGCAGGATGCCAATCCGATTTCATAGAAATCATTTTTTTAATCCTTTCCTATTAAATTTGAAGCCACATTAGTGGTATAACTAAAGCGTTAGTGTGAAATTAATAACGAACACGAATCTGTTATTAAGAAAATAAAATAACATTATTTTTCCTAAAAATATTTCTAATTTTTTCTTAATAACTTCTTTTTTGAACTTGGTTACAAAAATAGAGAAACATTATGAAAAAAGAGTGGTATACGGCAATGGAGTTGACCGGTGTAGGTGAGTTACCTAGATCACCACAAGGAGTTAATGCCAGAGCAAAACGTGAAGAATGGTTGAGACAGAAACGAGCAGGTGTTCAAGGCAGGGCTATTGAATATCACTATTCTTGTTTTCCTGAATCAACATTGTCGGCTCTGGAGCTTCATGAAATATCACCTGAATATCAGGTTCAGAAACAAGATCCTCTATCCATTTGGGTGAGTGCATTTAATTTACTCTCCGATGAAGAAAAGGAGGCGATTACAGAAGTGATATTACGAGATGGCATAAGAAGTTTTTTGGAAAAAATCATAGCTACTTGAGGCAGCTTTTGAAAAGCCAAATGTTTAAAATTTGGCTTCCTCTACACTGCTCCGATGTAAAGCGAGGATAAAAAGATGAAAAAAGATTGGTATTCTGCAAAAGAACTCATTGGCCTCGCAGGTCTGCCATCGTCTCCCCAAGGCGTCAATTTGATGGCAAGGCGCGAAGGTTGGGAGCAACGCCGTAAGCGCGGAGTACAGGGGAAAGCTCTCGAATATCATGTCAACAGCTTGCCCGAAGAAGTTCTGAATGTACTGGCCGTCAGTGAAAGTTCGGTCGAGTATTATCGGAATAAGCGTCAGGATCCGTTCATGATTTGGATTGAAGCTTATTATCAATTAACCAAACCCGAAAGGGAACGCATGGTTAAGTTCATTTTGAGGAAAGGGCTGGCTAGCCTAGTCCAATACATAGGAATTCAAGAGGTTGAAAATAAAGACAGTATCCCAGATTGAGCAATCTGGGATACTGATTAGCTCAGATCAGGAAAGTCGCTGTACCGCGACATGGGCTAATCCCACAAGGGCCGCCTTATATGGAGACTCATCCAGTACTTGTAACGCTGAAATGGCTTTATCTGCTTCTTCTTCCGCCCGTTGGCGGGTGTACTTAAGTGAACCACACTGTTTCATTGTTGCTAGTACGGTATCTAACAAATGGCGGCCATTGCCTTGCTCAATGGCACTGCGTATCAGTGCAGACTGCTCCGGGACTCCATGATGCATGGCATGCAGAAGGGGCAGTGTAGGTTTGCCTTCGTTTAAGTCGTCCCCTGTGTTTTTACCGAGTGTGCTGTCATCTGAATCGTAATCCAGCAGATCATCAATCAATTGAAACGCCGTGCCAAGATAACGGCCATAGTCACGCAGTGCAGCTTCCTGCTCTGGTGTCGCACCGGATAAAATGGCCGCAGAGTGTGCCGCTACCTCAAACAGGCGAGCGGTTTTACTGTAAATCACACGCATATAATCATCTTCTGAGGTATCAGGATCATTGCAGTTCATCAACTGCATCACCTCACCTTCGGCAATGACATTCGTGGCGTCGGACATCAATTTCAGTACCCGCATAGAATCGAGATCAGTCATCATCTGAAACGATCGGGTGTAGATGAAATCACCAACCAGAACACTGGCCGCATTGCCATACATAGCGTTGGCTGTCGCTTTGCCTCGGCGCATGTCGGATTCATCGACAACATCGTCATGCAATAGCGTTGCAGTGTGAATAAATTCGATTAAGGCGGCAACTTTGATATGTTTTTCTTTTTCACAATGAAGTGCTTTTCCGGCCAGTACCGCAATCATTGGGCGAATACGCTTACCACCGCCGCTGATAATGTAGTAGCCAAGTTGGTTGATCAGCGCAACATCAGAATTTAATTGATTAAGAATGGTTTCATTAACCGCTGCCATATCATCAGCGGTAAGTTTAATTATTGATTCTAAATTCATGTTTTGGCTTTGGACTCTGATTCAGAGCTGTGCTCATTAAATTAGCATATCAACAGATATCACGATGTATCGATTGTACTTGAAAAACCGTTCAAATAAATGACAATCGAAAAACTCTGTTTTTTTCTCATCTGTTCTAATTCTGCACTTGTCTTCGAATCGGTTTTTGCGTAGAATTCGCGCCCTATTGTGAATATTTTATAGCGCGCTCTGGAAAGATATTTTAGGGGGTGCGCGGAAAGCGGAGTTTATATGTACGCAGTTTTCCAAAGTGGTGGTAAACAACACCGAGTAAGCGAAGGTCAGACAATTCGCTTGGAAAAGCTGGACATCGCAACCGGTGAAACTGTTGAGTTTGACCAGGTTCTGATGGTCGCTAATGGTGAAGATATTAAGATCGGCGCTCCAGTAGTTGAAGGCGTTAAAGTTAAAGCTGAAGTTGTTGCTCATGGCCGTGGCGAGAAAATTAAAATCGTTAAGTTTCGTCGTCGTAAACACAGCCGTAAGCAGCAGGGCCACCGTCAGTGGTTCACTGATGTTAAAATCACTGGCATCGCTTAAGATTTTAGGAGAGCAGATTAATGGCACACAAAAAGGCTGGCGGCTCGACTCGTAACGGTCGCGATTCTGAAAGCAAACGTCTGGGTGTAAAACGTTTTGGTGGTGAGTCTGTTTTGGCAGGCAGCATCATTGTTCGTCAACGTGGTACTAAATTCCATGCAGGCAGCAACGTAGGTTGTGGTCGTGACCACACCCTGTTCGCATTAGCTGACGGAAAAATTAAATTCGAAGTTAAAGGTTCAAAAAACCGTAAGTTTATCAGTATCGTAGCTGAATAAATTTTTTGAGTCTCAATCGAATCGGAAGCCCTGCAATGTGTGTTGCGGGGCTTTTTATATTCTGAATTATGCCATCTCTGGGTACAGCAGCCATCCAGCTTTACGGTGGTTATCCTACGGAGAAAAGTGATGAAATTTGTAGATGAAGCCAGCATACTGGTTGTAGCGGGAGATGGTGGCAATGGTTGTGTCAGCTTCCGTCGAGAAAAATATATTCCAAAAGGTGGGCCAGACGGCGGTGATGGTGGTGACGGCGGTGATGTTTATCTGCTGGCAGATGAAAATCTCAATACGCTGATTGACTACCGCTTTGAAAAATCCTTCCGTGCTGAACGTGGTCAAAACGGACAAAGCCGTGGTTGTACCGGTAGACGTGGCCAAGACATTACCATCAAAGTCCCAGTAGGAACCCGTGTGCGCGATATCGCGACTGGGGAAGTCCTTGCGGATATGGTGCGTCATGAGCAGCGTCAGATGGTTGCTAAAGGGGGGTTCCACGGTCTTGGTAATACCCGCTTTAAATCTTCTGTTAACCGTGCTCCCCGCCAAAAAACTATGGGGACGCCAGGTGAAAGCCGTGAGCTGATGCTGGAGCTGATGCTGCTGGCAGACGTGGGAATGCTGGGGATGCCTAATGCAGGTAAATCCACCTTCATTCGCTCTGTTTCGGCGGCGAAACCTAAAGTGGCGGATTACCCATTCACGACACTGGTGCCAAGTCTTGGCGTCGTGCGGATGGATAACGAGCAAAGCTTTGTAGTGGCAGATATTCCCGGTTTGATCGAGGGTGCGTCAGAAGGTGTGGGTTTGGGTATTCGTTTCCTGAAACATTTGGAACGTTGTCGTGTCTTACTTCACTTAATTGATCTCTGCCCGCTCGATGAATCTGATCCGGTTGAAAATGCCCGTATCATTATCAAAGAACTGCATAAATACAGCGAAAAACTGGCAGAAAAACCGCGTTGGCTGGTATTCAATAAAGTCGATCTGACCGATCCGGAAGAAGCTAAACAGCGGGCAAAAGCCATTGCTGATGAGCTTGGCTGGGAAGGTGATTATTACATGATTTCAGCTGTAAATCGTCAGGGTGTGAAAGAGCTTTGCTGGGACATCATGGAATTCATGAAAGCTCAGCCTCGCCATATGGACGTGGAGGCAGAAGCCCAGCCGGAAAAAGTTGAATTCATGTGGGATGATTACCATAAGGAACAGTTACAACAATCATCTGATGCGGATGTTGACGATGATTTGGATGATGACTGGGATGAGGGAGACGAAGAAGGCATAGAGTTTATTTATAAACACTAGATCTTCGTTCCTGATGTATAAGAATGATAAAAGGGCGCTTTTTAAGCGCCCTTTTTCGATCAATGATTTTGGTATAACGATTTATATAAATGGCTTTCGAAACGAGCCAAAGGAATACGGCGGGTACGTTGATCGTCAGGTAAAACAGAATAAGAAGAGATAAATTGGACAAAAGCAATCTTCTGCCCGCTGGCAGCGGTAATAAAGCCTGCAAGATTATAAACCCCTTGCAGTGACCCTGTTTTTGCAAAGACTTTACCATTTACACCCGCTTCATGGAGTCCCGGACGATAGGACAGAGTACCGTCATAACCTGATTTTGGTAGCATGGAGATAAAGTCGAGATCATCATTATGTTGCGCGATAAATTGCAAGATCTCCATCATGGTTGCTGGTGTGATTAAATTGTGGCGTGAAAGGCCGGAACCATCAACCATGATGGTACTGCCTAGATCGATGCCTGCTTTTTGTTTCAGTATGTGACGAATGGCATCAGAACCAGTCCGCCATGTTCCGGGCACGTTGAAATAGCGATGGCCGAGGGTGCGAAAGAGGGTATCGGCAATCATGTTATCTGATTTTTTCAGCATGGTTTTGAGCAGAACATGCAATGGAGCAGATTCATTCAAAGCGAGAATCTTCTCTGGTTGCTCAGGATCTGATTGGCGACGTAGGTGACCTTTTAGCTCAATGCCAGCGATATGTAGTTCATTTTTCAAAATGGCACCTGCATAACTAGCTCCATTCTGGATGGCGAATGCCAGTGGTAGTGGCTCACTGCGTTGTGTCAGACAGCCTGTCAGAGTAAATCTGTTTAATTCACCTGAAGTAACATCCAGTTCACAGTATTTTGCTTCTGGAGAGCCTTTAGACAGCGTTTTTACTTCACTGAATATATTGACAGGATAAAAAGAAGGAACACGGACAAACGCCAGTTCACCGGGTTGTTCTGAACTGTACAGCGAAACAGAAAAGCAGTTTTTATCGACAATTGCGGCGGCTGGAGGTGCACTGAAGCATTGGGTCATGTCATTCCACACCCAACCCGGAGCTTTATCATGGCTTGAGAAAATTGAACTGTCTATGATGAGGTCGCCATCAATCTGTTTTATGCCGGATTGTTTCAACGTTTCTACCATATTGCGCAGTTGCGAACGTGTCAGCGTTGGATCACCAACAAAACGGGCAGTTAGGTTGCCTCTCAATATCCCATCTGAAATATCAGCATTACTTTCCAGTGTGGTGATAAAACGGTAATCCTTGCCAAGCTGTAACAGGGCTGCCAATGCCGTCACAATTTTCTGCGTACTGGCAGGTAATGCCAATTGCTGCCCATTATAATCAAGTAAGGGCGTTTTTGAGCCAATTTTCTGGGCAATAAATGAGAAGTCAGTTCCCGCAGGCAAATATTGAGCATCTTCTTCTATTGAGGAAGCATTTGCACTGAAAATGCTCAGACTAAAACTGAGCATACAAGCTATTCTGCTGGTAATCTTTAAAAGAGCCATAGATCTCGCATATGAAGGTGAAAGTATTCTAAAAATATTTACATCAATAATACTAAGGTGAAATTCAGGAAAAAGTAAACGATGATCCATTATCAACTCTACGTTAGAATAATAGATTAGCAGGCAAAATAGATATGTGAACTTCAGGGTATACTGTAGTTTGCTCTCTTTTTATTGTCTGGAGACTCGCCTGATAAGGTGTGCTCATTATGCTGTTATTGCAAAAATCAGGAAGATGTTGTTTGGTCTTAGGATTGATTTAGAGGTTTGATAAATGAAACAAATTCCGATGACGGTACGTGGCGCGGATAAATTGCGCGAAGAATTAGAAAATCTGAAAAATGTACGTCGCCCTAAAATTATTACCGCAATCGCTGATGCGCGTGCGCATGGTGATTTGAAAGAAAATGCGGAATATCATGCTGCTCGTGAGCAGCAAGGGTTCTGCGAAGGCCGTATTCAGGAAATCGAAGCTAAACTTTCCAATGCGCAGGTGATTGATATCACGAAGATGATTAATAATGGTCGTGTGATCTTTGGGGCAACGGTAACGGTATTGAATATGGGTTCTGATGAAGAACAGACTTACCGTATCGTGG
This sequence comes from Xenorhabdus bovienii SS-2004, assembly GCF_000027225.1. Classification (NCBI taxonomy): domain Bacteria; kingdom Pseudomonadati; phylum Pseudomonadota; class Gammaproteobacteria; order Enterobacterales; family Morganellaceae; genus Xenorhabdus; species Xenorhabdus bovienii. The sequence continues at coordinate 365,925 of NC_013892.1, forward strand.
GTGACGATGAAGCGAATATCAAAGAGAACCTGATTTCGGTGAATTCACCTATTGCTCGTGGGCTGATTGGTAAAGAAGTGGATGATGTTGCTGTGATCAGTACGCCAGGCGGCAAAGTGGAATATGAAGTTCTGAATGTCGAGTATCTCTGATGTTGGGAAACAGTTTAATCCTGCCTGTGAGGGTGAGAAACTGTTACAGAGAAATCGTGGCAAGCGGCCATTATGCTGATATGGAAATAAAAAAGGCCTGAGATGGCCTTTTTTATCATGGTAGATATGGCACTTTTGTATAAATATGCTGTGATTATTTCGGTAAACTAATCCTGCGTTCTTTCGATGGACGGTAGAGAACTAGCATTTTCCCAATGATTTGCACATTATATGCACCAGTTTCACGAACAATCGCTTCAGCGATCAAAGTTTTGATTTCACGGTCTTCGCCTGCAACTTTGACTTTGATAAGCTCGTGATGCGAAAGAGTTTGCTCGATTTCAGCCAACACGCCTTCAGTCAGCCCGTTGTTACCAATCATAACGACAGGCTTTAATGAATGAGCGAGACTTTTCAGGTATTGCACTTGTTTCTTGTTAAGAGTCATCGTTTTTTTGCTTATGTTGGGATTGAAAACGGCCTATTCTACCGCCATCTCGTATCTATCACCATAAAAGTATGGCGTGATTTGATAGGAGAGTGCAAAAATATAGCTCTCTATTCGTATAGTTGGAAAGAACAATGGCCAATAAAAAACGCTCAGCAAGCTCTAGTCGCTGGTTACAGGAACATTTTAGTGATAAATATGTTCTTCAGGCGCAGAAAAAAGGGCTTCGCTCTCGCGCTTGGTTTAAACTTGATGGGATACAACAAAGCGACAAAATCTTTAAACCGGGTATGACCGTTGTTGATTTAGGCGCTTCTCCGGGAGGGTGGTCTCAATATGTAGTCAATCAGATTGGTGATCGTGGGCGGGTGATTGCTTGCGACCTTTTACCAATGGATCCGATTGTTGGAGTTGATTTCCTTCAAGGCGATTTTCGTGATGAACTTGTATTGAAAGCATTGCTTGAGAGAGTGGGTGATAATAAAGTCCAGGTTGTCATGTCGGATATGGCTCCCAATATGAGTGGAACCCCCGCGGTCGATATTCCTCGATCCATGTATCTGATTGAGTTAGCGTTAGGTATGTGTCGTGATGTGCTGGCCCCTGGCGGCAGTTTTATCGTTAAAGTGTTTCAGGGAGAAGGCTTTGATGAATACCTGAGGGAAATACGCTCCCTTTTTACGAAGGTTAAAATTCGTAAACCAGAAGCTTCGCGGGCACGATCGCGTGAAGTATACATTGTAGCGACAGGGCGGAAACTGTAGTACCCTGACTACTATTTGTTAACACAGTTGTAATATGAGGTTAATCCCTTGAGTGACATGGCGAAAAACCTGATTCTCTGGTTAGTCATCGCAGTTGTCTTGATGGTATTGTTCCAGAGTTTTGGTCCTGGCGACTCTAGCGGTCGTAGGGTAGATTACTCTAATTTCATCAGTGAGTTATCTCAGAATCAAGTGCGAGAAGTACGTATATCGGGTCGTGATATTGATTACAGTAAGAAAGACGACGGTAAAAAATACAGCACTTACATGCCAATTCAGGATGAGAAGCTGCTGGATACTCTACTGAATAAGCAGGTGAAAGTTATTGGTGAACCACCAGAACAACAGGGCCTGCTCGCGACTCTCTTTATTTCCTGGTTCCCAATGCTATTGCTGATTGGCGTCTGGATATTCTTTATGCGCCAAATGCAAGGTGGTGGCGGTAAAGGGGCGATGTCTTTTGGTAAGAGCAAAGCCCGCATGTTGACAGAAGATCAGATTAAAACCACGTTTGCGGATGTTGCTGGCTGCGACGAAGCAAAAGAAGAAGTGGGAGAACTGGTGGAATATCTGCGTGAACCTGGCCGTTTCCAGAAACTGGGTGGTAAGATCCCGAAAGGTATCTTAATGGTTGGTCCTCCTGGTACAGGTAAAACGTTGCTGGCAAAAGCCATCGCAGGTGAGGCTAAAGTGCCTTTCTTTACCATTTCCGGTTCTGACTTCGTTGAAATGTTCGTTGGTGTGGGAGCTTCCCGTGTTCGTGATATGTTTGAACAGGCGAAAAAATCTGCGCCTTGTATCATCTTCATCGACGAAATTGATGCTGTAGGCCGTCAACGTGGTGCTGGTCTGGGTGGTGGACACGATGAACGTGAACAGACACTGAACCAGATGCTGGTTGAAATGGATGGTTTCGAAGGTAATGAAGGCATCATCGTTATTGCCGCAACTAACCGTCCTGATGTGCTGGACCCTGCATTGCTGCGTCCGGGTCGCTTCGACCGCCAAGTCGTTGTTGGCCTGCCAGATGTTCGCGGTCGTGAGCAGATTTTGAAAGTGCATATGCGCCGTATCCCGCTGGATACCGACGTTGACGCTTCCATCATTGCTCGTGGTACACCAGGTTTCTCTGGTGCAGATCTTGCGAACCTTGCGAACGAAGCTGCCTTGTTTGCCGCTCGTGGCAATAAGCGCGTTGTTTCCATGGTGGAGTTTGAAAAAGCAAAAGATAAGATCATGATGGGTGCAGAACGCCGTTCCATGGTCATGACGGAAGAGCAGAAAGAATCCACGGCTTATCATGAAGCAGGACACGCCATCATTGGCCGTCTAGTGCCAGAACATGATCCTGTTCATAAAGTCACGATTATTCCTCGCGGTCGTGCATTGGGTGTGACTTTCTTCCTGCCAGAAGGTGATCAGATCAGCGCGAGCCGCCAGAAACTGGAAAGCCAGCTTTCAACATTATACGGTGGCCGTCTGGCAGAAGAAATTATCTACGGTGTAGACAGTGTTTCTACTGGCGCATCCAACGATATTAAGGTGGCGACATCCATTGCCCGTAACATGGTGACACAGTGGGGCTTTTCGGAAAAACTGGGCCCACTGCTGTATGCGGAAGAAGAAGGCGAAATCTTCCTTGGCCGTTCGGTTGCTAAAGCAAAACACATGTCGGAAGATACTGCGCGTTTAATTGATCAGGAAGTGAAAGCTATCGTCGATCGTAACTATCAACGCGCCCGTAAAATTCTGATGGATAATCTGGATATCCTGCATTCGATGAAAGATGCGTTGATGAAGTATGAAACCATTGATGTATCTCAGATTGATGACTTGATGAATCGAACAACAGTGCGTTCACCAGCAGGTTGGGAAGGTGACAACAATAATGGCGGTAATAACCGTCATAATATGTCATCTCCGCAGCAGACTGTGAAACCTGCGGATGGTAATCCAACCGCATAATACAGTTAACAACCTTTATCAAATTAAGGGCAATTACAGACTGTTGCCCTTGGATTTGACAGACTGTACTTATTAAACCCCAGATCTTTCTGGGGTTTTGACATTAAGGCACCCTAGCGATGAAACTGACAGCCAGAGGCAGTGTCCTCGATCTTTCCCGTCCACAAGTAATGGGGATTCTGAACGTTACTCCTGATTCTTTTTCAGATGGAGGCAATCACAGTACCTTTGATGCCGCGTTGCGGCACGCAGCCACAATGATCGAGGAAGGTGCAGCCATTATTGATGTGGGTGGAGAATCGACACGCCCTGGTGCCGTGGATGTGAGTGAGCAGGAAGAACTGGATCGCGTTGTCCCCGTGGTTGAAGCACTGGCGCGGCGTTTTGATGCATGGATCTCCATCGATACCTCAAAAGCCATAGTGATGCAGGAATCTGCTAAAGTCGGGGCTCATATGATCAATGATATTCGTTCGTTGCAGGAGTTTGGTGCACTTGACGCAGCAGTAAAGACGGGATTGCCTGTTTGCCTGATGCACATGCAGGGACAACCCAGCACTATGCAGGCAGAGCCATACTATGAAGATGCCGTTTGGGAAACCAAAACATTTTTGACGAGGCAAATTGATCGCTGTGTTGCGGCAGGCATCGCAAAAAACAAACTGATCCTTGATCCAGGCTTCGGCTTCGGGAAGAACTTATCGCATAATTATCAGCTATTGGCTCATTTGGAAGAATTCCATCATCTTGGCTTGCCTATTCTGGCTGGAATGTCACGCAAATCAATGATTGGCCAATTACTTCATGTACCACCGCAGGAGTGTGTAACAGGAAGTATCGCCTGCGCTGTGATTGCAGCGATGCAAGGTGCCCAGATTATTCGTGTGCATGATGTAAAAGAAACCGTACAGACAATGCAAATTGTTCAGGCAACACTGTCAGCGAAAAACATACTGGCTGTCAAGAACACGCTGTGAGCAAAGAACACGTTCAGCAAAGGAAGAAAAAATTTATGAGTAGCCGTAAATATTTTGGTACTGATGGTATTCGTGGCAAAGTGGGTGATAGCCCAATTACCCCTGATTTTGTTTTGAAACTCGGTTGGGCTGCGGGAAAAGTACTGGCGCGTCATGGTTCTCGCAAGATTATCATTGGTAAAGATACGCGTATTTCCGGCTATATGCTGGAGTCTGCTCTAGAAGCAGGGTTGGCAGCAGCGGGTCTATCAGCATCTTTTACTGGCCCCATGCCAACACCAGCTGTGGCCTATTTGACACGTACTTTCCGCGCAGAAGCGGGAATTGTCATTTCAGCCTCTCACAATCCTTACTATGACAACGGTATTAAATTCTTCTCTATCGATGGAACCAAACTGCCTGATAATGTTGAAGAAGCCATTGAAGCTGAAATGGAAAAACCACTGACCTGCGTAGAATCTGCTGAGTTGGGGCGTGCCAATCGGATTGTTGATGCGGCTGGTCGTTATATTGAATTTTGTAAAGGCACATTCCCGAGTGAACAAAGCCTGAATGGATTGAAAGTTGTATTAGATTGTGCCAATGGTGCAACCTATCATATTGCCCCGAACGTTCTCAGAGAGCTGGGTGCGAATGTTGTGACCATTGGCTGTGAGCCGAATGGCATCAACATTAATGAAGAGTGTGGTGCAACAGATGTTCGCTTGTTACAGAAGCGGGTACAGGAAGAACAGGCTGATGTTGGTCTGGCATTTGATGGTGATGGTGATCGCATTATCATGGTTGATCATCTGGGACAGAAAGTGGATGGAGACCAGATCCTCTATATCATTGCACGTGAGGCATTGAGACAGGGGCAACTGCGCGGTGGTGCGGTTGGTACTCTAATGAGCAATATAGGGCTGGAATTGGCTCTTAAACAGCTTGGCATCCCATTTGAGCGAGCAAAAGTGGGCGATCGCTACGTACTGGAAAAATTGCAAGAAAAAGGTTGGCGTCTAGGGGCGGAAAATTCCGGTCATGTGATTTTGCTGGATAAAACTACGACTGGCGATGGCATTGTGGCAGGATTGCAGATACTGAGCGCGATGGTACGGAATAATATGAGCCTGCATGACCTTTGCAGCGGCATGAAACTTCTGCCACAAATTTTGGTAAATGTCCGTTTTGCAGGTGACAACGATCCTCTGCAATCAGAATCTGTGCTAGAAGCCGTTAAATCGGTTGAGGCTGAATTGAACGGCCGTGGTCGAGTACTGCTACGTAAATCGGGCACAGAGCCACTTATCCGTGTGATGGTGGAAGGTGAAGATGAAGAATTGGTCACTGCATTGGCACACCGTATTGCTGATGCCGTGAAAAAAACAGGGTAATTTGTTGATTTTTTCTTCGAACAACGCCAGTATTTGAAATTAACCTTGCTTGTCTGAAACGCTTTGGTTAGTATTCACACCCGCTCAATAAGTTAATTTTTCTAATTATGAGCGGGTGATGCAGTATAACGTTGCTACAGAATTGTGGTAAATCCCCACGAGGAAACAGGTACGACATATGTATGAAGCTCTTTTAGGTGTATTCTTGCTGGCTGGTCTTGGAGTAATTGCTCTGGTTCTGCTACAGCAGGGTAAAGGTGCTGATATGGGTGCTTCTTTCGGTGCGGGTGCGTCTGCAACACTGTTTGGTTCATCGGGATCTAGTAATTTTATGACCCGTATGACGGCTATTTTTGCTACATTGTTTTTTGTTATCAGTTTGATTCTGGGTAACATGAGCAGCAACCGAACTGGTTCAGACAGTAAGTGGGAAAATCTTGCTGAGCCTGTAAAAGTTGAAAAACAAGCAGAAGTACCAGCATCGCCAGCAAAACCAAATAGTGATATCCCACAGTAATTTTCAGTAAAAGAATTAAAATGGAGTTGTTAGTTTAACCAGGTTATTAGTTTAAGCAGTAAGTATAAGCGACAGGTTGAAATAACAGTTCTATAATCAGTGCCGAGGTGGTGAAATTGGTATACACGCTACCTTGAGGTGGTAGTGCCTAAACAACGGGCGTACGGGTTCAAGTCCCGTCCTCGGCACCATAATCTAGAAACTTGCGTTTTTAGTATTATCAGCGTAAGATTTGCCACGTTTTCGAACGCGGGATGGAGCAGCATGGTAGCTCGTCGGGCTCATAACCCGAAGGTCGTCGGTTCAAATCCGGCTCCCGCAACCACTTCTTAACAACATATACCTTTTCAAGAGTTATAATTCAGCAGCCATAGAGACATCGATCCTGATTTGAAAGGTTGTTTTGATAGGTATAAAAGAAGTTGGTTGAGACCACTGGCAGTAAACAGGGTCCAGTTACATAAAGCCCCGAGTATCGGGGTTTTTTGTTATTTGACAGCAGAACTACTGGGCTAATATAGCCCTTTTTTTATGTCTTGGGGGTGGGCTTGTCCACATTAGAGCAAAAATTAACAGCGATGATTTCAGCACCAGTTGAAGCTTTGGGGTTTGAATTAGTGGGCCTGGAGTTTATCCGTGCACGTGTATCAACACTGCGGGTCTATATCGATAGTGAGGAGGGTATCACTGTTGATAATTGTGCTGATGTGAGCCACCAGGTCAGTGCAGTACTCGATGTCGAAGATCCGATCTCAGTGCTTTATAACCTGGAAATATCTTCACCAGGACTTGAACGTCCACTGTTTAAGGCTGAACATTACCAGCGTTTTATGGGTGAAGAAGTTAGTCTGGTTTTACGTATGGCAATGCAGAATCGCCGTAGATGGCAAGGTATTATTAAAGTTGTCGATGGTGAAATGATTACGGTTACGGTGGATGGAAAAGACGAAGTGTTCGCACTGAGCAACATCCAGAAAGCGAACCTGGTACCCCACTTTTAAAGTTCGGATGAGGCAACTAGGATGAATAAAGAAATTCTGGCTGTTGTGGAAGCGGTTTCTAATGAAAAATCTCTCCCTCGCGAAAAAATCTTCGAAGCATTAGAAATTGCACTGGCGACAGCCACCAAGAAAAAGTATGAGCAGGAAATTGACGTTCGTGTCTGCATCGATCGTAAATCCGGTGATTTCGATACCTTCCGTCGTTGGGTGGCGGTTGAGGAAGTAACTCTGCCAACCCGTGAAATCACGCTGGAAGCTGCAAAATATGAAGACCCAGAAATGGAACTGGGTGGTTATATTGAAGATCAAATTGAATCAGTAACTTTTGACCGTATCACTACCCAGACCGCAAAACAGGTTATCGTACAGAAAGTGCGTGAAGCTGAACGGGCGATGGTGGTTGATCAGTTCCGTGAGCAGCAGGGCGAGATCGTGACTGCTCAGGTCAAGAAAGTGAACCGTGAAAATATTACCCTTGATTTGGGTAATAACGCTGAAGCGGTCATTTTACGTGAAGATATGTTGCCACGGGAAAACTTCCGTCCAGGTGACCGTGTGCGTGGTGTCCTGTATGATGTTCGTCCAGAAGCTCGTGGCGCACAGCTTTTTATCACCCGCTCTCGTCCTGAGATGTTGGTTGAGCTGTTCCGCATTGAGGTGCCTGAGATTGGCGAAGAGATCATTGAGATTAAAGCAGCCGCCCGTGATCCAGGCTCTCGCGCGAAAATCGCAGTAAAAACCAACGACAAACGTATCGATCCAGTTGGTGCCTGCGTAGGTATGCGTGGTGCGAGAGTACAGGCCGTTTCCAGTGAACTGGGCGGTGAAAGAATTGACATTGTGCTGTGGGATGATAACCCTGCACAGTTTGTCATTAATGCAATGGCTCCGGCGGATGTTGCATCTATCGTAGTTGATGAAGATAACTGCACGATGGATGTTGCCGTGGAAAGCAGCAATCTTGCTCAGGCGATTGGCCGTAATGGTCAAAACGTCCGCCTGGCGGCACAACTGCTGAAAAAACATCGTGGTGATGACAAGTGGGAACTGAATGTCATGACTGCGGAAGAGCTGCAAGCAAAACATCAGGCAGAAGCACATGCTTCTATTGATACATTTACCAAGCATCTCGACATTGATGTAGATTTCGCCACCGTATTGGTCGAGGAAGGTTTCTCTACGCTAGAAGAACTGGCTTATGTGCCAATTAATGAACTTCTGGCAATAGAAGGCCTTGATGAGGAAACCGTTGAAGTTCTTCGTGAACGTGCAAAAGCGGCCTTGACGACGCTGGAACTGGCTCAGAAAGAGAGTCTTGGTGATCAGCAACCTGCCGAAGATTTATTGAATTTATCTGGCATGGATCGTACTTTGGCGTTTAACCTGGCTGCCCATGGCATCTGTACTCTGGAAGATCTTGCCGAGCAGGGTATCGACGACTTATCTGATATCGAAGGACTGAGTGATGAGAAAGCAGGAGAACTCATTATGGCAGCCCGTAATATCTGTTGGTTTGGCGATGATGCATAAATAAACTGTAGCAGGAAGGAACAGAATGACAGAGGTAACCGTAAAATTACTGGCAGAAGAGATCCAGACATCGGTTGAACGCCTGATCCAGCAATTCGCTGATGCTGGCATTCAGAAAACCGCAACTGACTCTGTTTCCCAGAGAGAAAAAGAATCTTTGCTGGCACACTTGAACCGCGAACAAGGCGGTTCTGGCGGCCAGCCAGGTAAATTGACACTACAGCGTAAGACTCGCAGTACACTAAACGTTCCTGGCACCGGTGGCAAAAGTAAATCGGTAGCGATTGAAGTCCGCAAAAAACGCACATATGTGAACCGTGACGCGATTGAACAATCTCCAACGGAAGAACAGGCGAAGCGTGAAGCGGAAGAGCAGGCTCGGCGCGAGGTAGAAGAAAAGGCGCGGCTTGAAACTGAAGCGAAAAAATTCGCGGAAGAGCAAGCTAAACGTGATGCTGAAGAACAGGCAAAACGTGAAGCAGCAAAGAGCGCTCAACGTGAAGCAGAAGAAAAAGCTAAACGCGAAGGGGTTGACATGACTCAGCGTGAGGCGGCGGAAAAAGAAAAAGTGACTAAGCAACATACCGAAAACAAACCAAAATCAGTTCAGACTGAGCCTGCCGTGCAAAGTGAAAAAGCGCGCCGTGAAGCCGAAGCAGCAAATTTAAAACGCAAAGCTGAAGAAGAGGTGCGCCGCAAAGTTGAAGCGGAAGCGAAACGTGTCGCGGAAGAAGCGCGTCGCATGGCAGAAGAAAATAAAGATAAATGGTCAGAAACCGCTGAACCCAGCGAAAATACTGATGATTATCACGTAACCACTTCCCAACACGCCCGTGCTGCGGAAGACGAAAATGACGCTAAAGTTGAAGGCGATCGCCGTACCCGTAGCCGTGGTGGCAAAGCTACACGCCAGAAGAAGAATAACAAACATTCTGAATCGAAAGCTGATCGCGAAGAAGCACGTGCAGTTGGCCGTAACAAAGGCAAACAGCGCAAACCGAGTACCTTACAGCAAAGCTTCACCAAGCCAGTTGCCGCGGTTAACCGTGATGTTGTGATTGGTGAAACCATTACCGTAGCTGAACTGGCCAACAAGATGGCGGTCAAAGGTTCCCAAGTTATCAAGACCATGATGAAGATGGGCGCTATGGCGACCATTAATCAAGTTATTGATCAGGAAACTGCACAGCTAGTTGCTGAAGAAATGGGGCACAAAGTTATCCTGCGTCGTGAAAACGAACTGGAAGAAGCGCTGATGAGCGATCGTGACACAGGTGAAACGCTGGCTGAGTCACGTGCGCCTGTTGTTACCATCATGGGTCACGTTGACCACGGTAAAACCTCACTGCTGGACTACATTCGTTCTACTAAAGTAGCTTCTGGCGAAGCAGGTGGCATTACCCAGCATATCGGTGCGTACCATGTACAAACTGAAAAAGGTATGATCACCTTCCTTGATACCCCAGGACATGCTGCGTTTACTTCTATGCGTGCTCGTGGTGCCAAGGCGACGGATATCGTCGTTCTGGTTGTCGCCGCGGATGATGGCGTGATGCCTCAGACCGTGGAAGCCATCCAGCATGCCAAGGCAGCTAACGTACCTGTTGTTGTTGCTGTGAACAAAATCGATAAGCCAGATGCTGATCCAGATCGCGTCAAGAATGAACTGACACAATACGGTATCATTCCTGAAGAATGGGGTGGTGAAAACCAGTTCATGAGCGTTTCTGCCAAAGCAGGTCTCGGTATTGATGAATTGCTGGAATGTATTCTGCTACAGGCTGAACTGCTTGAACTGAATGCTGTTCGTACTGGTATGGCTAATGGTGTGGTCATTGAATCCTTCCTGGATAAAGGCCGTGGCCCAGTTGCAACCATTCTGGTTCAATCAGGTACTCTGAATAAGGGCGACATCGTCCTGTGTGGCTTTGAATATGGCCGTATCCGTGCGATGCGTGACGAACTTGGTCTTGAAGTCACGTCTGCTGGTCCATCCATTCCAGTCGAAATTCTAGGTCTTTCCAGCGTACCGTCAGCGGGTGATGAAGCGACTGTGGTACGTGACGAGAAGAAAGCTCGTGAAGTAGCCTTGTACCGTCAGGGTAAATTCCGCGAAGTGAAACTGGCTCGCCAGCAGAAATCTAAACTGGAAAACATGTTTGCCAACATGGAAGAAGGTAAGGTATCTGAACTGAACATCGTTCTGAAAACCGACGTTCAGGGTACATGTGAAGCGATCTGCGACTCACTGCTGAAACTGTCTACTGATGAAGTGAAAGTGAAAATCATCGGTTCTGGTGTCGGCGGGATCACTGAAACTGATGCGACTCTTGCCGCAGCGTCTAACGCAATCATTCTGGGCTTCAACGTCCGTGCGGATGCTTCTGCACGTCGTATTATTGAAAGCGAAAGTGTTGATCTGCGTTACTACTCCGTTATCTATAGTCTGATTGATGAAATCAAACAGGCAATGAGCGGTATGCTGGCACCAGAATACAAACAGCAGATCATGGGTCTTGCAGAAGTCCGTGATGTCTTTAAATCACCGAAGTTTGGTGCTATCGCTGGCTGTATGGTGACAGAAGGCTCCATCAAGCGTAATAACCCTATCCGCGTCCTGCGTGACAACGTGGTTATCTACGAAGGTGAGCTGGAATCCCTGCGTCGCTTTAAGGATGACGTTAACGAAGTCCGTAATGGTATGGAATGTGGTATCGGTGTGAAGAACTACAATGACGTCCGTGTTGGTGACATGATTGAAGTCTTTGAAATTATTGAAATCAAACGCTCCATCGTTTAATACCATCATAGATTCATTCCATTCTTGGGGGGCTTTATGCCCCCCAAAATGTCAGGAGATAAAACAATGGCAAGAGAATTCAGCCGAACTCAGCGCGTTGCACAGGAAATGCAAAAAGAAATTGCCATCATTTTACAGCGCGAAGTTAAAGATCCCCGTATCGGTATGGCAACAGTCTCTGGTGTTGAGGTTTCCCGTGATCTGGCTTATGCCAAAGTATTTGTGACTTTTTTGAATGTGTTGGTCGAAGGGCAAGATTCGGATATGGTTAACGTGGGCATTAAGGCCTTGAATGAAGCTTCTGGTTTTATTCGTTCCTTGCTGGGCAAAGCCATGCGTCTGCGTGTTATCCCTGAACTGACGTTCTCTTACGACAGCTCTCTGGTAGACGGAATGCGCATGTCAAACCTTGTCACTAAAGTCGTGAAAAACGATGAGCAGCGTCGTGTTTCTACGGATCACAACGAGGAAAAGTGATGGGGCGTCGTCGTAGGGGCCGTGCGATACACGGCGTATTGCTGCTGGATAAGCCGCAGGATATTTCCTCTAATGATGCGTTACAGAAAGTAAGGCGGATCTTCGATGCCAGCAAAGCGGGTCATACGGGTGCGCTAGATCCACTGGCTACCGGAATGCTGCCAATTTGCCTTGGTGAAGCGACCAAATTTTCCCAGTTCCTGCTGGATTCTGACAAACGCTATCGGGTAATTGCCCGTTTGGGACAGCGCACAGACACTTCGGATTCACATGGAAAAGTCATTTGTGAACGTGAAGTGCAGATTACCCAGCCCCAGCTTGCAGCCGCATTGGATACATTCCGTGGTGATACCATGCAGGTTCCTTCCATGTATTCTGCGCTGAAACATCAGGGAAAACCGCTGTATGAATATGCCCGTCAGGGAATTGCAATTGAGCGGGAAGCGCGTCCGATTACTGTTTACGAATTGCAGTTCATTCGCTGGGAAGGTGATGAGCTAGAGCTGGAAATACACTGTTCCAAGGGAACGTATATCCGTACTATCATTGATGATTTAGGCGAACTATTGGGCTGTGGTGCGCATGTAATTTATCTGCACCGTTTGCAGGTTGCCAATTATCCTACTCATAGAATGGTGACACTGGAACAGTTGCATGAATTAAAAAAACAGGCTGAAGAACAAGAAGTTGATGCGGGAGAATTGCTCGATCCATTGTTACTGCCAATGGATACAGCGGTCGCACATTTTCCAGTCATTCAGTTGGCATCAGTTGTTGCTGCTTATCTTAAGCAGGGGCAGCCAGTTCGCAGTAAACACAGTTTAACATCCGGTGAATGGGTGAGAGTCACTGAAGGGGATGAAAACAAATTCATCGGCATCGCGGTGATTGATGATGGTGGCTTGGTGGCTCCGCGTCGTCTGGTGGTAGAAATAGAACAATTATAAAAACTAATCGCATAAATTGTGTGGTTTAAAACAGGCAATTTGGTACAGATAAGAAACAGGCAAATTGTACTGGAACGTGGAAATGATGATCACTGGGCTGTCTTGCGCTTCCCCTATTTGCAGCGTAGAATAGCGCGTCTATATGTGAGTTGCTGAATTAGAGATCGGCACTCATGATTTTTAATCTATATTTGGAGTTATACTATGTCTCTAAGCACTGAAGCAAAAGCGCAAATCGTTGCTGAGTTTGGCCGTGGCACTAATGACAGTGGTTCTAGCGAAGTTCAGGTTGCCCTGCTGACCGCTCAAATCAACCACCTGCAAGGCCACTTTTCAGAGCACAAAAAAGATCACCACAGCCGTCGTGGTCTGCTGCGCATGGTTGCACAGCGTCGTAAGCTACTGAACTACCTGAAGCGCAAAGATCTTGCACGTTATACTGCACTGATCGAGCGTCTGGGACTGCGTCGCTAATTGATGAGTTTCAGTGAAAAGGGGCCTAATAGGGCCCCTTTTCTTCTAGGAAGCGGAACGTTAAAAACTTAAGTTCTGTTTCTGAAATTTTAACCTCTTCCGTTACAGGGACTCGCGCGGCTAATGAGAGTGCTTAAGGGAATTAAGTGTTGTCATTAGTCGTGAGGGTGTAGCAAAAAGAGAATGTCTATTGTTGCTGATATTTAGAGTCGGCAACACTAACCAAGGAATATGATTTTGCTGAATCCGATTGTTCGTAAATTCCAGTATGGTCAGCATACAGTGACCATTGAAACAGGCATGATGGCTCGTCAGGCGACAGCAGCCGTTATGGTAAATATGGATGACACTGCGGTATTTGTTACCGTTGTTGGCCAGAAAAAAATGAAAGCAGGTCAGGATTTCTTCCCACTGACCGTTAACTATCAGGAGCGTACTTACGCTGCTGGTCGTATTCCAGGAAGTTTCTTTCGCCGTGAAGGCCGTCCAGGTGAAGGTGAAACCCTTGTTGCCCGTTTGATTGACCGTCCTCTGCGCCCACTGTTCCCAGAAGGTTTTCTGAACGAAGTTCAAATCATCGCAACAGTTGTTTCTGTTAATCCACTGGTGAACCCTGATATCGTTGCCATGATTGGTGCATCCGCTGCACTGGCACTGTCAGGCATTCCATTCAATGGCCCAATTGGTGCTGCACGCGTCGGTTACATCAACGATCAGTACGTGTTGAACCCAACCAGTGATGAACTGAAAAACAGCCGTTTAGATTTAGTGGTTGCGGGTACAGCAGGCGCGGTATTGATGGTCGAATCTGAAGCGGAGCTGCTGACTGAAGAGCAGATGCTGGGTGCCGTTGTCTTTGGTCACGAACAGCAGCAGATTGTGATTGATCACATCAATGCGTTAGTTGCTGAAACGGGTAAAGAGAAGTGGGACTGGGCACCAGAATCTATCAACCAGCCACTGCATGATCGCGTTGCTGAACTGGCAGAAAGCCGTCTGGGTGATGCTTACCGTATTACCGAAAAACAAGAACGTTACGCTCAGGTTAATACCATCAAAGAAGAAGTTTCTGCGATTATCGTTGCAGAAGCAGTAGAAAAAGGTGTTGAACTGGAAAAATCAGAAGTTCTTGACGTTCTGTCTGTTCTGGAGAAAAACGTCGTTCGTGGCCGTGTCCTGCGTGGTGAGCCTCGTATTGACGGCCGTGAAAAAGACATGGTTCGCGCACTGGACGTTCGTACTGGTGTACTGCCACGTACTCACGGTTCATCCCTGTTCACCCGTGGGGAGACTCAGGCGTTAGTTGCAGCGACACTGGGTACTGAGCGTGATGCCCAAGTTATTGATGAACTGATGGGCGAACGAGCCGATCGCTTCCTGTTCCATTACAACTTCCCTCCGTACTCTGTTGGTGAAACGGGTATGGTCGGCTCACCAAAACGTCGTGAAATTGGTCACGGTCGTCTGGCGAAACGTGGTGTTTTGGCTGTAATGCCAACCGCTAACGAATTCCCATATACTATTCGCGTAGTGTCTGAAATTACCGAATCTAACGGTTCTTCTTCTATGGCTTCTGTCTGTGGTGCTTCACTGGCACTGATGGATGCTGGTGTACCTATTAAGGCTGCTGTTGCTGGTATCGCTATGGGTCTGGTGAAAGAAGGGGATAACTTTGTTGTTCTGTCTGATATTCTGGGTGACGAAGATCATCTGGGTGACATGGACTTTAAAGTCGCGGGTAGCCGTGATGGTATCAGCGCATTGCAGATGGATATCAAAATTGAAGGTATCACCAGCGAAATCATGCAGGTTGCTCTGAATCAAGCCAAAGGTGCTCGTCTGCACATTCTTGGCGTGATGGAACAGGCTATCCAAAGCCCACGTAATGATATCTCTGAATTTGCGCCACGCATTCACACCATTAAGATCAATCCAGACAAGATCAAAGATGTGATTGGTAAAGGCGGTTCAGTGATCCGTGCACTGACAGAAGAAACTGGTACAACCATCGAAATCGAAGATGATGGTACTGTGAAGATTGCAGCCACTGACAGTGATAAAGCCCATCACGCTATCAGACGTATCGAAGAGATTACTGCTGAGGTTGAAGTTGGCCGCATTTATAACGGTAAAGTGACCCGTATTGTTGACTTCGGTGCGTTCGTTGCTATTGGTGGTGGTAAAGAAGGTCTGGTACATATTTCTCAGATTGCAGATAAGCGTGTTGAGAAAGTGACAGACTATCTGCAACTCGCTCAGGAAGTGCCTGTCAAGGTACTGGAGATCGACCGTCAGGGTCGTATTCGTCTGAGTATGAAAGAAGCTGTGACCAATATCACTACCGATGAAGCACTACAATCACCAGAATCATCAGTAGAATAAATTTGACGTAAAGAACGGCGTCCTGTAAAAAGGGCGCCGTTTAGTCAATTTTGGGCAGGACGCCTGAAATATACAATGTGGGTGGAGTAACAGGGCATTCTGATTAATGTCTGACTTCGGGAGTAGGAAATGAATTCTTTTCTGCGCTGGTGTTATGTTGCGGTTATCTTTCTCCTTGTGGGATGTGGCAGCACTGGATGGCGTAAAAATGAAATGATTGCTATTCCATTACAACCGACATTGCAACAAGAGGTTATCCTGGCTCGTATGGAACAAATACTTGCCAGTCGCTCTCTTACAGAAGATGAGTATGCACAGCTTTTATATGAGAGAGGTGTGTTGTATGATAGCCTCGGGCTGAGGGCATTGGCGCAGAATGATTTTTCAGTGGCTTTGTCTATCCGTCCTGATATTCCTGAAATTTTCAATTATTTAGGGATTTATTTTACGCAGGCAGGCAATTTTGATGCTGCCTATGAAGCGTTTGATTCTGTTTTAGAGCTTGATCCAACTTACAACTACGCGCGAATGAATCGCGGCATTACACTGTATTATGGTGGCCGCTATCGTTTAGCGCAGGATGATCTGCAGGCGTTTTATCAAGACGATCCAAATGATCCCTTCCGTTCGTTGTGGTTGTACCTTGTGGAAGATAAAATCGATCCCAAGGTTGCAATGACCAATTTGTCACGCCATTTTGACAAAGCGAACCGGGGGCTATGGGGCTGGAATATTGTTGAGTTCTATTTAGGCAAAATCAGTGAAAAAACACTGATGGATCGCCTGAAGGAGAATTCATCAGATAACACTTCGCTCGCTGAGCATCTCAGTGAAACTGACTTCTATTTAGGTAAGCATTACCTAAGTCTGGGGGATGAGGATAACGCGGTTGCGTTATTCAAGCTGACGGTAGCTAACAATGTCCATAATTTTGTTGAGCACCGCTATGCATTGTTGGAATTAGCGCTGCTAGGCCAGAGACAAGATGACCTATCGGAATCGAACCAACAATAGCTGACGAACATTTTCATGACAGATTTTTAAGTCCACATCTTGATAGGTGGGGGCTTGTTTGTTCGTTTAATAACATAATTTGAGCCAGTTCACATTTTAAATGAAAATGATAGAAATTCTTTTCACTGTGTTATGTAGACTGGCCGCCACGATTAATAAGGCACCATTACATGACCACTGAGACTGAAATCTCTTTTGCTGATTTAGGTTTATCAGCACCTATTCTTGCTGCATTGGGAGACATGGGCTATGAGAAGCCTTCCCCTATTCAACAACAATGTATTCCTCACCTGTTAAACGGTCGTGATGTGCTGGGTATGGCACAGACCGGTAGTGGTAAAACTGCAGCATTTAGCTTGCCTTTGCTGCACAATATTGATGCTGAGCTTAAAGCTCCACAGATCCTTGTGTTAGCGCCAACCCGTGAACTGGCGGTACAGGTTGCTGAAGCATGTTCAGAGTTTTCCAAGCAAATGCGTAGCGTAAATGTTGTTGCACTCTACGGTGGACAGCGTTACGACGTGCAATTGCGTGCACTGCGTCAAGGGCCACAGGTTGTGGTAGGCACGCCGGGTCGTCTGTTGGATCACCTGAAACGTGGTACTTTGGATCTGTCCAACCTGAAAGGTCTGGTACTGGATGAAGCCGACGAAATGCTGCGCATGGGCTTTATCGAAGATGTTGAGAACATCATGAGCCAGATCCCTGCTGAGCACCAGACTGCATTGTTCTCAGCAACTATGCCTGAAGCGATTCGTCGTATTACTCGTCGTTTCATGAATGATCCACAGGAAGTTCGTATTCAGAGCAGTGTGACGACTCGTCCAGATATCAGCCAAAGCTACTGGTCTGTACATGGCGTGCGTAAAAACGAAGCGCTGGTACGTTTCCTTGAAACAGAAGATTTTGACGCTACGATTATTTTCGTGCGTACCAAAAATGCAACGCTGGAAGTAGCAGAAACCCTGGAACGTCATGGTTATAACTCTGCGGCATTGAATGGTGACATGAATCAGGCGCTGCGTGAGCAGACACTGGAACGTTTGAAAGACGGCCGTTTGGATATCCTGATTGCGACAGATGTAGCGGCTCGTGGTCTGGATGTTGAGCGCATCAGTCTGGTCGTGAACTACGATATCCCAATGGATGCGGAATCATATGTACACCGTATCGGCCGTACTGGTCGTGCTGGTCGTGCTGGCCGTGCTCTGCTGTTTGTTGAAAACCGCGAGCGTCGTCTGCTGCGTAACGTTGAACGTACCATGAAACTGACCATCCCAGAAGTTGAACTGCCGAATGCAGAACTTCTGAGCCAGCGTCGTCTGGAGAAATTTGCGGCTAAGGTTCAGCAGCAACTGGAAAGCAGCGATCTGGATCAATATCGTGCCCTGTTGTCTAAACTGAGCACTAACGATGAGCTGGATATGGAAACGCTGGCAGCGTCATTGCTGAAAATGGCACAGGGTGAGCGCCCACTGATTCTGCCACCAGACCCAGTTCGTCGTCCTCGTCGTGAATTCAATGATCGTGATGACCGTCGCCGTGATGGTTTCAGCAGTCGTGAAAGAAATGACAGAGGTGACAGAAACGACCGTGGCGACAGAGCTGACCGTGGCGACAAAGGTGATCGTCCGCGCCGCGAACGCCGTGATGTGGGAGACATGGAACTGTACCGCATTGAAATAGGTCGTGATGATGGTGTTGAAGTGCGTCACATTGTTGGTGCAATCGCCAACGAAGGTGATATCAGCAGCCGTTATATCGGTAATATCAAGCTGTTCGCTACTCACTCCACCATTGAGCTGCCAAAAGGAATGCCGGGGGATTTGCTGTCTCACTTCACACGTACCCGCATCCTGAACAAGCCACTGAATATGCAGTTGATGGGTGATGCACAACCGTTTGAACGTCGCGAACGTCGTGGCGGTGGTAGTGGTCGCACTGGTAACGGTAGCAACGCTAGCAATGGCGGTAATGGTAGCACTGGCGGTAACGGTAGCAACGGTGGTAATGCACCACGTCGTGATCGTGAGGGTTTTGGTAATGGTGGTCGTCGTTTTAGCACTGAACGCCGTGGCGATCGTGTTAATTCCCGTGGCCGCAGTGGTGATGAGAGCAATAGCGCACCACGTCGTCGTCAAAACAGCGGCAACGCATAAGCTGATAAGACACAGTGCATTGAAATAATGCCTTGAAGATAAAGCCCCTTTTCCTAACAGAGAAGGGGCTTTTTAATATTGAAGACATTATGCCCGGAAAAATGATTAATTTAACCCCAGAACTTCTTTTAGTGGTTTTAAATACCGGCGACTGACTGGGATATGCTCATTATTTCGTAACACCAGTTCTGCCTGTCCATTTTCTCCAAAAATGATTTCCCGCAAATGAGTCATATTGACCAGATATTGGCGATGGCAGCGAGTCAAAGAAGTCCGGGTTTCTAGCGTACGCAGGGTTAACTCGGTAAAACCTTCCTGTTTATTGGCGCTCATCACATAAACTCCACTCAAGCGTGAGGTGACATACAGCACCTCATCTAACTGCATCAGCCATATCCGGTTGTGCCCTGTACAGGGAATATATTTAAGCGGTTCATCTTCCTGTTGCAGATCTGCCAGATTTTGCTTCTGATAGCCTGAACGCAGTCGCTGCAACGTTTTGCTCAGACGCTCCTTTTCCGGTGGTTTCAGCAAATAATCAAACGCGTGTTCTTCAAAGGCTTGCACTGCGTATTCATCAAAGGCCGTGAGAAAAACAATATAAGGGCGATGCTCAGGGTCAAGCAGCCCCACCATTTCAAGCCCGGTAATGCGGGGCATCTGAATATCGAGGAAAACCACATCCGGTTTCAGGCGATGGATAGCACCAATCGCTTCCACCGCGTTGGCACACTCACCGATGATTTGAATATCCGTTTCCTCTTCTAGCAGGTAACGCAGATTCTCTCGAGCCAGTGGTTCATCATCAACAATCAATACATTCATATTTACACTGCTTTGTCAGTTTCTTTTTCCAATGGTAAACATAAAATGACACGGGTAAATTTTTCTGGTTGGCAATCAACACGCATACCATAGCGCTCACCATAGCGAAGCCGAAGACGTTTATCTACCAGACTCATTCCAAGTCCATCCCCTATTTTTTTTAGACAATAAAGTCCTGCATTATCTTCAATCTCAACCAGTAATAAATTAGCTTTCTGATGGGCTCGGATAGTAACTCGGCCTGTATCCAGTAACTGTGAAGTGCCATGTTTTATGGCGTTTTCTACCATGGGTTGCAGGGAAAAGGCGGGCAATTTTGCGCAGCGCAGGGATTCAGGTATCGCTATGGCAATCTGGAGACGCTCACGGAAACGGGCTTTCTCTATTTGTAAGTAAGCATTCACATGCTCTATCTCATTTTCCAGCGTGGCAATTTCCTCTGGTCGTTTCAGATTCTTGCGGAAAAATGTTGAAAGATATTGTACAAGCTGCCCGGCCTGCTGGCTATCCCGCCGGATCACCGCCTGTAACGTATTTAAGGCATTAAATAAAAAGTGAGGATTTACTTGCGCGTGAAGTAGCTTTACTTCTGATTGCAGCAAAGATTGCTTGTTCCGCTCGTATTGTCCGGCAAGAATTTGGGCAGAAAGCAGGCTGGCAATGCCCTCACCTAATGTACGATTGATTGAACTGAATAGACAATTCTTAGCTTCATAAAGTTTGATGGTGCCAATCACCTGTTGGTTTTCTCCCCGTAAAGGGATCACCAAAGCCGAGCCGAGTTTACAGATTGGGCTGAGAGAGCAGCGATAGGGCGTTTCATTACCATCGGCATACACGACTTCATTATTTTCTATCGCACGGTGTGATTGCTCGGAAACAATGGGAGTACCAGACAAATGGTGATCGGAGCCAATGCCGATAAACGCCAGTAATTTATCCCTGTCGGTGATTGCAACCGCCCCGATCTCTAACTCCTGATAAATAACCTTTGCTACGCGCATACTGTTATCCTCATTGAACCCTTTACGCAGTATTCCTTCTGTACAGACGGCGATTTTCAGGGCTTGGGCAGAAAAGGCGCTGGTATATTTTTCAAAGATGGCGCGCCTGTCGAGCAGTATCCGAATGAACATGGCCGCTCCGATGCTATTGGCAATGATCATGGGAGCGGCGATATTTTTCACCAACTTAAGAGCATCACTGAACGGATTGGCAAGCAGCAGGATAATGCTCATCTGGATACATTCAGCCAGGAAGGTGACGATGGCGGCAGTCCACGGATTCAGCAGCTTATTGATTTGTCCCCGCTTCATCAGATAACTGTGTACAAGGCCGCCCAGTATGCCTTCTACAATAGTGGACACCATACAACTAAACGCGGTCATTCCACCAAGGGAATAGCGGTGTAATCCCCCGGTGAATCCTACCATAGCCCCGACCGCCGGCCCGCCGAGAAAGCCACCCAGTACAGCACCGATGGCGCGGGTATTGGCGATGGAATCATTGACACTCAATCCAAAATACGTCCCCATAATGCAAAAAATGGAGAAAATGACATAACACATCAGCTTATGTGGCAAGCGAACGGAAACTTGCAGCAGGGGGATAAACAGAGGCGTTTTACTCAGCAGCCAGGCGATAACCAAATAGACACACATTTGCTGAAGTAGTAACAAAACAAGATTAAATTCATGCATATTTTTCTATTTTCATTATGTGATTAATTTTTATAAATAAATTTAGAGCGCCATTATCAAAGGTTAAATTTAAGCCCGTCAATAGGACATTGGGAAGAGAAAGTCATTCTGTTGAGAAGATAGAGGATGAGCCGCCCCTTTGAGAGGCGGGTGTGTATGTCAAATATTAATTGTTTTACTGACGACAAATGACATAATCGCTGACAATGTTGTCCTCAATGGGATGTGCAAATCCATTGTCTATATTCACGGCAATATGCACTTTGTTACCCTCTGCAGGCGTTGAAGAACGATAAGAGCGATGTTGTGGCCAGCCGTGCAGATCGTGCATTTCATTTGCCGAATATGCACGATACAGGCTCTGTAAGTCCTCTTGTGTTGGCAAATTGGCATGTATTTTTCCGCAGTACCATTCAGCGCCTTTGTAAACCCGACGTGGCCATATCTCACCGCTTTCAAAAAATGTGGCCAACCCTTTCATCTTTCCTTTCAGTTCAACTTGCAACTGAGGGCGCATAAAGACAGCGCCATTGGCACCCATTACTGATTCGGACATATGTCCCCAAAAGTTTGCCAGAGGGGTATCGGGGCTGGTCGGGACGGTAAAGATGAGCTCCTGAGTTTTAGGTTTTGCAGAACCATATGCTGTTATCTTAAAAGAAGTTTTTACACCGTTCCCGTTTGGATCGGTGATAGGAATAGACAGTACGCCCTGCTCATCTGTCACGCCTTGATAAAGAGCAGGTTTGCCGCCTATCAGCACGGTAATCGTCTGAGGTTTATTCTGGCGGTTTATTGCTTGGGTCGCTTGCACCTCAACGGCCACATTTCTGACGGGTTGCCCGTGATTGAATGTCTGTACGGTCAAAGTTATTGTGTTGCTTTTTTTAGTATTATCAGTATTCACTGTGGCAGCGATATCATCCGCAATCCCTCTGACTTTTCCGCCTTCACTGCCGCCGTGAGTACGGTTGCCACTCTCTTGGCTCATGCTGGTATTAACAATCATAGTATTCCCGATGAGTCCAAGACCATTTTGTGCCTGCACTGCAACGGCTTTTACCCGGCCAGCATCTGACAGTTCCAATGTATAGTTAGGGAGCTTGCCTGATTCGACGATCGTATGACTGTTAGTAATATCGATATTACCTTTGTCACCCCATACATAGCGGGATTTATCCACTTTTTCGCCCCCATTAGGGTTAAAAGTATAAGTTGCACTCAATTTTTGCCCGATCTCCAATTTACCAACAATAGTCAGATTTTTGACAAACGGTGCGTCAGGATGCACAAATGTGATTTTTAATGGTTTGATATGAACTCCATCCACTTCAGGCGTAATTTTTAGTATCCCTATTTTTTTTCCAGCCGTGAGTATGGCTTCATAGACACCTGGTTGAGTTTCTTTTATTTTTCCGATCGTCGGATCGCTGCCTTCTCCACCCAACTGATTAGTAACCCATTTGATATCGTCGGCAACATCACGGATTGGCTTACCCTCTTTATCCTCTAAGGTTAATTTCAGCATGGTGGTGGCACGGTCATCAGCCAGCAGTTCATTATCTTTTGCTGTGAAAGTGGACTTATTGTCACGTACTGCGGCTGGCAGCACCTGTACTTGAGTTTCTACCCGCTGAGAAGCATTGCCGTGCTCATCATAGGCCACGGCACTGAGAATATAAGTATTGTTGCCCTGATGGTGGTATTCCGGCAGAGTCAGCAGATAATGAGAACCGCCTTGGCGCTCGATCTCACCCCCATCGGCAAACAGGTTTACGGCTTCCCACTGAATATTTTTCAGACCATATTTACTGACCACGGTAAGGTGAAGCGGCTTGATATCACCAGCATGTCCGGTAATCAGACGGTCCATTGTAAGATGGATAACTTCACGCTTGCGGTATTCCAGAACAATCTGGTTATTGCGGTCGACCAGATCATAGCGACTGCCTTGCAGGGTGCGCTTGAAATCCGTGGCATCGGGATCAATTTGCTTCTCCCATGGTGTACCTATTTCATAGTTCAACTCTATATTGAACAGGGTTTCTCCACCACCGGAAGTATTTTGCTTCCGATCAATGCCGAAAGTCAGCAATGGGATCGGCGTATAATTAATTCCTACGGTGAAGGCAGAAGGATCTTTCTGGCGATGATTTTGATTGAGTAACCCAACTTCATCCCCGAAGTAATGTTCATACATCAACTTGCCACCGAGTTGTGGCAAAGCAGGTACATAGCCCTGAATCCGCAGGTCAAAGCCATTAGCCGGGCGCTCATCGTAATCGGTCAGAAGAGGGGATTCTTTCCAATTGCTTAAGCGAAAGTAACCATTAGCACCCAGCTTCAGATAATCGCGGGCATATTCAGCACCAAGCCCTATTCGGGTATTCTCTCCGGTAAAGTCATAGTCAAAAAAGGCGTTGTATCCCAGCATTCCGCCGTCAAAGAAACGGCGTTGTCCAACACCGAGATTGATGGTATTGCGTTTATCCAGCCGACGCAGGCCGAATTGGGTGAACGTCAGTTGGTTCTTTGTATCATACAGGGGGAGTAGCATATCAAGCTGACTGCCATCTAATCGACCCCGATCACTTATATTTATCTGTACCCGTGCGGTGCCGTAGTGCCCCAGCCAATTCTGAATCTGCTGATTGACTTCACTGACTGCGAGACCGTTTAACTGAATTTTTGCGCTATTGCTTATGTCATTACTTTTCAACACATCGCCAACGCGAATAGCGGCATTAGACAGACGGCTATTTGTCTCATCTTTGCTGTCAGATTCGTCTAACGGAGAATAATTACAAGGCAGAAATTTATTGAGGCGAGGTCGGGGTACATCAATTTCATCACCGATACCCAATGTTGAAAAGGGTTTGCTAAAGGTACGCAATTGATTGATTTTTTTTAGATCATCGACGGTTAGGCTATAACGTTTAGCTATTAAATCGATCGTTTCCCCGGATTTCAGGATATAAGGTTTTATCGGTAGTGCCGTCAATTGTTGATCGTGAGAAGTCGTATGCGTTTTGGCTGCGGCGATAATGGGAGTAAATGTACCTGCTACTGGAAACGCCAGTTGGATGATAATGTTCGCCCAAGCCATTCGTTTCAGCAAAGGATACTGATTCTGTGGCCACGACTTATCGAATTTTCTGTGCATAGCTATACCTATAACAATAAAAAAACGCCAGTAATGCCGAAAATAGAATGCTGACCAGACGACATTGGCTGACTTGATACATCATAAGGCAGTTAACAAAATCTATTAATTAGTTAATGATTGGGTTATTTGTCTGATTTATGTCTTATATGTAGATTTTTATTCCAACATAAAATCATTTTTTGATCAATATAACTTTTGTTAGCAAACATATTAAATATAATGGAGATCAAGAAGAAGGATTTGATGGTTTTATGAAGAGTATCTTTTGATGGTAAAGATATGTTTTTTTAATTAATTTAATTAAAACATATAGTTATGTATTTATTACTCAATTGGCTGGGTATCCTGGAGAGGATAAAATAAAAACAACTTTAAATATAAATAAATATGATCAATTAAAACGGTGTGATTAATTGCTACTAATTTTTGTTTTCATTTACCAATGGCAGACAGCCCAATTTTGTCTATGAATTGTTCTATTTGACGCATAGGTTAAAATTATTTTTTATCTCTCACGATCAAACAACGAGTATTGCGTTATTTTTGAGATTAAAAAATAGACACAAAATAATATTGCTAATTTATTATGTAAGTCTGACTACACTGTTCATTGCTTTTTATAATTATTTATTGTGCTTTTTGTGATTTAGGTTTTATTTATATTCTGCAAAATTTCAAATAGGTCATATACTTACTCAAGCTAAAAATTTTGACGTAACAGATTGAAAAATGATCTCCAAACCATTGTTTACTGATGCTCATTGATCAGAGGGAAGTTTATTGCCATAAAACGGAAAACATAAAAAAATTTTTGTTGTGCTGACATTCTGCTCAAACAGAATGTATTTAATTAAAGTAGTGCTGGATTCGCTTTATTGGAGATAGTCATGAGAAAATATATAACACAAGACGAATGGAATCGTGTTTTTTCTGTATTAAACAATGGTACAAATAAAGAGCGCGATCAGTGTCTGCTATACTTAACTTATATTCATGGCCTACGTGTGAGTGAGTTGACTTCATTAAAAGTCTCCGATATCGATATCGCAGGGAAAACCATTTATATAAAGCGGTTAAAAAATGGATTTTCGACAACACACCCTATCTCAAAAACAGAAAAAGAACTTATCTTAAAATGGCTTAAAATCAGAAATAACAACTCGGTATATTGCGCTTCTTTGTGGCTGTTTCCTTCACGAAAAGGCGGAAAATTATCACGTCAGTGGGTTCATGTTTTAATGGGGCGATACGGAGAACAGGCGGGTTTATCCATTAGGTTGCACCCACACAAGTTGCGACACTCCTGCGGGTTTGAATTGGCTAATCAAGGATTAGATACCCGGCTGATTCAGGATTATTTGGGGCATCGTAATATTCGTCACACCATGCATTACACTGCCAGCAATCCAGAACGGTTTCAGAAAGCCTGGCAGCAGAATCAACAATTGAAAATTGATAGTGGTAAATATCCTGCCCCTTGATAACCGATTAAATTTAAAGCTACTCTATGATCACACCTGCATTTTTCTTTTAAATGGGCGTATCAATTTTTTTCCGAAAACAACATATATTGCCTGAATAGGGCGAATATTCTAACAGCACATAAATAAAAAATAGACCGGAAGATCACCATGATCTGTCCGGTTTTGTAGCTATTTTACACTAATGGTATCGATAAATTTAAGGAATAAGAAATGATATTTTTATAAAAAATAATTTTACTCCCAGCTATTAACTATTTGTTTGATATTATTCTATAGGGTAATTATCAGTATTTATTTACACGAAATTTGATAATGCACAGATGATATTTATTTTTATATTGTCCTAATGTCAATTAAGTACACTATTAGCAGTAAGAAATACTGATTGGAATGAATAACACGACAAAATAGCATCTATTTATTCTGTCAAATCGTTATATAAGCATTATTTTAAATAGTGATAAAATTGTAATATGAAATTTTACTGTATGATTAGTCATTATCCGTATAGTTGATTTCATCATCTCATTTGTAATGCATATCTATTTTGAATAAAAATAAATAATACCGATGTTAATTAATTTTTATTGGAAATAATTACCATTGATATGGTAATTATTGTTACACATCGTTGCTGTTTAATTATTTCTATAGTGACTATTTTGTAGTGAGGTATTTTACACGGAGATTAATCTGCATGTGTCATCTTCATTCTAGGTTTTCTGGATCATTTTTCATCCGGGGCGTTCATCGGGATATCAGCGCTACGATTGTCATAACTTGCGATCCGTTGAGTGATTTTGGATTACTGAGTAGCCCGTAAAACTGGACGAAGTTCCTTTCAGGTGATCGATTTTTTTGAAAAATAATTTATAAGATACTTCAAACCTGAGAAATGTCACCATAAGGAATGAATGCCAAAAATTGAAAATTAAATCAATGAGATTTTATTGTTTCTATTCTAAATTATATATGATGATTTTAAATTTATGATCTCATTATTTCATAACCATTTATTATTATCTTATTTTTTATTTTTATATAGAGTCTTGTGATGTATATTCATGACGAAAATTCATAATAGAAGTTCTTATATTGTAATGCAAATTTCCATGTATTTAAGTTAATATCATAAAGTTATAGAAATGCGTAAAGATGAACACTTTGATCCAATTCTTATATCCACCGGGCAGCATGATGAGATGTTATATTTTACTCTTTCGGTAGCGGCGGCGGACTTCAATCAAGATGGAAAGTTTGACTTCGCAACTATTGCCTATTCGGTGCCAAATTATTTTGTCGCAAAACAAGCACGAATCGTTGTACATATTAACCAGATCAAACGAGATGTTGCTGTAGGAGATACTGATGGAGCGTAGTTTAGCGGGTAAAGCAGTAATCATCACTGGGGCAGGTTCAGGTATTGGGCTTGCTGCTACCACGGAATTTTTAAATGCGGGGGCGTATGTTATAGGAGCGGATATTAACCTTGAGAAACTTTATGAGTTGCAGAGAGGGGAATACCTATTTCCTTATCAGTTTAATGTCAGAGATCCCTCAGATATTGATGGTCTTATCAATACAGCCATCAGCCAATTTGGGAAGATAGATATCCTGATTAATAATGCTGCATTAGTAGAACCGAGGAAAAGTTTTCTTGATGTAACCGATGACGACTGGAATTCTACAATCGAAACCAATCTGCTTGGTTACATCCGAATGGCTCGCGGTGTACTACCTTATATGTGCAATCAGAAAAAGGGTATTTTACTCCATATCGCTTCTGAAGCAGCATTAATGCCAAATTTGATTCTCCCTGATTACAGTATCTTGAAATCTTCAGTTCTAACTCTGTCTAAGGTGATATCAAGGGAGTTTGGAAAATATGGCATTCGATCTAATGTTATTTCTCCAGCTTTTATTCATACCTCTATCTACGATAAACCTGAAGGATTGATAACTCAGCTTGAACAAAAGTATAAAGTTGGACGTGAAGAAGCATTGCAACGTTATATTGAAGAAGTTGATATCGCTGTTGGTCGGTTAGGGCAACCTGAAGAAGTGGCGGTTTTACTCTTATTTTTGGCCTCAGAATCTGCTGCATTCATTACTGGGGCAAATTATTTAGTCGATGGCGGAGTGACTCCTTTTATCTAATTAAAAAATAGGTTAAGACTCATTTTGGCTGACAGAAGATGAATAGAGGGTTATATGAATATAAATTTAAAAGGGAAAATTGCATTAGTAACAGGTTCTACAGCAGGGATTGGATTAGCTATTGCTCAGGGTATGCATAAGGCTGGTGCTTCTGTCATTTTGAATGGAAGAAGTGAAGAGAGGCTCATACAGGCGGTTAATAAATTTAACTGCTTGGATCGCGTTTTTACTGTAGCTGCTGATGTTGGCACCAAAGAAGGCTGTGAACTCATTAACAAAAATTTTCCGGATATTGATATTCTGGTTAATAACGCCGGAATTTTTTCTCCTAAGCCAATTTTTGAAATTAGCGATGATGAATGGATTAATTATTTTAATATTAATGTCCTAAGTGGAATTCGTCTGGCACGTTCATACATTCCACTTATGATTGGGAAACGATGGGGACGTGTGGTATTCATCTCAAGTGAGTCAGCCTTACAAATCCCGGTAGAAATGCCACATTATGGCCTGACCAAGACGGCTCAAGTCGCAGCAGCAAGAGGATTCGCACAAGCTGCTACAGGAACAGGAGTCACTGTCAACAGCGTTTTACCTGGACCCACTGAAAGTGAAGGGGTAGAGCGATTTGTCAGAGAACTTATCACGGACCCAACACTTTCAATGGAAGAAGCAGGAAAACGCTTTATTGAAACAGCACGTCCCGCATCGTTGCTGGGTCGGTTAGCCACTGCTGAAGAAGTCGCCAATGCTGTTCTCTTTTTAGCTTCACCACTCGCTTCTGCAATAACGGGTACTGCCCTGCGTGTTGATGGTGGCGTCATTCAAAGTATTTTGTAAGATGGCAGGAACAAGTCGGGATGATTATCAGTTTACCGGCTTGTTCAGCTATTTTTCCCACGGGGGAATTCTCCATTCCTCGGTGAGAAACTCGATGAAGCTTTTGATACGCTGCGGAACAGGCCGTTTCCCGGCTCTCACTAGATTAATTGGCGAGGTTTCTTCTTGCCATTCCGGCAGTATCTGGATGAGTTTTTTTGCGCGAATTAAATCGACTACATCCCATGTTTCTCGCAGTGCTATACCTAAACCTGCCGTACACCAAGTTCGCAAGACATCACCATTATTAGCGATTAAATCACTTGAGAGTGAGATAGCTTTAGTGCCTTTCCTATCGTGTAGTGACCATATTGTACTCTTATTTCCGGAGGCGGAAAAAAGCAGGCAATGATGGTTAATCAGCTCTTCTGGGTGCTGAAGTTCGCCATGCAGTCTGAGGTAATCAGGTGATGCGACTAAAATTCGTTTGTTATCTGTTAAGCGTCTGGCAATTAAACCTGAATCAGTTAAATTTGCGACTCTGATAGCTAAATCCATCTCAACTTTATAAAGATCAACAATTTTATCTGTCAAATGCAAGATGAATCCTACTGATGGATATTTTTTTCTAAACTCTGCAATTGCTGCCGCGACATAAGTTCGACCAAGCGGTACTGGCGCGGTAAGTCTAATCAAACCTGTGAGAGATTCACTTCCATCCTTGGCAATTTCAGTCGCTTCTTCCACCAGTGTCAGCGCCGCCCTCACTTTTTCAGCGATTGCTTTGCCTTCAGGAGTAATGCGCAATGAACGGGTACTTCGTACAAAGAGAACTACGCCAAGATTTTTCTCCAGACGTGCAATCTGTTTACTGACAGTGGTGGGAGACAGTCCCAAGGCTTGAGCGGTAGCAGTGAAACTGCCTGTGTCGATGATTCTGATAAATACACTTAGATCTTCAAGGTTACGAAGTACCACTAGTGACGTCCTATCATAAGTTTTTATCCATTATGAATATTTATTGCACTAAATGGAAGCCTGATACTGGTGACTTACTTTGAATTCAGGTTGGCGCGTTTTGAGCGTATAAGGAGAATTTTTAATGCCATTCGTGATATACGTATTTTCGCTTTGTGCATTCGCGATAGGGTTTACGGAGTTCATCACTATTGGGCTGATATCGGTGATGTCAGCAAATCTTGACGCAGATGTAACCAGTATCGGGTTAACGGTGACAGCCTATGCATTAGGTGTTGTGATCGGGGCACCTATTTTGACGGCACTGGCATCTAATTGGTCGAGGAAACGCTTACTTCTTACCGCAATGTTGGTATTTACTATTGGAAATCTGATAGCAGCTGCATCAGCAAATTTGGCTCTTCTTTTAGCTGCACGTTTGTTATCTGGTTTGGCACACGGGGTCTTTTTTGCTGTGGCTTCCGGTGTTGCGACTCGGCTGGTTCCATCTGAACGTGCCGGAACAGCCCTCGCTTTGGTATTCGGTGGTGTTACCATTGCCATGTCTTTAGGGGTGCCGGCAGGAACTTGGCTTGGTAGTATATTGGATTGGCGAGTGATATTTTTAATTATCTCAGCCTGCGGGTTGCTGGGAACGCTTGGTATTGGATTTAAAATGCCAAAAGATGCCGGAGAACAGATTGTGAAGACATCTGCTAGCTGGCGCCATCTAACCATACTTTTTGATCGACGTTTACTGGCAGGGGCGAGCGTTCCAATGCTTTCCTATACCGCTTCTTTTGCTTTGTACACCTTTATTACCCCTATACTACTGAGTATTACAGGGGTAAGTGTTGAAACAGCCAGTGGAGTATTGCTTGCTTATGGTATTGGTGCTGCTGTTGGTACGGTTTGGGGTGGGCGATTGACTGATCGACAAGGAATGGATCTCGCATCACTGATTCTTCTTGTCGGTATTGCGGTTGTGCTTGCCGCTATGAGTTTCAGTCTGACCCATTCTCTACTGATGATTGGCTTGACGGCTCTACTCGGATTGGCCACTTATGGAGCAATTCCGCCATTGCAGTCAAGGATACTCATGCTGGCGAAACGTCACACACCCTATGCAATGGATATCGCGTCAGGAATGAATATCGCGGCTTTTAATGCTGGGGTCGTTTTAGGCTCTGTGATTGGTGGCGCGACAGTACGAGAGTGGGGATTAGAAACATTAACATGGATAGGGGCAGTGACGGGTGTATTGGCTATCGTATCCCTTGTCTGGCAAATGGTTATTCCATCTATGCGTGAGCAACGCTGAATCACGATAATTATTCCATTAAACTCTCCCCCAGCATATTATTTGCCGACCTCTGTACTATAGGGTCGGCTTTAATCAATAGATTGAAGTGGAAATCTGTTACATCGCGTCAATGAGGAATTGCGTAATATTCCATTTCGTATCAGGAATTTTTTCTAATGAAATTTATAAAATAAAGTCATTATTTGTTTTTATTATTTATTTAAATGATTTCACTAATTCTGATTATTATATATTTAATAGTGATGCTGTTTTTAATATAAGCATTACATTTGTTTGTGATCTGTATCTTAAATTTTAACAAAATGTTAAATCTGGTTTGATCTTTGAAATTTATATAAGTAATGTACAATTGTCTGATTGGTTCAGACAATCAAACTAGACCAAGGAGATAACTTATGAACATGAAAAAAGTAAGTAAAAAAAGTAATAAAAAATTAGGTGGAGTAATGTGCGGCTAATTTTTTGAGTTGGAGCCAGCATATTTGCTGGCTCTATATTTCATTTAATCTAGGAGCCTCATTATGGCTAGTAAGAATTATTTAGAAACACCTAAATTTATTCATAATTTATGGACTCAAAATGAAGACGATGAATATTACTTGCGTTTTACCAAAGGGTTATATGAAGTAGACAAAAATGATGCAAGAGATTTTATGACAATACGCGGATATTGCACTGGGAATAATACAATAACAGATATTCATGAAAAAACAGGAATGCCAAAAGATAGAATAGTTGACATAATTTCATCTCTTCATGAAATAGGAATGTTAAGGAATGAAGAAATTGTCAGTGAAGAAAATTTTTTTGATAAGATCATTATTGCCTGTGAGATGTGGGCAGAGCAAATAGAAGAGACACATTTATTCAATAAGTTTTTATATGGTGACGTGAGCTATAATGTCTTGCTAGGTTTTATGCTGGAAAACTACCATTATATTAAATTATTTCCGGAAACAATATCTTCTGCTATAAAAAACACGACAAATGAGAGTGTGAAAAATATATTGGAAGAGTATCGGTTACAGGAAGCTGGACATGAAATATTTATGTTGAGATGTTTATTAAAAATGGGAATGAGAAAAGAGGAAGTAGAAACGTCGATTCCTTTAGTCTCGACTTCAAATCTTATTAATATGATGAAATATTTGTTTGGTAAATATCCTGAATCTGTATTTCTGGTGGCAAAAGTTATTGAATCTCATGATTATGATGAAAATGAAGTAAAGATTGCTATTGATAATATTAATAAAACGTATAACCTTAAACAAGGTACGCTGGAACCTTTCTTTGAGCACTCTAAGATAGATTATGAACTTGGGCATTCTCAGCTTCTGGAAAAAGCTAAATCACTAATTAATTTCAATGATGTTGATAAAGTTTCATATGTTCTAAATGCAATTCATGATATTAAACATGCTATTGACTTGCAATGCTTAGAAATAGAGGAGTATTATACAAAGCAAGGGAATTATATACCTCGACAACGAGTAGACTATTTCGGTGTTTAACATGATCCCAATATTAATATCTGCATTAACATCTGGTGTATCAATGGCAGTTTTTTTTACTGCCATCTCTTGGTTTGTAGAGGGAAGTTTTCATTCAACAACGTTAGTATCTGTTGTTCTTTCGTCAGGTTATATATTGACTTTTTTTATTCTGCCAAAAATAGGTTTTTTTATTGATTCAAACTCTGCTAAGAAAGCGTTAAATAATATTTATATTCTAGGTCTTTTAAATAGCGTTGTTTTTTTATTTTTAACAAATATAAATTTGAATGAAATTGTTCTTATAGCCACCGTTATTATACTTACAAGTATATTTACATTCATTCGTTCATCCGATCAGGTAATAAGAGCAACTTACATAAAAAGAGTTGTTTCTAGCGAAGAACTTTATAACGCTAATAAAAACCTTGAATTAATTAGGCAGGGAATTACTTTTCTGTCTGGCGGTGTGGCCTTCTTTATTTTAGAAGATAAATCGATAAGTAATGTCTGTATTGTAAGTATTTTTTGTTTTTCTATTTCTATATTTATAAATGTTTGTGTTAAAAAAGATAATACAGATAAATTTGATCGTGTTATTGAAAATAATAGTAGAATTAAAAATACTTATAAAATAGGATATGATTTCTTTAATGGTGAAGTAAAAAGACACGTTGTTCTGTTGTCAATATTTCCATATATTTGTGTCGTATCATTAAATTCAATATACCCTGCTTTGTTTAATGTTATAAATTCTCAGATACAGTATTACGCGCTGTTAGTTGTTCCATATGGGGTAGGGGCTATAATGGGTAGTTTGATTGGCTCAAAGCGATCATATTTGTCACTAAAAAATAACTATATCATATTCGGAACTATCTCTATAATAGGTCTTTTTTTACCTGTTTTTTTTAATCACCTTTATTCTGTTTATTTGTGTCTTTTTCTAATTGCGTTAAGTCACTCACGTATTCGGGTAATAAGAAATACAATTATTATGAATGAAGCAGGTAATCAAATTCTAGGAAGATTATTATCATTCAATGAAATGATATTTATCACTCTTTCTGTTGGATTGAGTGTATTGCTGGGTGTATTGTCTGATTTTCTAGGTTTTTGGGTTGCATGGTTTATGGTGATTTTTTTGAATGTGACTGTGTTATTTTTTATCCTTCTTTCGAAGGATAAAAAATAGGCTTATGATGTAAGCGCGTTACTTTTCACGAAAAAGGAGTCTGAACTGTGTTAGGTAAAATCCACTCCCATTTAGTCAGTCAAGAGCCAACATTACTGCGTCTTTCATTGAAGGTGACTCCTTTTGCTTTACCGCATCAGGTGCTGGAACAACTGCTTGGCTGGCAGTTCCACGGGGTATTGGCTGAGGGAGAACTGGCGTTTTTGGAGTCTCGCAGGGAAGATCCTGATACACTGTTTTTTCAGCATCGTTTAAGGATTGAAGGAAATACAGAATTGGGACTGCATGTGAAAAATTTGGTGGATGCCATTAGGCTGGGATCCATGCCATCCATTCTCCGCTTGGGTTTATTGTGTCTGGCTGAATTTATCAAAGCGGGACAAAAAGAGGGCGTTGATCAGCACGATCGCGCATTATCGTCATGTTAATCAGGGTCGAAATTCCGGTCGATGCCATGGGTATTGATCGCTTGTTACGTCAATCCTTTGAGACATCGGCAGAAGCTGAGTTAGTTTATCGATTGAGAGAAGATGGTCTGTTGACGTTGGGTATTGTTGCGACTGACGATGAAGGTTATGTGATTGGCTATGTCGGTTTCACATCTGTTGATGTCAATGGTCAGGATCATCAATGGGTTGGGCTAGCGCCATTAGCGGTGGCTGAACCGTACCGTCGTCAGGGAATTGGTGAAAAATTGGTTTATGAAGGGCTGGATAGTCTAAATGAATTTGGCTATGGCGCGGTTGTTGTATTGGGGGAGCCTGCGTATTACCGCCGTTTTGGTTTCAGGCTTGCCAAAGAATACCAATTGCATTGCCAATGGCCAGAGTGTGAGGATCACTTCCAGATATACACGTTGGCGGATGTCTCACTGGAAGATTGTCACGGTCTGATTACGTATTCCGACCATTTTGATCATGAGTGATGACTGACTGAGCTATTTTTGGCACCAACATCTCGGACAAATAGGTTGCTATACAGACAGGTTGGAGAGTGATCAGCCTTTCTTTTTGTTTTTTACTGAGTTTCTTCACGCGATATTCCAACTTCAGGGCCATGCCTTGATCTTCCACCAAACTGTGGTAGACCAATGTTAATGGCCCTTTTCCTTTTAAGGCTTTGGCACCTTTTCCAGACACGTGCTGCATAAATCGACGGGCGATATCTGTGGTAATCCCAGTATACAGAGAATTGTTTCGAGTTCTTATCAGATAGAGATACCAGTGGGTTGATTTCATATCATTATTTATTTTAAATAATTTGCATGCTTTTATTATCCTATGAAACTCATTCATTATTTGGTGATAACCTAAATTATTACCTTTATATTATGATAACTTAATGAATTATTTTAAATTATATTCTATCTGGCATGGAATTACAGTATTATTTGTTCAAAATAATTGAAATAGTACAGCAATAATTGCTAATTATCATTTTCAGAAGAAGCGTATAACATGATCCACATCACAGAGATAGCCCCCTTAATTTAAAAGTGAACTGAGGATCGAAAGATGAAATCTGTAAAATATATCGTCTGTATTTTGGCATTAAGTGCTATTTCATTTGGCTCTATGGCTGCAACTGAAGTGCAATATGCTAAAGGAGAGAAGGTTGGGGTTGTTTCAGTTACTGGTGCAGAGACACTGGATAGTCTGACTGCTGAGTTATCCAAAAAAGCTGATAAAGCGGGTGCATCATATTTCCGTGTTATTTCAGCAAATGGTCAGAATAAACTCAGTGGAGTTGCTGAAATCTATAAATAATTTATAGTGCATCCATACTGACCCTGCATGATTATATAAATATCAGAACACGTGGCTGGCTGAATATCCAGTTGTGTTCTGATATGAACAGGTAAATATAATAGGTATGGAACTATATGGAATTAAATGAAAATTTCTTAACTATTCGTCGATATCTCGCCAAACAACATGTCTTCACTCTCTGCACTTCCTCATCACAAGATCTATGGTGTGCGAGTTGCTTCTATGCGTTTGATGCCGATAGTATGGCATTCTGGTTTATGACCGAACCGGATACCCGCCACGGCCAGATGATGCAGCAAAATCCAGTAGTTGCCGGCACTGTCGCAGGGCAAACCCGTAACATTGCCCAAATCAAAGGTATTCAATTCCGTGGTGAAATCACACCGCTGACAGGCGAAGCCGAAACTCTTGCCAGAGCACGTTATTGCCGTCGTTTTCCCGTCGCCCTCGCTGCAAAATCCCCTATCTGGCGACTCAGCCTAAGTGAAATAAAAATGGTGGATAACACCCTTGGTTTTGGCAAAAAACTACATTGGCAACGTTAATGTCAGAGTAAAAAATTGATCTAATATAAAGAAAGAATAAGTTATTTTGCCGCGCTGATGGCAGATAAGATCGAGGAAATTACAGCTCTGATACTGAAGCTATCAGAGCTGAGAGAGCAGAGAATTAGCTGCGAACCGCAATGGCTTCGATTTCGATTTTCACGTCTTTTGGCAGACGGGCAACTTCAACACATGAACGAGCAGGGAATGGCGCGTTATGTTCAGTGAAGAACGTTTCATAAGCTGCGTTTACGGTGGTGAAGTCATTCAAGTCTTTGACAAATACCGTCGTTTTCACGATATCAGCCACTTTCAGACCAGACTGTTCGATGATCGCCTTGACGTTCTCCAGAGATTGGCGAGTTTGGGCAGTAATGTCTTCAGGGATGTCACCGGTTTTTGGATCAACAGGGATCTGGCCGGAAGTGATAACCATACTGCCCAGATCAACACCCTGAACATAAGGGCCGATTGCTGCTGGTGCATTCTCGGTATGAATGGAACGTGACATGAAAAACTCCTGTTTAACGTCTGAATGAAAAAATATGAGAGCCAACCATTATAGTGACCTCCAGTCCTGCTTCAACTGGTACAGGACAGCTTATACCCTTCGTCTTGAAATCCCTTGGATATAGGGTTCATCTTGGCAGAATGCTAGTCGTTGTTAATGACTGCCTGACGGTCAAATTCCTTCTCACAGTATTTGCAGCGGACTATCACATCATCGGCGGTTGGAATGACATAAAAGCTGCTCTCAACGGGCTCATTGTGACTGATACAATTACTGTTCGGACACACGAGGACATTGTCTATCTGCTTTGGCAAATTGATGGGTATCTTCTTCACAACTTCGTAATTTTCAATATTATTGACGGTAGCATGGGGAGCATACATCGCGAGCTGGTTCGCCTGCTGCTCTGTGAGAAAGGTATTTTCAATTTTGATCAGATCTTTTCTGCCGAGTTGATTGGAAGGCAGGTTCAAACCAATGGTAATGCGCT
Source organism: Xenorhabdus bovienii SS-2004 (assembly GCF_000027225.1). Lineage (NCBI taxonomy): Bacteria > Pseudomonadati > Pseudomonadota > Gammaproteobacteria > Enterobacterales > Morganellaceae > Xenorhabdus > Xenorhabdus bovienii. The sequence continues at coordinate 403,337 of NC_013892.1, forward strand.
GCTCTGTTTCTGTGAGTTTAAACAGAGACAATAATTTGAAACCGATGTGAGCCGGAATGTGATCGATAACGGTGCCACATTTAATAGCTTCTACTTGTAATTGATGGTCTTGGGTCATGTTGTGTCATGAATACCGTTCAGGTATTCCTCCTCCGGATATTAGGGGATCAAGGGCATGTACCTATTCTGTCACATAAGATTTGGCATTTCACCCTGCATAAATCGGTCTTTGACGCATCCAGCGATACCTTGTTTGAGCTGTGAACGATAGCGGATGGAATAAAAAAATATTAATTAAAAGCCCCACTTATTTGTCTCAATAATATTAGAAAAACACATGATTTATTATTATCTGTTTAATTTAATAGACTATTTTAGTTATTTGAATATGTAGAAAATAAGAATTGATGGGATGTGTTTTTGTTGCTAATCTGTAAATATATTGTTATTGGTTGTAAAGTAAAACTAACGATTTAATTCGTATTTTAAAAATAACAAATAAAAGTCTATTTATTCAAATATGACAGTATAAGGGCGAATATGTTTCTATCTATTGCTATGGAAAATAACACCGTGGATAAAATCGCTGTTGAAAAACTTTTTGATTGGGAAGTAATTAATGGAATGCCTATCAATGAATGTCATGAACCTTTAGAGATAATTACTGATACAGATAAATTAAGACAGCAATCTGCTTATTTTTTTGCTGGTATAAAAGGCTCCATTGAATATTGCACCGTAAGAGAAAATGTCGCCCGAAAATTAGTGATTGCATCACAGCTGCTACCTCCTCATTTAGGGCTTTTGGTATTAGATGGCTGGCGTTCACGGGAAACTCAGCAGGCATTACAGGAGCAAACACAGATAAAAATAGCTGACCAATATCGCCATTTATCTGTTGAAGAACAAAAGGCACTTTTGCAGCAGTTTGTGGCTCCTGCGCCTACGGAACAGCACCAAATCAGTCCCCATCTGACGGGGGGATCCGTGGATGTGACGTTATTTGATGTGGCATCTGGCAAGCCCCTGTTTCTGGGAACTGAATTTGACGAAGTGACTGAGCTGTCTTATACGGCGGCGTTAGAAAAAGAACCCGAAAAAAATATGCCGGCCATTTTATATCGTCGGTTATTGTATAACGCCATGATTCAGGTTGGTTTTACTAACTTACCTACGGAATGGTGGCATTATGATTACGGCAATTCCCTGTGGGCATTTTATAAAAACGATATTGCCATTTATGGTGCTGTGGATGGAACGCGAAACAGATAACTAAATCGTTAATTATGTAATAAATGACAAAATAAAAATTATTTTATCGACTTGAACAACACCAGGGAAAATAATGAACAATACTTTAATTACCTCTGATAATTCATTAATGCTTTGGGCCTTTATTATGATTGCGGTTGCTGTGGCAATTATGGTAGAGCAGCGATACCGATGGGCATCTAAAATACCCGGTGCAGTTATCGCACTGATCATTGCAGTATTCGCGTCTAACTTAAATATCATTCCGACAGAAGCTCCTGTTTACGATGCAGTTTGGGGATATATCGTGCCATTAGCAATCCCCTTGCTGTTATTCAAAACCAATTTACACAGTATTATCAAAGAAAGCTGGCGATTACTGATCTTATTTTTGATTTCTTCCGTTGCCACGATGATTGGCGCGATAGTTTCTTTCCGGCTTTTTAAGGAGCATATCCCGGAACTGGATAAAATCAGCGGTATGATTTCGGCTTCATATACAGGAGGTGGGGTCAACTTTGCGGCAATGGCCGCCAAACTGGAACCTTCCCAAAGTATGACGGCATCCACTATCGTGGCCGATAATATGATGATGGCAGGTTACTTTATTATCCTGATAGCATTATCTGGCTGGACAGTAGCCAGGAAGTTCTGGGGCAGTCCTCATACTGACGCGATAGATAACGATCCAGACTTGGATAAATCCCAGACTTTTGCAGCCGCTTATTGGAAGCCGAAAAATATCGCTCTGAAAGATATCGCCTTATCGCTGGCATGGTCGATTTTTATCGTTGCGCTGTCATTTCAGTTATCTACATGGCTAAAAGCCCTGCTGGGGCAACCAAACAGTATTTATCAGGAACTGCTTTTCAGTTTGATATCCGATAAATACCTGATCCTTACAACTGTGACGTTTACTCTCGTCTCGATCTTTAAAGAAACATTCAGCAAACTGAATGGCACACAGGAATTGGGGACTTACGCTATTTATATGTTCTTTGTCGTGATTGGCATTCCGGCATCAATTGAAGCCATCATTAGCCATGCACCACTGCTGTTTGCTTTTGTTTTTGTAATTGCCATGATCAACCTGTTACTGACCTTTGCTGCGGGAAAAGTGTTTAAATTTAGTCTGGAAGAGAACATTCTGGCCTGTAACGCCAATATCGGGGGGCCAACAACGGCAGCCGCTATGGCAATTAGCCGCGGCTGGGTCAATCTGGTCGGCCCGATTATGGTGATTGGTACAGTCGGTTATGTGATTGGCAACTATGTGGGGACTTTTGTGTACTTTATTGTGGGGCGGATGTAATTGAGGTTGTACTACGATAAATATCACTCATTTTTATTTAACTAAAATATTTATTGATATTTATCTAAATAATGAGAGCCTAATGGAATAGGCTAATTTTAATTTTTGAAATTATTATTTTAATCTACCATCTATAATAATAATCCATTGTTTAAATTAATTTTTTCTTTGAATTGATTAAGTAACGCCTTGAGGCCTAAACGTCTCAATCGTTATCGTAAGCATCACGAAAATCATCCCAAATTCGTAGTCAGTTATAAAACAGTTGCCTATAAAATTACCAATAGAAATAGTATGGTTAATTTGAGGAGCTGACATCGTACTCTCAATAGCAATAGATCGGTTTTTCCGTTGCCTAAGAACGGAATAAGTATCACAATGGATCATTATTAAAGAAGAAATCACGGTTTAGATTATAGCTATATCATGAATATTACTGCTCGATTCTCTCCTATGATTAAAACCGTGGTTATCCTTCAATAAGCCAACTCGGTGTTATTGGTTCACCTGCTATCATGTGGCCAATTTTTTGACCACTAGGTTAAAAATAGAGATTTTTATGAAATTCAAATCAAAAATAGAACCTTATCACTCCGCAGCGGGTGGTTGGGGTTCACTAGAGGCAACAACACGTTTTGTTTTTGATAGTAAACAAGCCTTAAAAAATATGGTTAACCTGATGCGCATGAACAAAGCCAAAGGCTTTGATTGCCCGGGATGCGCGTGGGGAGATGACAACAAAAGCCTGTTCAGTTTCTGTGAGAACGGGGCTAAGGCAATGACTTGGGAGGCGACTCGCCGGCATGTCGATCAGGCATTTTTTGCGGCTTATAGCGTCAGTAAACTCTACCAACAGAGTGACTACTTCCTTGAATATCAGGGGCGGGTTGTTGAACCGATGCGTTATAACCATCAGACGGATCACTATGAACCGATTAGCTGGGATGATGCTTTTACCTTGATAGCCAAACACATTAAGGCGATGGAAAACCCTAATCAGCTAGAGCTGTATACATCCGGTCGAGCCAGTAATGAGGCGTCATGGCTTTATCAGTTGTTTGGCCGCGTGTTGGGAACGAATAACTTTCCCGATTGCTCAAATATGTGCCATGAAGCCAGTGGTTACGGCCTGCTGAAAAGTTTGGGTGTGGGTAAGGGAACCATTCGGCTGAATGATTTTGATCATGCTGATGCCATCTTCGTTTTCGGCCAGAATCCCGGTACAAACCATCCACGGATGTTACACAGTTTACGCCATGCGGCTGAACGCGGCGCTCGGATCGTCACCTTTAATACCCTACGCGAACGGGGTTTAGAACGTTTTGCCGATCCACAAAAGCCGCTCGAAGTGATTACCCCAAAGGCAGGCGCTATCAGCCATCGTTATTATCAGCCCAAACTTGGCGGAGATATGGCGGTGGTCAGGGGAATGGTCAAGGCACTGTTAGAAACTCACAACGCATTTCTGGCGGCTGGCAAATCAGGTATTTTTGATCTGGAATTTATTTCGACTCATACGGAAGGTGTGGACGCTTATTTGCAAGAAGTTGCAGTAACGGAATGGGCATTTATTGAGAACCAATCCGGTCTGACGCAGGCACAGTTACGTGAGGCGGCCACCATTTATCAGCATGCGGATCGGGTTATCTGTACTTGGGCAATGGGGATAACTCAACATAAGCACTCTTTGGATACTGTCCGTGAAATCGCAAACCTTCAATTGCTGTTTGGGCAGTTGGGTAAAAGCGGTGCGGGGCTGTGTCCGGTGCGTGGTCACAGTAATGTGCAGGGTAATCGCACGATGGGGATTAATGAACAACCCACGAAGGCTTTCCTTGATAGCATGGCTGAACATTTTGGTTTCGAACCCCCTCGCGCCCACGGTCATCATGTTGTGAAAGCATTGAGTGCCATGCTGCGTGATGAAGTAAGAGTATTGATTGCTCTGGGAGGAAACCTTGCGGCGGCTGCGCCAGATAGCCCGCGCACAGAAGAGGCGCTTCGGCACTGTGATCTTACGGTTCATATCAGTACAAAACTTAATCGGAGTCATCTTATTACCGGTAAAAAAGAGGCGCTTATCCTGCCGGCGTTGGGGCGTACTGAACAGGATATTCAGCTCAGTGGAGCGCAGTTTATTACGGTAGAAGACTCTTTCAGCATGGTGCATGCCTCAGAAGGGCTGAACAAACCTTTATTTGATACTCAACGTTCTGAGACGGCGATTATTGCGGGCATTGCCAATGCAGTTGTAGGAAATACAGCAACGATTAACTGGTTAGAATTAGCCGGGAATTACAATAAAATCCGCGATCACATTGCTGCGACCATTCCGGGGTTTGCTGATTTTAATAAAAAATGTGAACAGCCCGGCGGTTTCTACCTTGGTAATGCAGCGGCGGAGTTACGTTTTTCTACACCAAGTAAAAAGGCGCAGTTCAGTGATGCTTCACTGCCGGAAAGTCTCTTCCCGCAACTGGGCGAAACAGACGTTCCGTTTACTCTGCAAACCTTACGCTCTCACGATCAATATAACACGACTATTTATGGCTTGGACGACCGCTATCGTGGGGTTTATGGTCAGCGGGAGGTGCTCTTTATGAATCCAGAAGATATTGCTTTATTGGGGTATCAAGCGGGGGATCGGGTTGATATCGAGACAGTATGGAATGATGGTATTGAGCGCAAAGTGTATGGTTTTAAACTGGTTCCTTACGCCATTCCATGCGGGAACCTTGCGGCCTATTACCCGGAAACCAATCCATTAGTGCCGATGGATAGTATTGGCAATGGTACGGGCACACCAACATCAAAATCTGTGCCGGTTAAATTATCACTGACTGAGATAGGTGAAGCGGAACCTCAGCGCCTTGTATAATTCTTTGTAACTCAATGAGAAATACGCCTCCAATCAGGAGGCGTTATCAGATTCGTCCAGCGTTGCTAGGGTGAGTTTCTGCTGGTCGATCATCTTGCCATTGCGCTGAAAGGCCGCTGGCGGCAAACTAACCTATCTCATCATTTTTCTATGACGACATTTTCATTCAATACCAGTGCCAGCAATGCCTGACGGGCGAAAATGCCGTTACCTGCCTGCTGGAAATAGTAGGCATAAGGGGTTTTATCGACATCTACGGTGATTTCATCGATACGTGGCAGTGGATGCAGCACTTTCAAATTCTCTTTAACATTAACCAGATCAGCGGCATGCAGCACGAACTGAGCTTTGATATTGGCGTACTCGGAAGGGTCAAGACGCTCTTTCTGCACACGGGTCATATAGAGGATATCCAGTTCAGGCATGACATCTTCAAAATTATGGTGAATGCTGTAGCTGACCTGCTTCTCATCCAGCATATGCAGGATATAGCTTGGCATGGCCAAAGCATCCGGGGCGATAAAGCAGAAATGGTTGCCGCTGAATTTTGCCAGTGCCTGTGTTAACGAGTGGACAGTCCGGCCATATTTCAAATCACCAACCATAGCAATTTTCAGGTTATCCAGCTTGTGTTGAGTCTCTTGAATGGTGAACAGATCGAGCAGAGTCTGGGTTGGGTGCTGGTTTGCACCATCACCGGCGTTAATGACAGGAATATGGCCGGAGAATTCAGAAGCAAGACGAGCGGCGCCTTCCTGTGGATGGCGCATCACAATTGCATCGGTATACTGGCTGATAATAGAAATGGTATCGGCCAGTGTTTCCCCTTTTTTACCCAAGGAAGTATTGTTGCTATCAGCAAAACCGACAACGGAAGCGCCGAGTCGCTGAATGGCTGTTTCAAAAGAGAGGCGGGTGCGTGTAGAGGCTTCAAAAAAGCAGCTTGCGATCGCCTTGTGTTTTAGTAATTCAGTCTGTGGATTGGCTTTCAATGCTGCTGCCGTCTGCAATACCAATTCCAGATCCGTGCGACTCAGATCATTAATTGAAATGATATGCTTGCGATATAACGGATTAGCCATGTTTACGTTCCTCTTTTTACTCATAGCCCTGCCTGTCCAGGCAAAAAAAAGCCCCTCAAATGAGGGGCTTTTTCAATGATCGGTTTTGCAATGGGAAAAATAATGCGCCCAAGCTGCCAGCAGGCAGTTTTTCGTTAGCTTGATGCTTTGTAACATCGTGTGTGGTGCAGTATTTCATATTTTCTCCCAGCAAATCGTCGCGCATTATACTCACGATAGCATTCATCGCAAGGTTTGCCGGAAGAAATTTTTATTCTGTATGATGTGGGGGAAGGCTGGTGATTGAGAGAGGAAACCTAAACCTACAGTCGTAAGCATTTAAGAATCAAAAAAACAAAAATCAGACTAAATTTTTTTCAAAAATTGCTATACCCGAAAAAATTTAATAAATAAAATTGATCACTTAGCTCATCGATTTATTAATGAAATTATTTTACAGAAAATTAATCCACAATTAGTTTTAATTTGAATATAACTAAACTAGTTCGCATAATATGTTGTTGCCTTCCATTTTTTTTGTTATCTTTTTTTCATTTTACATACAATGATGCTATTTATGAGAATCTGAGAATGAAAACATATATTTTTGATTTAGATGGAACCATTATTACTAATGGACAACCAATACATAATGTGATTGCCGAAAAAATAAAACAATTATGTAGTAGTGGTTCAGTTATTTTCGCATCAGCCAGACCTATCAGAGATATGCTACCGTTGCTACCGCATGAACTTCATAATTGTCTTATGATTGGGTGTAATGGAGGGATGGCTTGGCAGAATGGTGATTTTTTATTTTCACATAGTTTTAATCCAGAACATTTTTCTAGAGTTATTGCATTCTTGAAAGAAGAAAAGATACCATACGTTATTGATGGAGTATGGTATTTTTCTGTTTCTGAAATAAATCATGATTTCCACAACTATATGAGGACATTATCTACTTATGAGAAAGAAGAAAAAGAGCTATTAAGTGAAAAGATAACAAAAATTTTGGTATTAGATGGAGAAAGCAGAACTAAAATCGATCGATTTCTTGAACGTGAAGGTTTTAAATACAATATTAACCATCATAAGGCAGATAACCTATTTGATATAACACCTCAATCTGAAGATAAGTACCAATCCCTCTGTAAATTGGGTGTCGATTTCAATAATGCTATAGTTTTTGGTAATGATGAAAACGATTACGCAATGCTTGATAATGCAAAAATTTCAGTTTTTATAGGCGCAATGAAAGATTACCCTAACGCAAATTTTTATTGTCGTACAGAATATATTCCATCTATATTAGGTGAGGTCACTGATTCATTTTAAAGAGGTGCTAATAAATTTTATTTAAATAAACAACAAATCGCATTAGAATGCATAGAAAATCTTATTTATCTTCAAAAAATAGTATGTGGCTGTATCTCTTGTGAGCCAATAATAAAATTGGAATTATATTTATCTAAAATAATATCATGGAACACTGTTTAAAAAATATGGAATGGAGAATTTGATCACGTTGTGCTGGGTTTGGGGGAGTTTGATGAGGATGGCAATGTGAGTATATCTCATTTTGTTTTAGAAAAAAGAAAGCACTAAAACGACTTTCTTATATTTGTTTCCGTGCTAGTGATAAAAAAGATGTTAAATATTTAGCGGGGTAATATGAGTATTGATCAGGAATTTATTATTAATTTTTGTACTACTGCGTGGTATCGATGTTATGATTGGCATAACTCAGTCCGATCGGTGCTTTTAGTTTGGCGATTAATCAGAACGCCCCATTTGGATTGAGCCCCTCTCTGGTATTCCATTATTCGAAATAATTATTTCTTTTTATTTGAACTCTTAAAAATAAGCCTAATCGAACCAGTATTTCAATTGCTTGGCGTTCAATAATAAATTCCATAAGCATTTTTTTATTGCTAATACCGATTATTTCGAAAGCCCTTTTTAAGTGCGTTTTCACTGTGTTGCTTTCTATAGATAATAATCTTGCTATCTCTTTAATTGATGTATTCAGAGTGGAAAGAGAGAGGCATTCTATTTGTCTGCAAGATAACTGATATCCTAATATATTATTAATTAAATTATATATTTCGATATTTCTTATATCAAGTGTTGGAGAGCAGGGTAAACCTATAAGTTGTGAAATAATATTTTGAATATTTATTTTTGTATGGTAATCGATAATTTTTCCATCGTTCATAACAATTTCTGTTGTTCCCTGGCAAGTAACCTGTTTACCTGTCGCAGAAATTGAATAAAATTCACCAAGATGTTTTCCTTCGGCTTCCCAATCAATAATAATATTTTCATTATGAACGTAAAGGTTATTTTCTTTATATACCAAATTAGGAAAGGCTCTGTGCCAAATTTTCAATAGTGCTATAAAAGATTCAATTCCAACATAAGTTCCAATAGGGCTTTTGATAACTGTATCTTTTTGTATCATTTGTCTTAAAATATTTGTTGTTGTTTTTGACACCAAAATTTCATTCATGAAATCCCTGGCTTGAATTATATTCATTTCTTTTTGATTAAAAATCATAAATTTTTACTCTTTTATTATTTGTTATTCTTGTTTCTAATTAAAATATTTTATTTTTAGTTGAATTAAATATTTTGGATTATTAAAGTAATTCATATGCGTAATGTCAAGGTGTAATAATTTTATGAAATAAAACTTATAGGGTTTTATTAATTATGATGTGATTCTTATCTTTTTGAATATTAATGCTATTTTATGTTTTTTGTTATATTTTTAGTTTAAAAATTGATATGGGGATATTAATTTATATTGTAATAACTAAGTGTAATTAAATATAATTGGAATAGTTTCTATAAATAACTATAAGTAGAATGGTACTGATTTATATAATCAATACCATAGGAAGTGGATGTTGCTCTGACGTATACTAAGGAAAATTAATTTAATTGCTTTTTATCTTCACTCACTCTGAATTTTTCAAAACAGTAGAGTAGAAGTGAACAGGAAAATGCAGATAAAACGCTATAGTCAAACACGCTTTTAAGTAAGCCAGTCGTTGTCATTGTAACAGCAAAAATTAACAACAAGGCTGCGCTGACTAAAGCGGTTTCTTTGATTTTAAAACCTATTATTAGGAATATGGGTAGAGCAACTTCAAGAATAGTGGCTCCCCAACCAAAAATAGGGATCATAAAATCGGGTGCCCAAGGGGTCAAATGCTTAACAACGCCAAGGAATACCGTGAAATTACCCCACGTAATCTGTGGATCTCCATATTCACCACATAAACCAAATCTGTCAGCTACTGCGACCAGATATGCAATCGCAAGTGAATAACGTGCGATTAAAGCCGCGTATCTTAATTGAGTTCCGTTTAACATAGGCTTCTCCTGAATTTTATGATTATAGTGCTTCCTGGAAGAAATAATCCAGGAAACATATTATTCAACAGATTAATCAAGCAACTATCTTTATCAAAAGAACTATAATTTATTAGCTGTGATCACCGATGCTTATTGCCATTCTGTTTAAGGCATTCATTACTGATATGGCTGAGGTCAGATCAACAAGTTCTTTTTCTGAAAATAATTCTTCAAGACGTTCTCTAAGATCATTAAGATCTTTGTCCCTAAGACCAATGGTTAATGCTTCACACCATTCCAGTGCCAGTACTTCTTTTTGATTGTAAATACGGGAGTTAAACCAACCGGGTAACTTATCCAGCTTTTCTTCCTCAATACCTAATTTACGCCCCATTTCTGCATGGAGTCTGCAACAGTAAGCACAGCCGTTAATTTGTGAGGTTCGCATTTCAACCAAAAGAATAAGTGATTGGTCTAATTCACATTTCTGTATTTCATCATAACATTTATACAGAGGGTTCATTATTTTAGGTGAAATTTTTGCGTAATTCATTGGTGACTCCCATTTACTATTTCAATTGATATAAAAAGATGAATAAAATATAAATCTGATTCTTTGAAAACCTTATTATAACAGGTTTATGGTGAGTTCATCGCGTGATAGTCTACCACTTCTCAAAAGCAAAGATATAGAGAATTCTAATGGGTCATTTTCAATTAATGATTCAACATTTTCAAACCAAGATTGAGAACTTTGTGCTGCAATATGTAAATTAGATGATTCATTTTGACGATTGTGCTGATAATCTGTAAAGCAGGCTGAGTCCAGTTTATTGCTTGATTTCAGATTTTCTGCCAGAGCAATGGCATCACCTATTGCTAGCTTAGTCCCAGAACCAATGGAAAAGTGGGCGGAATGCGCTGCATTTCCTAATAAAACTTTTTTATCGTGAGACCAGTGTTTGCTGACTGGTGTAACAAAACGCCGCCAATAGGCTTTTTCACGGCACGTATCATTGATTTGCAATGGATGGCCGCATAAATGTCGGTGAAAGACCTTTTCAAGAAATGCAATGGTTTGTTTCTCATCCATATGTGCAAATCCTGTTTTTACCCAAGTTTCATGAGTACATTCGACAACAAATGTAGAATGATTATTCTCAAATTTGTAACAATGTGCCCAAAACCAACCCGTTTCTGTCTGCTCGAAAATAAAGTTAAAGGTATCGTTAAATAGATGTGAAGTTCCTAACCATAAATATAGGTTCTTTCCTTCATTAATGTTAGTGTCGAATTCATTTTTTAACTGATGCCTTATCTTACTGTTGGCGCCATCACTAATAACAGTCAAATCAGCGGGGAGGTTAATAAGATCTTCAGCATTCAGTGAAGAGTCGTAATTAATCTTGATACCCAGATCCAGTGCCTTTTTCCTAAGGGTATTGATCATTTCTAACCGACTGATCGCAAGGAATTGGTATCCAGATGAACGGAACGTTTTTTCTTTTATATAAATATCAATATGGTTTAATGTTGAAATATGAGGTCTGAGCTGTTCAACAATACTGGGATCGATATTGGCTAACTGCTGTAACATCGGCTCAGAAAGTACAAGCCCCCAACCCGTTGTAACATTTGATAAGTTACGTTCGTATACAACGACATCACGGTTATGATCCTGCATTTTTGCCAGAATGGAAAACACTAACCCTGCGGGGCCTGCACCAATACACTGTATCTTCATTATATCTACTTCCCAAATTACGTAAATTCGCAAGTATTAGCAAAATCAGTGTAGGCCGTGTGCGACACGTTTGATATTGACTAAGTGCTTCCAGATGATCGGATCGGTTGAATGATTGTGGCCAAAAGTCCCACTGCCTTGCATGAATGATACAGGTAGCTCAGTGGTTTCCCCGAGCATGCCCTGTGTTGCTGATGTATTCACCAAAATGCGTCCGGCAGGCATGACGGTTGAAAATTGATGAATTTCTTCTGGATCTTCGCTGTGTATTACAGCCGTATGCCCTGCTCCCTCGTTACAAATCAACGAATAGGCAAGAGAAACTCCATTTTCTTCATCAGCAGTATATAGAGTAAGTACTGGCGCCATTTTTTCATTGCTGAGAAAATCATGCCTGCCTATTTCTGCGGGTATAACAAGCAATTTAATGGGATAAGTGCGTGAAATGTTGGCTTTAGCAGCCAAAGATGCCGCGCAGACACCAATATTTTCACGGCTTACATACTGGGTTTCTGGATTAAATAACGTCTGGATAGCCTGCTCAACTTCGCTGCTTGTCAAGATTGCCGCACCATTGGCTTCCAGAGCCGAGATCAGGTCATTTTTGCTTGCAGGATGTACTATGAGGTTGCTCTCTGAGCCGCAAACGATGCCGTTATCATATATCTTGCCATTAACAATATTGGCGGCAGCTTTCTGAATGTGAGCGGAACGGCTGATATAGACAGGGACATTGCCAGGCCCTACGCCAAACGCGGGTTTACCAGAACTGTAAGCCGCATGCACCAGATTTCTTCCTCCTGTCGCAAGGATCATGTCTACACCGGGGTGCTGCATCAGCATATGGGTTTTATCATGGCTTGGAGGCGTGCAGACTTGAACCAATGAAACGGGCAATCCGTGCTCGGTAAGAACCTGTTGTACCAGACCAATAAATTCATCTGCCAATTTGCCAGTTTTACCGGGATAACTGAAAATGATGGCGTTGCGAGTTTTGATGGAAAGCATGATCTTGAAAAGCGAGTTTGGAATCGGATTTGTTAATGGGACAACGGCAAAGATCAATCCAACTGGACTGGCATATTCAATAAGCCTTTGGGTTCCACCAAGACGACCATGGGTTTTGGTGCCATATAATCCCTTAAATACTTGGTTCACTACCAAAGCTAATTTGTGTTCTTTATCGTCGGCATTGCCGATACGGGTCACAGCAAGCTCTTTTTCAGCCCATTCCCGGCAGTGAGTGGAAAATATTTTTGCCAAATGGTGAAGAACGTTATCAATATCTTCATCTGACTGTTTTTCCAATTCTTTTTGGGCGATTTTTCCCTGAACAACCAGATTGTCTATATAGGACGCTGTTTCAGTTTGCTGAACGGTGATATCGATATTTTCATTTATTGTCATGATGTTATCTCCATACATTTTTTATCTTAGGACATTACCAATCAATAGTCTGGCGAGCTGAATAAAAATGGCCGTGTTGTTCTCTGCCCTTATCTAAGGCCAGCCAAACAACCGTATCAGCACCTTCGGCAGCAGAATTTGGTGCCTGTTCTGAACTAATTTGGCTATCTAAGCCCGTTCTGCACCAACCCGGGCTGCATACACTGACAGAAATCTTCGAATCACGAAATTCTTTCGCCCATTGTAACGCGAGCATGTTCAGAGCGGCTTTGGAGGCTCGATAAGCTGGACCTTCGATTCTGTTATATTTTGAATGCGGGTCAGCAGCTTGGGATAACGCGGCAAGATCGGTAGATATAAAAATGAGTCGAGCTTCTTCTGAACGATTGAGTAAGGGTAAAAATGCTTGGGTGACGAGCCAGGGGCCAACCAAATTGACCGTCAGACTTTTATGGATGTCATCCAGAGAGGTTTCGCTGGGTTTTTGGATTGAATCCAGAAAAACACCAGCATTATTAATCAGTACATCAAGGGTCGTATTGGCGCTGAGCAGTAAATTTGCCGCAGATTTTATGGATTCTGGATCTGTGACATCCAAATGAAGCAAATCGGCGGTTATTCCCATTTGGGTCAATTGTGAAACACTATGTTCAAGCGCAGGTATATCACGGCCTGAAAGTATTACCCGATGGCCTCGTTCACCCAATTTTTTCGCAATTTCAAATCCGATGCCTCTGTTGGCACCCGTAATTAAGCAAGTTTTCATATTAATTTCCTTCTTCAGTTACCATTGAATTATCTTCAGGCATACGATCTCTGATTTTTCTTTTGAGTTTTTTCCCTGTGACGCCGAGATCGTTGTCAGCGGATTGATAAACAATATTGTCGATCAATGGCCATTGTTTTTCCTGATGACAGGCGTTGATGTTTTGTAACAGTGTGGCCGGCGAAATTTCGTGCCCTGCTTTCAGCTCGACGATAGCCGTTGTCTGTTGATCGCCATTGGGCAGGGAGGTAGCGACAATGCTGATATCAAAAATACTATCGATATTTTTCAACAGCCACTCTTCACATTGGGTACTGTAAAGTGGCCCTTGGGGAGTCTTAATCCAATCTGATGTACGATCAACGTGGTAAAAGAAACCGTCGTTGGTACGGTAAACCAAATCACCTGTTAACCAATAACCATTAACCCGGTTTTTCTCGGTCAGGAGATGGTTATTCCAGTAACCCGTGGTTACTGATTTTGAAATAACGCCCAACATACCGACTTGGTTATTGGGGAGAACATTTCCGTCTGCATCAAGTATGGCAGCATCAACCCAGGAAAAAGGTATTCCAATACAACGATCATATCTGTCTGTTTTTGGTTGATGAATATTTCTGAACATGGCAAATGCGAATTCTGAAGAGCCAAGATTGTCGATGAAGAAAGATCCACGCGCTTTTTTGCCATCAACGAAATGATGACCATAAGAAATCAACTTTCGTATATGGGGTTCGTGATTCGCGTCACCTGTGGAAACCCAGTGGGAAATAGAATTAAGATCCCAGTCATCGAGGTCTTCTCTGCATAGATCAACAAATATTTTGGGAAAAGCAGCAACGGTGTCAGGTTTAATTTGTTCAATGGAATCTAAAATGTCAAAAGCGGTTTTCTTTGATTGAATATGTATTGCCGCACCTCGTGTCAATGTCAACATGATCAATGTCATAGAGGCTCCGTGAGAGTGCGGGAACATGGATAATATTTGTTTTCCGCGTTGCTTAGCGACTTCTTTCAAAATACCGTGAAACATAGATTCATGGGTAAAAATAACTGGCTTTGGCAAACCGGTTGTGCCGGAAGTATGCCCTAACAGAATAATATCGTTTGCATGATGTTGGTAATATCTTGAAATGGGTTTTTTTAATAAATTCAATTCATTGGGAGTAACAAACTGGATGCCAGCAGCTTTATCACCCAGTGAGTGAATTCTTTCTTCCGTTGAAATAATAAATTTTGTTCCGCTATTCTGCATAAACGACATAGCAATATGACTACTGAGATCGCCATTCACAAAAATAGGAAACGAGCCTATATTGTTCAGTGCAATAAAATGAATTAAATAGTCAATAGTATCATCAAAATATAATGCCACTGGTTCCCGTTTTTGGACGCCTAGTGCAATATAAGCCCCTGACAACTGATCTGATATCTTAACAAGATCATTAATTTCAAACTGTGATTTTTCTTCTTCTGGATTATCATATGTTGGTACATCACATGTTATTTTTGGACTCATTTCTCGTTCGCTAAAATAGTTATTTAGGTGATGAATAAAGTTACCGGCACCAATATTTTCCGAACTAATAATTTTTTTTATTTCTTCTGGCGTAATCATTGGTCAATATTTCCTTTAAGATCAATGTATAAAATGATTTATTACATTATGATTATTTGTAAGACTATATAATTTATGGCAAGTATATAGCTACTGATATTGCCAGCGCGGATTATTGTATTCTATTCATCGGCTTCCATTCTTGTGTTATCTTGATGAAATTTTTAAGCATATCCAGTCCGAAATCAGAGAGAATAGATTCAGGGTGGAATTGTACTCCATATATAGGAAAATCATTATGTTTGAGTGCCATAATGTCATTGTATTCATCACATGACCTTGCTGTCACGGTTAAACATTCCGGCAAGTCATCTACTACCAATGAATGATAACAACCAACTTTAATATCTTGGGGTAAATTGGCAAATAAGTTTTTATCATTATGGGTGATTGTTGAAGTATGGCCATGATACACTTTATTGGCTCTGAGAACTTTCCCACCAAATTCTTGTGCTATACATTGATGACCAAGGCAAATACCTAAAATTGGAATTTTTCCAGCAAAATGTTGAATGGCAAGTGTTGATATTCCTGCTTCATTCGGGGTACAAGGGCCGGGTGAAATAATTAATCCAGTCGGGTTATGTTGTTCGATATATTCTAAGGTAATTCGATCATTTTTTTTGACTAAAACCTCTATACCAAGCATACCCAAATATTGGGCAATATTATAAGTAAAGGAGTCATAGTTATCTATAATGAAATACATGATTTATTTCCTATACCATTTCATAAAGAAAATTGCTCTGCTTGATATGCTGCATGCATCATCATACTATTTTTTTCGATCGTTTCTTGCCACTCACGTTCCGCTCTGGAAGCATCGATAATTCCAGCACCGGCCTGTACATACAGTTGTCCCTGATGAAGTAACCCTGTCCGGATGGTGATAGAGAGATTAATATCGCCGTTCCAAGTGATGTAACCTAAGCAACCACCATAAACGCCCCTGCCATAGGGTTCTAATTCATGAATGATCTCCAGAGCCCGGATCTTGGGTGCTCCACTGAGTGTTCCCGCCGGAAAAGTGCTGCTGATGACGTCTATTTCATCGATACCATCCATTTTTTCACCGGATACTTCCGACACTATGTGCATAACGTGAGAGAAATACTCAACACTTAACAGGTTATTGACCGTAACACTGCCTGTCTTAGCTACGCGTCCAATGTCATTGCGTGCCAGATCAACAAGCATAATGTGTTCGGCAATTTCTTTATTATCTGCAAGTAGCTCGGCTTTCAGTGCATCATCTTCTTGCTGGTTCATGCCACGATGCCGAGTTCCTGCCATCGGATGGCTGATCAATTTGTTTTGATGCAGGGAGACCATCATTTCAGGGGATGCGCCGACAATATGGCTATCTTCGACATTCATCAAATAACAGTACGGTGTGTTTGTCATACTGGTTAGTGCTTGATAAAGCTGTATGGCATTGGCTTTTAATGGTCGGGACATGGCTTGGGATAAAACAACCTGCATGGCATCACCTGCCTTGATGTACTCCTTGATCTTGTTGACGGCCATTTGAAAGTCATGCTGTGGAAAATGAGACTCCATGTCCTTGAACCAAGTCGTTCTATCAGTGGTAGTAGAAGGACTGAAGTTAGCCTGTTGTTGATAGGGGATCTTTTCCAGTTCACTGATAATCTGGTTTATTCTTAGATTTGCATCAGTAAAATTTTGAGATTTAGTTGGTTTTGCATGGACAATGACATAGATGAGATCATTTATATGATCTACAACGATCAATTCTTGACTGACTATTTGTAATATGTCCGGTAAATCAACTAATGTTTTTTTACGTGTATTGGCTTGGAGCTTAGGCTCGATGAGCCGTGTGGTTTCAAAGCCAAAATAACCAAACAACCCACCAGCATAATTGGGTAATTGATCAATTTTTGGTACACGATAGCTTGTCAGTATTTGCCGCAGAGCATCCAGTGGGGGAATATCTGTTATATGAGTCTGAGCATTATTTTCGTCAAATACTTTGATTGAATAATCTTTAATTTCGATCCGTTGATGACATGGAAGCCCAACAATAGAATAGGTTGCTCTATATTTATCTTCATATTTTTCAGATAACTCAAAAAGATAACTATAGCTTTTGTTAGCTAAGGTTTCGTAAATGCTAATAGGAGATATCTGTGTTTTTTTGATATTTTTCCATACTGGCACCAAATTATATCCTTCTTCACCATAAGCAAGAAATTCATTAAGATTGAGCATAATTAATTCTCCGAGGATGAGAAGACATATTTTGGTCAGTAATTTTTTGGCGTGCTATTTCGATCATCGACTTACGATCAATTTTACCGTTTCCATTCAGTGGGAATTGTTCTAAATTGAGATAAACATAGGGATGTTTATAACTTTCTACTTGGTGGCTGATAAAATTGGCTATCTGTTGGCTGATTGCTTCAAATTCACTGGAAGAAGTTTTCAGACATAAAACAGGTCTGCATTCTTGGATACTATCCATCCAAGGGATCATAAATGCATCACCAATTTCTGGAAAAGCGGAATGGACGAGTTTTTCTATTTCTACCGGCACCAACCAGCGTCCTAATACCTTGAACTGTTCATCTTCACGGCCGTGATAATAAAGGAATCCTTCGTCGTCTTGCGAAAATAGATCTCCAGTGCGATACCAACCGTTGGAAAACTTGATCTTTGTATCTTGATGGTTATTCCAATATCCCAGAGCTAAGGATTCTGAACTCAGCATAAGCACGCCAGTTTCCCCAGCCGGAACGGTTTTTCCATCTTTATCAACAATCTTTCCTGTACACCCGGCAATAAATTTTCCAATGCTTCCTGATCGGGATGGATGACCATAAGTTGTCGCAAAAGCATGGCATGTTTCAGTCGCGCCAAATGCATCATGTATCACTATATTGAGCCGCTGAAACCAGGATTCTTTTAGAGGTGCAGGTAACATTGAGCCAGAAGAAACGACCAGACGAAGATGGCAATTTTGTTTAAATTCATCATCTTCAAGTAATAAACGAAATATCATCGGCCCCGCCAACAGAACAGTTGGTTGAAATTGTTTAATATTATCCGTAACCCTTGTTATTGAAGGCCAAAGGCTATCTATAATTGCAGTGGCGCCGATAAATAGCGGGAAAAATAGGGTATTTCCCATACCATAACCAAAAAATGTTTTTGGTGTTGAATAGATAATGTCTGTTGTAGTTAAACCTAATTGATGTTTAGAAAAATGTTCACAGGAAGACAAAATTGATGTAACGCTGTGAATCACTCCCTTGGGTTTTCCAGTCGATCCTGAGGTATATTGAATGAAAGCAGGCTCAAAATGGGTTTTTTCCAAAAAATCATGCCATTTATCATTGGTGTTTTCAGGCATCCAATCACAGAATGCCGAAAGATCGGCACTCCTTTTAATACGGATAGTATTTTCTTTCGCTTCAGCTGCAATAGATATTTGATTATCCTCATCGAGGAAAATAAAAGGGGTATCAAATTCCCCCAGTATGTAATCAAGAGTATTAGCCGGTAATTTCGGGTTAATAACGACCGGTAACGCTCCAATTGCTAAACTGGCAAAAAAAATAATAGCTAATTCCCGGCTGTCATTGAGGCAGAGGATGACTGCTGTATTTTTTTCTATTTTTTTTAACGACATAGCAGAAGCACTTTTTTGGACAAAAAATGCAAGCTGGGAATAACTCAATGAGCCGTCTGGCCCGATAAAACAGTCTTTATCAAGAGACGAGTTTTCCATGACAAATCGTTGCGCTAAATTTATTGATTTAGTTGTGCTAGCAATAGCTTCAAATGTAGAAAATGTGGCTAATGACATAATAAATCACCTTCTTTATTAATTATTCTAATTCTTCACGAAGTGCGATGTTACCAATATTTTGTAATAAAGGAGCATTTTCACAAGCAATATAAAGGCATTGATTCTGATTCACACTGCTATGTTTATGTTCTACCCAGGATGGGATATAAATGGCATCTCCTGCTGACCAAGCAACATCATTATTTCCTATTTTTGATACGCCATCCCCTTCAATGATATAGATGACAGTTTCATAATTATGTCGGTGCAGATTCGTCGATTGTCCGGGTTCAAGATGACCTAATGTCATACTGATTGTTTTAGTGGGCAAATTGACGATATTGACTTTATGTTTTCTTTCTTCTGAAAATTTATTTTCACCATGACTATGACTGTTAATGACGTTTTTATGAATTAGTTTCTCAGGAATAGAAGGTGTTGATTTGTGGTTGACACGCCAAAAATCAGAAGAATTAAAGGAAAGATCATTTTTTTGATTATTTAAGTCGGCCTTTTCTACATTGTTCTTACGAACAATTTCACTTTCCCAGACACTATCCAGCATTTTGACGCGTTTTCTTATCATTTCACTGCCAATATTGATGGCTTTGAGGCGTAATGATTCGTCCTGCCTAGTGAGTCTATCTATGATCTCAAACATTTTAATAGCATGATCTTCATCTTCTTCAATATGGAGTGTGAAGAATTCTGTTGCATCCTTATTGTAATTCAATGTCATTAAACGATTTAATACGGGCTTATAAATTAAGGGAACGATAGCTTCTGCGCCAAGGCACATGGCTGACAGCCCCTCTAACGGATCATCTGAAAGACAGAAAGAAAACATAGCGTCAACCATAGCGGTTGTATTTTCAAAAGGTTTTTGACTATTGATATCAGCACCGACAGTCTTCAATGTTCTCTGAAAAAGCTCAGCATGAGTGATTTTGTTTTCATCCTCTAATCCCATTTCTTCCAGTAAATTGTGAAGAAGATCTTTTATATCTTCAAATACGTCTAATTTACTTATAAGCGCGATTAAATAACGTGTAAAATGACGAGAATAGTAGCAATGTTGAATTAGGAATGTTTTTAACATTTCTTCACTAGCTGTACTATCATTAAATGACTGGAGTACAGGGTGATCTGTCAGCTTTTTTAATTCTTTTTCATCAAGCCAGTCAGACCAGATATTATCTGTGTTTTCTGTAAAAATATTATACATACTTTCTTTAATATCTGTTTTTATGATTGAATTCATTATTGACTCTCTGGTTTTTTAATTAAAAATTGCGATGAAATAAGAAATTTGGATTTATTTTCCAAGTTTTTATCATCGTTATTTTGGTTGTTAGTTAATTTATTTAATGTTAATTTTTATTTATAATTTCCTTCAGTATATATATTATTTACCTACCAATAGGCGACACTAGCTAAATGCTAGCTTTGATGCTTGCATATTAAGTGGAGGTGTCATTGCGAGCATTATATTGGTTAAAAAAATGTTAATATGTCACCTAAAAATGGTGACAAAAAATAAAATGATAAAAAATGGTTTTATTATTTCATAAATTATGAATTTATTAAAATTAAGTGTTTATAAAACAATAAGTTAATGAAATATATTAAAATATGAAACTACTATTTTAAATATTATTCGTAGACTGGATCTAAGGAAAGCTTTGTATCGTTGTCGGGTAAACACATTTGATCTTGATAAGAGTATCAAATGTGCAAATTGATGCTTTATTAAACTATAAATATCGCAAAGTCTTCTGCCAAATCGGTATTGGGGAATATTTCCCGACATTCCGCTAATAATCGCGGGCAATCTTCTATACCATAACGTCCGCTGATATGTGTTGCGATAAAGTGTTTTGCTTTGGCATCGCGCGCCAGTGTCGCTGCTTGCTTTGTGGTGGAATGCCCATTGTTATTGGCCTTTTCGGCAAGTGCATCTTCCAGCGTAATTTCATGCACCATCACATCAACATTGGCCGCCAGCTTCAGTGCTTCGGGCGTTGGTGTCGTATCGCCGAAAATGGCCAGCGACTTACCGGAAATCGGTGCACCCAGATAATCTTTGCCACACACCGTACGGCCATCTTCTAATGTCACTGTACCTCCTTGTTTTAAGGTCTGCATCCACGAGCCACGGGGAATATTATCCTGATTAAGTCTCTGGGTATTTAGACCCCCGGGTTTGTCATGTTCTTCAATGCGATAGCCATAGCATTCCACGCGATGGTTAAGGGCGTAAGCCGTGACTTTCAACTCGCCATCATCAAACAGCAGTCCGGATTGCACTTCGACAATATCCAGTGGATAAGTGAGGAAGGAGCCGCTCAACTGCAATGTGGTTTCTACAAACTGCCGTATTCCCTTTGGCCCGTATAGCGTCACGGGATCGGTGGAGCCGCCCATCGAACGGCTGCACAGTAACCCCGGTAGGCCAAAGATATGATCGCCATGTAGATGGGTGATAAAAATCTTCTCCAGTTTCGGGATCTTGATAGAGGAGTTGAGGATCTGGTGCTGTGTTCCCTCACCACAATCAAACATCCACAGCGCATTGCGGATACCCCGTAAATCCAGAACCAGACTGGTGACATTGCGCTCTTTCGTAGGAACCCCCGCGCTGGTGCCTAAAAATTTCAGTTCCATTTTATTTATCTCCTAATCATTTTGAATGCTATCCCAGCCCAGACCGAATCGGGCAAGGTACTTGCGTAACCTATCGGCATCATTGGGCTGCTTCTTTTGTTGGCGGGAAACGGCGAACAGCTTGCGGCCCGCTTCGGATAAACTGGCAGACTCACGGCAGATTTTAATGACCGTTTCCAACTGTTGGCGGTCAAACAGATCAACTTCCGGCAAATGATTCGGCAGCAGGGAAGAAAGCCCATTATCCTGCCAATTCTGTTTGAGCCGCGTAATTTCCTCTTCAACCAAATGCTGATTGATGCGTCCGTTTTCGGCGAATGTTGCCATACGTGTGACGGATGCGCCTAACTCACGGAAGTTGCCCCGCCATTGCGCCTGTTCTGAACAGGCAAAATGCAGGTAAATCAGTCGCGCTTCCTTATCGAAGCGAACCTGTGTCTGCTGCATCTGTGCATATCGGGCAAGTTCATACTCAATGTTCGGCTCAATATCTTCACGACGCTGCGCCAGACCGGGGAGTTGGTAAGTCCACATATTGATACGGGCGTACAGATCTTCACGGAATTTCCCTTGTACCACCCAAGTGTGCAGATCGCGGTGAGTACCGGCAATTAACTGAAAATTACTGTGAACTTCTTTATCAGAACCATAAGGCAGGAAGCTTTTCTCTTCAATAGCCTTTAGCAGCATAGCCTGCTCATCCAACCCCAGTTCTGCCACTTCGTCAAGAAACAAAATGCCGCCATCGGCTTCACGCAGTAGCCCTGTACGCGGCTGAATGGCACCCGTAAACGCTCCTTTAACATGACCAAATAGTGTGGACATTGCATTATCACCGCGCAGGGTCGCGCAGTTTACTTCCACAAAACGGCCTTGAATCAAATGGCGGGATTGCCGCAACTGATAGATCCGGCGAGCCAGAAAAGACTTACCTGCACCTGTTGGCCCCGTCAGCAAAATTGGGGCGGAAGAACGCAAGGCGACACGTTCAACTTGGTCGATCAAGCGGTTAAAATTAGCATTGCGCGTGGCGATACCCGATTTCAGAAATGCGACCTGTTCCTGCTGTTCATGCAAAAAACGGCTGGTCAGGGTGGTATAGCGGCTGAGATTCAAATCGATAATGGTGTAGTTGCCTTCAGGATGGCTCTCACGATCGCCATTTCTAGGGGAAGTCTGGAGCAACTGGGCGGGCAGGTAACGGGCTTCGGTCAGCAAAAACCAGCAAATTTGGGCGACGTGTGTGCCTGTTGTGATATGTACCAGATATTCTTCATTTTCAGTATCAAAAGGATAACGCACGGCAAAATCAAGCTGAGCGGTATAGACTTCTTCAAAATCCCACGCGTCTTCAATTTTGAGCTCTTGCAAAACCACTTTCGTTTTTGGCGAAGTCTCTGCGATATCCTCCTTCACTCTTTGTGCTAAACCATAATCATTGGTTTGGTAGAGTAGTTCCAGCCTGTCAATCGGCAACTCCGCTTGCTGGCACATACCAATCGTAGGGCGCCATTTTGTCCAGCGATTGGCCTTTTTGCCCCGTCTATCCAACTTCGTACCCAAAATCCCAATGACAACTCTGCGTTTCATGCTCTCCCCTGTGATGCAATTATCTAATTTTATAAACAACGATATGAAAAGATAAAAAAAATCGACTGTAAAAACAATCACTAAAACAGATTCAAATAAAAATAATTAATTTTCAAATAGATATAAATATTTCTGTTTTTTTTCAAAGTTGGCATGCAATTGGCAATAACTCGTATGTCCGCACACTGAAATAGCATGGGGTTAAACCCAGCCGGTACATGGGTGATGGCATGAGGTCATTGCGCCACATGTATTCCGTCAGTAGAAAGACATTTCGTGAACAACATAGGGTTACGTTGGGTTCGAGTCCCAGGTTCACTCCATATAAGGGATATGGTCTTTTACTTTCCCGGTAAAACACAAAATAAAACGTAGAAGTAAAACCCTGTGGCTGCCCGTCGAGAGCCACCATTCTGAAGACCCGGCTGATGTCGCTGAGCCAAGGGCAGGATACTGAGCTACCGCTGTTTGAGTACCGATGTGTTCCCCCCTTGGTTTCGCCCTGATGTTCGGTTTTCCGAGTGAAGGGAATATAAAAAAGGAAAATAACAATGATGAAAAAAATCAAATTATTGCAGGGACAAATTGGCTTACTGGCAAAAGAGGGTGAATACCAACAGATTTTAACGGCGGGTAAATATCGTTTCATCGATTGGTTTAACAAGCTGAGACTGACGGTATTTGAACTTAATAGCAACGAAATTGAAGCAAAACTGGCAGAACACTTGCGCCAGTACCATACGGATTGGGTTGCTCAGCATTGTGATGATATTCAGCTTACTGAAGATGAGATCGGGCTGCTGTATGAACATGATTTACTGACCGAAATCCTGCCACCAGCGACGCGTCGTTTATATTGGAAAAACGGTGATCAGCGCCGGATTGAAGTATGCCCAACCACGGAACAAGAGGTTTCCTCACAGTTGGTTTCTCTATTACAGCCTTCAAAGATACGTAAACGCAATGTGAAGGGATTGGAAAGTGTGCTGATTACTCAAATTCCGGCATGGCATATCGGAGTTTTGAAAAGCGATGGCATCGTGCAGCAGTTGTTGCAGCCAGGCCTAAAAGGTTATTGGCGCTTTGGTCACGATATTTCTGTAGAGCTTGTCGATACTCGTTCATGGCCACAAGTTGAAGAAAGTTTGGCGGAGTATTTTCGCCATCAGCATATTGATTGGGTAGAACAGTATTGTGATGAAATCCAGATTGCTGATGATGAGATGGGGCTGCTGTATGAACACGACGTATTGGTGGAAATTCTATCCCCCGCGACCCGCTACTTATATTGGAAGAACGGTAATCCACGTTGCGTTGAGGTACTTAAGGCCTCGGAACTGGAGGTTTCCTCCGAGCTAGCTTCTGTGCTGGTGTCTTCTATGGTGCGTAAACATAGCGTGAAAGGCATAGATAGCGTATTGATTGCTCAAGTTCCAGCGTGGCATGTCGGCATTTTGAAAGTTGATGGCGTGGCGCAGAAGTTATTGCAGCCCGGCCAGGCGGGTTATTGGCAAGTTGGTCATGATGTGACGGTTGAAATTGTCGATACCCGATTACAGGCATTGGAGGTGGGTGGGCAGGAAATTTTGACCCGGGACAAAGTGAACTTGCGCATTAATTTATCTGCTAACTGGCGTTATCACGACGTGCTGATGGCTTACGAGCAATTGAGCGAGCCAGTGGCATATCTGTACCGCGAACTGCAATTTGCTTTGCGTGAAATGGTGGGAACCCGTTCATTGGATGAATTGCTGGAAGATAAACAGGCGATTGATGAACTGATAAATGAAAAAGTCCAGCGGATAACAGCGGGTTTTGGTTTAGAAGTGGTCTCTCTCGGTGTAAAAGACATTATTTTACCCGGCGAGATGAAGACTATTCTGTCGCGGGTAGTAGAAGCAGAGAAAGCAGCACAGGCCAATGTGATCCGCCGTCGTGAAGAAACTGCGGCGACCCGTTCACTGTTGAATACCGCGAAAGTGATGGAAAACAACCCGATTGCTCTGCGTTTGAAAGAGCTGGAAACACTGGAAAGCATCGCTGAACGAATCAATCAAATTTCGGTATATGGCGGTTTAGATCAAGTTCTGAATGGACTGGTACAAATTAAAGGAGAACAAAAATGACAACGATTGAAATGAAAACCAACGCTTACAATTTATTGACGCAAGAAAATGGTGCTCAAATAAAAATGTGGACTAACGGAGTCCCTGTTGATCCGAAAGCCATTACCCAATTACAGAACACGGCCAAGATGCCTTTTGTATTCAAACATCTGGCGGTAATGCCGGATGTTCATGTCGGTAAAGGATCGACCATTGGTAGCGTGATCCCAACACGTGGAGCCATCATACCCGCAGCGGTTGGTGTGGATATCGGTTGTGGAATGATTGCAGTGCGTACTTCCCTGGTGGCATCAGATTTGCCGGATAGTTTGCTGAATATCCGCCATGCCATCGAAGCGGCTGTACCACATGGACGTACTGTGAATCGTGGTGGTCGTGATAAGGGTTCTTGGCATCGCGCGCCGGAACTTGTGGATCAGCATTGGGCGACGTTGGCGGATGGTTTCAAATGTATTACCGATAAATACCCAAAATTACTGAACACCAATAACCATCAGCATTTGGGAACACTGGGAACCGGTAACCATTTCATCGAATTGTGCCTTGATGAAGCAGATCGTGTCTGGGTGATGCTGCATAGCGGTTCCCGTGGGGTGGGTAACGCCATCGGTAACTTGTTTATCTCATTGGCGCAGAAAGATATGCAGCAGCATATTGCGAACCTGCCAGACCGTGATTTGGCTTATTTCGAAGAAGGTAGTCGTTATTTTGATGATTACATGGAAGCGGTTGGTTGGGCACAGGATTACGCTCGCCAGAACAGGGAAGTGATGATGCACCACGTGCTTGAAGCTTTGTCACGCGAGATCCCAAAACCGTTTACGACACAGGAGGAAGCCGTGAACTGCCATCATAACTACGTTCAGCGTGAACAGCATTACGGTGAGGAGGTTTTGGTAACACGTAAAGGTGCGGTATCTGCCCGTAAAGGCCAGATGGGGATCATTCCGGGTTCAATGGGCGCGAAAAGCTATATCGTCCGTGGCCTTGGAAACGAAGAAAGTTTCTGTTCATGCAGCCACGGAGCGGGGCGTGTAATGAGCCGTACTGAGGCGAAAAAACGTTTCACCGTAAGCGATCAAAAGCGCGCAACTGCGCATGTAGAATGCCGTAAAGACAGCGATGTGATTGATGAGATCCCAATGGCGTACAAAGATATTGATGCTGTGATGGAAGCTCAGTCATCGCTGGTGGAAATTGTGCATACCCTGCGTCAGGTAGTTTGCGTAAAAGGATAAAAATAGTCATAGGAAAAATGGAAGTAATGGAAAAGAAAACAACAGCAGTTAGCTCTGTCATGCGTACCCGTATCAAACAGGAATTGGCTGGCATAGAGAAAAGGTATGGCGTGCAGATACTGTACGCCTGTGAATCCGGCAGTCGTGGGTGGGGCTTTGCCTCACCCGACAGTGATTACGATGTGCGGTTTATTTATGTCCATCCCGTGGATTGGTATCTCATTGTAGAAGCAGGGCGGGATGTGATCGAACTGCCGATCAGCGATGAGCTGGATATCTGCGGGTGGGAACTGCGTAAGACACTAAAGTTACTGAAACAGGCGAATCCAACTTTAATGGAATGGTTAGATTCGCCAATTATTTATCAGGCAGATCCGGCCGCTACCAATGGATTAAAAACGATGGTGCCGCATTTCTTTTCGGGTATCAAAGCGCGCTACCACTATCTTTCGATGGCAAAGAAAAACTTTCGAGGTTATCTGCAAGGTGAAGAAGTTCGGCTAAAAAAATACTTTTACGTATTGCGCCCATTACTTGCTGTTCGCTGGATTGAGATGGGGAAGGGCGTACCGCCGATTGATTTTGAAACGCTGGTGGCAGGTACAGTCGATGATCCTCAATTGAAAGCGGAAATTAGTGATCTATTGCGGAGTAAAAGATTAGCGAATGAGTCAGAATATGGCCTGCGTAAGCTGAGGGTTCACGCCTTTATTGAATCAGAACTTGATGAAACATTGTCTCGTTGCGAACTCAAGGATAAGCGTGAACGCAGCTATGCACTACTGGATGATTATTTAAGGCGTTGGGTGATGAAGCGAGTATAAAGAGACACCTTCAAACAAGAGAATTCATATTAATAGGTAAAAAATGGCTCAAGTCGATACCAAAATAAGCAAATTTTTAAGCTATGTGTTACGCCATCAACCTGAATCTATTGGCCTAACGCTGGATAATGAAGGGTGGGCAGATATCGGTGAGCTGATTAAATGTGCGGAGAAACATGGTAAGCACTTGAATTATGCGCTGATCGCAACGATCGTCGAAACCAATGATAAAAAGCGATTTGCCATTTCTGACGATCAAAAACGAATCAGAGCGGTACAGGGGCATTCAAACCAAAAGGTCAATATTAGTTACCAAGCGCAAGTCCCGCCGACGGTTTTGTATCACGGTACAGCCATCCGTTTTCTGGATTCGATTTTCCAGCAGGGATTGGTGGCAGGCTCGCGCCATTACGTGCATTTATCGGCAGATGAAGCCACAGCCATTAAAGTCGGGCAGCGTCATGGCAAGCCGGATATCCTAAAAATTAACGCCCAGTTAATGCATGAACAGGGCTTTAAATTCCATCAGGCAGATAATGGCGTTTGGTTGACAAAATCGGTGCCGGTCAAATATATAAGCTTCAATTAAATTCTTATTTTCGGAGATTACCATGTTGGTTACTGATGCTCTGCTGGCATTCATCGTTGCCGCTACATTACTCACATCAACTCCGGGTTTGGACACGGCTCTGGTTTTAAGGACAGCGGCCGTTGAGGGCGGCAAAAAAGCCCTGCACGCTGCTTTAGGTATTAATGCAGGATGTTTTATTTGGGGCGCGATGGTGGCATTTGGCCTTGGCACATTAATTGCCGTCTCCGAACAGGCATTTAATATTCTGAAATGGTGTGGTGCGCTTTACTTATGTTGGCTGGGTATTCAGATGATTGTGCGTCCCAGCCAGAGCCTTGCAGGAGAAACCGCTTCCTCCCCTGTTAAAACGCAGAACTGGTTTATCAGAGGTATGCTGGGCAATGTGCTCAACCCCAAAATAGGCGTATTTTACGTCTCCTTCCTGCCCCAGTTTATTCCTCAAGGACATTCACCCGTATTATGGATATTTGGCTTAGTGAGCATTCACATATTACTCGGCACGATATGGTCATTATTGCTGATATATGCCACCCGCCCGCTTTCCCATCTATTACGTCGTGAAAATGTTATTAAATGGATGAACCGTGCGACAGGGGGATTATTTCTGTTTTTTGCGTTTAAGTTGGTGTTGAGCCGGAGATAACATCTGAAATCTCAATTGACGTATATTTTTTGTTTCTATGGGTGGCATTCATCGTTGCCGCTCCAGCAGTTCGGGAATCTCTACAGGCAGAACAGGTGCTGAAACTCCAATTACAGGCAGAGGCATTAGCCCGACCGGAGCCTGTATAAATACGGAAGAGATCAGACCCTGACTATGGGTCAAGTATGTAGGGTTTAACCTAACTTATTCAGTAATGTCAGGTAATAGACTTTGGGTTTTCAAGGATGAAACACCCCATAAATTAACGTCTTGTAAACGCTTTTTTTAATGATATTTCAGAAAAATTATTTTTTATCTAGGGAGTTAAAATGATTGAATTAAGAGAAATGACAACTGCTGAGTTTGAATTATTCCGCTTACTTTTTATAAATGAGTATGCATTAGACTTAGCTTCAACACGAGGTTATCCGGCAGACGTATCACTTAAAAAAGCCTCTCAGTTGATTGATGTAACCCAATCCCAAGCAACAGAGAAAGTGATAAACAAATTCTGGTGTATTGTGAAATCAGATCATGAGCTGCCAGTGATTGGTTATCTATGGATAGAACTTAAAGAGAAAGCTGCGTGGGTTTGTGATTTTAGCTTATTACCCGAGTGGCGTCATAAGGGATTAGGTAAGGCAACTCTGGATAAAATGAAAAGTAATCTCATATCTATGGGTATCACAGAGGTAGGGTTGAGAGTCGCTCCCAATAATCCAGTTGCTAAAGCACTATACGAAAAAAGTGGTTTTCATATCACTGGGTTTAATATGTCTAAAACTCTAAGTTAAAGCCGCCTACTCAGGCGGCTTTAACTTTTTTAAGCACGGCCGCCCTGAATTACACTCAGGCCATTGGTAAGAGTTTCTTTATGATTATTTACCATACCTTTCCAGCCGAACTGAGGGTTTAAACGGTAACTGTGATTACGCCCGATTTTGGGTCCTTGCAATATCACATCAAGTTCGATGAGCGCCTTTACTGCTCCGTTGCTCCTGAAACTCCCACCTCCCAAAATCGGGTCAGATATTTGTTCCACAACTCCAGCAATCGAGTGCAAGCCGACTCCTGACATTTCGTGCAATCGTGTTCTGAAAATGACACTCAATATCTGGTCGAGTAGCCTGTGGGTGAGATCCTCTCGGGCTACTCGACCAGTTAGTTGGCTATTTTGCGTACTGGTTGCTCTATACACTTTTAGCTATAATAGCTATTTGAGCCATTTTAGACGGTAGGTGATGTATGGAAATTATTCCCGCACAACTGGCTAAGAACCAGTTTGGTGATCTGCTTATGAAAGTTCAGCGTGTGGCCGTGGTTATCTCTCCTGAAGAGTATGATCAGTTCACACAGCTCAAGTTACAGAATTTAAAAGCCGTTCTGGCTGAATCTATTGCACAAGCTGATCGTGGCGAATTGCATAGTATTGATGATGTATTTGCCCCGTTCACGGTTGAGTTTCCCCGTAGAGAACCACATTATTTACTACCGGGAAGTTTCGACTGGTATTGAAGTGTTGGCGGTGTTGCATCAGACGCAAGATCCACATAACCATCTATAATGGAGAGCATAAAACGTTGGGCATTTTATTTTTTATAATTTAAAGATTGATAATTTTATTTTATAGAAAATAGTTATTTAAAAAATAATGTTCTAAAAAGAATGTAGCGCAGTGACCAGATCTATTTAAAAATGTAATTTAACATTTTGTTAAAGATTATTTTTAAACAAAATTTAAATAGATAAAAACTATCATCCTCAATATGTTTATTGAGAAATTTAGTCAAACTAATTTTTTCCATGTCAAAAGGATGTGTTGAAACTTCTCTATAATAATTTTTTGTCTTTTTCAATAAGGGTTGTTTATTGAGTCTAATTCATTTTCTGAACCTTTAAAAGCGTTGCTGGTAGGGCTAGAAGCCTTTACCAAAGCATCATTATCGCAATACAGAGGGAGAACATCAGCGCTGGTTACAAGCAACACGTAAAAAATCCACCATTATTTCACCCTGTAGTACGTACGCATCCTGTGGCAGTAAAATGTGTACAGTTTTTGCTGAACAGAACAGTTTTTCTTGCTTTTCCAATAAATGTCACGAAGACGGACTTTTGCCGCAATTCAAAAAAATACCTCATTTCTGGTGTAAAAAACACTCATTTATTCGATAAAAAATTAATTCCAATGAAAAATAAACATTTGTTTGGTAATACATTTAGCTACCATAACATATTGTTATTAATGTAATAATTTTAGAATAAAATCTAATAACCTAGATGGATTTTTTTATCATGCTGATTTTTGTTAATTTTACAGAATAATACTTGTGATGAAAATCACGATTTATACCACAAAATACATCTTATAAAAATTACGATCACTTCCGCATAATAAGAACGAAATATAAAAATAATCTTTACTGTTCGTCAGAAATGAAATAAAAACATTAACACTAAAAAAATAATCAGGGGCATGATATGCCAAGCAGGGAAAACCAGATATTACGACTTATCAAGCAAGATCCTTTTATTCAGCAACAAGAAATTGCTGATATTCTTGGGGTTAGTCGTTCATGTGTAGCAGGACACATTATGAATATGAACAAAAAAGGTCATATAAAAGGCAAAGGATATATTTTTCCTAGCCCTAATAATGCTTATGCTGTCACAATTGGCGCAGCCAATATGGATTTCACCAGTTATGCCTCTGAAAAGTTAGTGTATGAAGATTCCAACCCAGGGAAAATAATATCGACGCCGGGAGGTGTCGGAAGAAACATTGCACAAAATATTGCTGCACTGAAAAGTGAAAGCCATTTCATTTCTGTTGTTGGTAATGATTATAATGGCAAGGTATTATTCGAACAAACGAAACTAGCTGGTGTTAATATTAGATATTTCCATAAATTAGATGAAGAAAAAACATCGATCTGTAATTCCATCATTGATGAAAATGGCAAATGCATAGTCTCTGTTAATGACATGGACATTATGGAAAAGCTCACGCCCACATTATTATCTCAGTCCGAAGAGTTAATCCGACGTGCTAGTGTATTAGTCATTGACTGTAATCTGACAGAAGGAGCATTGGAATGGCTATTTAATCATGCTGGAAATGTGCCGATTTTTATTGATACCGTTTCCACATTTAAGGCGACTAAGATCCGCCATTGGCTATCTTATATCCACACCCTGAAACCCAATCGATCTGAAGCTGAAATTCTCAGTGGAATAGAAATTGAGACCCAAAAAGATGCCGCTATCGCCGCATCCTGGTTCCATCAACAAGGTGTTCAACGTTTAATTTTAAGTATGGGTGCGGAAGGTGTGTACTACAGTGAACTAGATAATAAATCAGGCTATTCACGTGCGATTACCACCAGTGTGCTCAATGCCAGTGGAGCTGGTGATGCGATGATGGCAGGTCTTGCCCACTGTTGGTTACAGAGTATGTCTCTGGAAGACAGCATTCGTTACGCACAACGATGTTCTGCACTCACGCTGTCTTCAGAGGATACTTGGATACTACCCAATAAGTCGTCTATACCTTGAAAAACAAAAAGCGGTGCTTATTCGCACCGCATTAACACCCATCAAAAACTAAGTTCTTTCGCTAGCGTTGCTACCATCACTGCCTTAATCGTGTGCATACGGTTTTCTGCCTGATCAAACACAATACTGTGTTTTGATTCAAAGACTTCACTAGTGACTTCCAGCCCACCATACAGATTGAACTCCTCAGCCAGTTGCTTGCCAAGCGTTGTTTCTTCATCGTGGAACGCAGGAAGGCAGTGGAGGAACTTCACCTCCGGGTTCTCCGTCAGTTGAATGACATCCATATTCACTTGATAGGGCTTTAGCAGCGCAATGCGCTCTTGCCAGACTGTTTTGGGTTCTCCCATCGAAACCCAAACATCAGTGTAAAGAAAATCGGCATCTTTAACGCCGGTCGCAATGTCTTCTGTCAGGGCGATCCTGCCGCCGGTTTTTTCTGCCAGAGTTTGGCATTCGGCAATCAATGCTGCATCCGGCCAGCACGTTTTGGGAGCGACCAGACGCAGCTCCATACCGGTTAATGCAGCGGCTTCCAGCATTGTATTGCCCATGTTATTGCGGGCATCGCCCAAATAGGCAAGTTTGATTTCAGTCAGTGGCTTCTGGCTATGTTCTTGCATCGTCAGTAAATCGGCTAACAGTTGAGTCGGGTGGAATTCATTCGTTAAACCATTCCAGACCGGAACGCCGGCGTATTTCGCCAGCGTTTCGACAACTTCCTGACCATATCCACGGTACTGAATGCCGTCATACAGACGCCCAAGTACCCGTGCGGTGTCCTTGATGGATTCTTTATGTCCAATCTGGCTGCCATTTGAGCTTAAATAGGTGACGCTGGCACCTTGATCATGAGCAGCGACTTCAAAGGCACAGCGTGTACGGGTGGAGTCTTTCTCAAAAATCAGCGCGATATTTTTACCTGACAGTAAAGGCGACTCTTTACCTGATTTTTTATTCGATTTTAATTCACTCGATAGTGTCAGAAATACATTAATTTCTGAAGGAGTATAGTCATGTAATCTTAGTAAATTGCGTCGATAAAATGGATTCATGCTGTATTTTCTCCATTAGAGTGATATTGAATTTATATTCAATATATATCGATAAAAAATTCAATTACAACCCCTGTGATGTGTATTTGTCATTTCAATGAAATTAAAACAATTTGTCATGCCATAGTTCACGGTCTGTATTTCCTTTTTGACGAAATTGGATAGCTATATCCTTCGCAGGAAAAAGATGGGAGAATGCGCAACAGGACAGCCAAATGACGGAGGGGATTGGCATGGCAGACCCACATGCTTTAGAAGAACAGCGCGAAGAAACTCGCTTGATCATTGAAGAATTATTGGAAGATGGCAGCGATCCTGATGCGCTTTATATTATTGAGCACCATTTTTCGGCGGAAAACTTCGATCTTTTGGAAAAAGCCGCCGTTGAAGCATTCAAACTCGGTTATGAAGTGACGGATGCGGAAGAGCTGGAAACTGAAGATCGTGTTGTGCTGATGTGCTGTGACATCATCAGTGAAAGCCGTCTGGATGCTGAACTGATTAATACTCAGGTTGAGCAGCTCATGAATCTGGTTGAAAAGCTCGGTGTGAATTACGATGGTTGGGGGACGTATTTTGAAGATCCCAATGCGCCCGATGATGAAGACGAAGACGAAGACGAAGCTGAAGATTTCCCTGAGCAAGACGAACGCAAACTTCACTAAGTTTTTCTGACGAGATTGTCGAAATAAATGCCCCACTTGGTCTGTGGGGCTGACTGATTAGTGACCACCTTTGTAAGCGTTATAGCACTTTGATCATCCTGATCTCACAGTCACAGTGGCCGGTATTGCCGAGTGGCTCACCAAGATGGCTGAATCCCAGTTTTTCATACAGTTTAATGGCCGTTTGCAGGATCTCAGTCGTTTCCAAATAACAACGTTTAAAACCCTGTTCTATACCGAATTCCAGCGACTGTTTCACGATTTGTCTGGCAATACCTTTTCCCCGCAGTACTGATGAGAGATACATCTTCTGTAACTCACAGGTATCATCATCACCGCCAGCCAGTGGAGCAACGCCTCCGCCGCCAACGACTTCCCCATCCATTTCGATGACCCAGTAAGCGCTGCGTGGCTGGTTGTATACTTCGTACAATGTATCCAGAATCGGATCTGCGACGGCAAAACCTCGGTCTGCGGTCAGGCCATGTTCGGCGGATACTTGACGGATAACGGCAGCAATGCCGGTATTATCTTGTGGAGTAATGGGGCGAATGACGTAGTTTTGTGTTGTTGTTGCAGTCATTATTTCCTCTTTATATTTTTTATTTTGACTTAAAATTCTCCCGAAACAGGCAGCTTGTTGGGGGGAGATATGACTCAAGGAGGATAAGGGGATTGGAGCCACACTTGAGGATACCGTTAACTTTATAAGTCACTATCAGCTTGATATTAATTGAAAAAACAAATAAGTAAACAGGATAAATTCGCTGAATTTATTGATGAGCGGCGTGATGAAAACGCCGCTGATTGAGGAATTGAGAGGCAGGTTATTTGGAAATATCAGTGCCGAAGTATTTTTCGGAAATACGGGCATAAGTCCCGTCATCTTTCATGTCTTGTAGTGCCTTATTGATGACGGCGATCAGTTCTGGATCTCCTTTACGGAGCAGAACGGCCGATTTGCTTGCATCAGCTTGCTGGGCGACGATTTTCACTGGTGCATCAGGACGCTGTTTTTTGAAATCCAGAAACGAAAGGCGATCATTCAATGTCGCATCTGCACGACCCGTAGCGACCAAATCAATGGCTTGGTTAAAGCCGTCGGTACTGACTAAATGAGCCCCATTAGAGGTTGCTAGTTGCCCATAGTTACTGGTCAGGGACTGGGCTGAACGTTTTCCTTTGATATCAGCGAAAGTTTTAATATCACTGTTATTATCGCGAGTAATCAATACGACTTGGGAAGCGGTATAAGGAATGGAGAAACTGTACTTCGCTTCTCGTTCAGGTGTGACACCCACTTGGTTGATCACAGCATCAAAACGTTTAGCATCCAGCCCCGCAATCAAACCATCCCATTTGACTTCCATGAATTCTGGTTTGACATTCAGGCGGCGTGCAACTTCACGGGCGATATCTACATCAAAACCAGTTAATTTATTGGCCTGATCGTGATAGGTAAAAGGAGGGTATGTCCCTTCTGTTCCAACTTTAAAGACACCAGAGGCTTTTATCGCGTCCAGATCCTTTCCGGCATAACTGGGGGCGGAAATTGTAAGGGCTGTGGCACCCGCCAGTAACAAACTCAGGAATGCTTTCATTGTATTTCTCCAAATCAATAATGTGTCACTATGCTTATTTGAGCTTAACGGGTTTACGCTGAGTCTAAACGTCACAGCCCGTTATATTTCCCAATCAGGTAAAGTTTCCGTCAGGGTTGAGATAAACTCGCCAGTGCGTTGCTTATTCGGGCGGGTAAACATGGTTTGTGCTGTTCCCGATTCGACAATTTCGCCTGATTCCAGAAAGATAACATTGTGGGCAAGATTGGCGGCCAGACGCAGATCGTGTGTCGCCATTACCATGGTCGTGCCTTCTTCTGCCAAGTGTTTCAGAACAGAAACGACTTCTTTCGATAATTCAGGGTCAAGGGCTGAGGTCGGTTCATCACAGAGCAGCACTTTGGGAGAGGGAGCCATTGCTCTGGCAATAGCCACACGTTGTTGTTGACCACCGGATAATGTGTTCGGCCAGACATCTGCCTTATGGGACATACCCACTTTTTTCAGTAATTCCTGCGCCCGCTCTCTGGCGCGTTCGAGTGGCCATTTTTGTACATAAATCAGCCCTTCTATGATGTTTTCAATCACTGTAAGGTGAGGGAAAAGCTGAAAATTCTGGAATACCATGCCCGTTTGCAGGCTGAACCGTTGGATTTCCCTGTGCGGCAGGCGTTCTTTGCCGGTGAAGGTTATCTGTTCTTTGCCAATTTCCAATGTACCCGCCTGTGGGATCTCCAACAGATTGATGCAGCGTAGCAGGGTACTTTTTCCACTGCCAGAAGGCCCGATCAATGCTGTCAGGCTGCCTTCTTTAATGGTCAGGCTAATGTTTTTCAGCACCTTTTGTCCGTCGAAACTTTTTTCAATGTTAGAGAGCTGAATCATTTTTCGCTTCCTTACTGCTGCGGTGTTGGGAAAATTGTTGGGAGAATTTCTTTTCCAGACGAACTTGTAGTGCTGACAGTACTGAACTTAACAGCAAATAGAGGATAGCGGCTTCGGTATACAGGATCAGCGGTTGGTATGTGACGGCTGCAATGCGCTGTGCAGCCAGAAACATCTCTGGAACAGTGATGACGGAAGCCAGTGAGGTATCTTTTACCAATGAAATAAAGGTATTTGACAGTGGTGGAATAGAAACCCGTGCCGCCTGTGGCAGTACGATCCGGCGCAGTGACTGCCACCAACTCATGCCGATGGAGTGAGACGCTTCCCACTGCCCTTTAGGCACCGAAATCAGTGCTGCTCGGATCACTTCAGAAGTATAAGCACCGACATTAAGAGTAAAGCCGATGACGGCAGAGGTGAAAGCTTCCAGCGTAATGCCCACACTGGGCAGGGCATAAAAGATCAGAAACAATTGAACCAGCAAAGGTGTACCACGGATCAGCCAGACATAAAACCGAACGACTGCAACCAGTGGCTTTGACCCATACAGGCGGATTAAGGCGACGATAAACCCCAAAGAAATCCCCAATGCGAATGTAATCAGCGTGAGGGGAATGGTAAATGTCAGGCCAGCGTAAAGCATCGGCCAAAGGGAATCCAGCGCTAAACTGAGCCATGATGGGGTCATATATTCTTCCTGTTTATAGGGTGGATAGACATATTTATACAACATATCAGAGCCTATCTGATCAGAATAGCGGGTTTAGCTACAGAGATAGGTTGTTGTTCAAAAAGTCTTTATTTTTTGCATAGTTCTTTTAATGATGATATTGCAATACAATGCCATCTTTATATAAAATAAAGTTATAGCTTAGAACCAAGAGTAAGTCAGTGATCTTGATAAAAATGATAAATTCATCGATTATGGCAGACGTTTTTTATAGAGCTGGTTGTTGCAGTTTGAGATACAGCTAAGTTAATAATGCCTATTATGATAATATGTTTTATTGAGGGTGGGGTTAACATAATATAAAGGTGATGATTTTATTTGGTGTTTTTATTATATGTAACTTGATTAAATGATAGATCCTGTAAGAAAACCGAGATTAAAAGTGTTTCTTGGATTCACATATTAAGCGCAACACCGTAATGGACGAAGTAAATGAGAGGATATTCCTTTAAATAACTCATTCGGTGTTTTGTAATCTCGTGTTTTACGAGGACGATTATTTAATCGGTTTGCCACAAGGTTAATCTCCCGCTCTGATACCTTATTAAAATCAGTTCCTTTTGGGAAGTAATCTCTGATTAATCCATTCGTGTTCTCATTTATCCCTCTTTCCCAGGGGGAATACGGGTGAGCAAAATAAATTTTTGTCTCTAAATTTTTACTGATCAGTTCGTGTTCGGCAAATTCGAGGCCGTTATCAAAGGTCATTGTTTTAATTTTATGTTTTATCAGTGATAAATGTCTTGTTGCCGCTTTTGCGACCCCTTCTGCTGTTTTATTTTCAAGTTTAATTATGATAGTAAATAACGATTTTCGTTCAACTAATGTCAATAATGCACTTTTATGATTTTTACCCACGA
This sequence comes from Xenorhabdus bovienii SS-2004, assembly GCF_000027225.1. Classification (NCBI taxonomy): domain Bacteria; kingdom Pseudomonadati; phylum Pseudomonadota; class Gammaproteobacteria; order Enterobacterales; family Morganellaceae; genus Xenorhabdus; species Xenorhabdus bovienii. The sequence continues at coordinate 441,537 of NC_013892.1, forward strand.
TAGTATCTCCTTCCCAATCACCAATACGCTGCTTTTTATCAACAAGTTTGGGACGCTTATCAATACTGACTCTGTTTTTAATTTTTCCTCTGCGCTCATAACTTCCATAGCGTTTACGATACGGTTTTTTCGCAATTCTAAGATGTTGCCATAAATTACCACCATTAATTTTATCCTTATAAATCAATCGATAAACTGTTTCATGATGCAAAGATATTATATTTTCCCTTTTGAGATAACCGACTGTTTGTTCAGGACTTAAATCTTGCCAAATTAACTGTTTGATCCACATTTCTATCTCTGGTTTCATTTTTACTGCTTTTGTAGCACACTGTCGGCGCGCTACGGCCTTAAGCTGAGCTTGTTCAGGCGTATATTTCTTTGCCTCCCGATTTCGTCTCAATTCCCGGCTAATCGTTGATGGGTTTCGATTGAGTGACTTTGAAATCTCCCGTTGTGAAAAACCGGCTTCTTTCAGGCTGAAAATCTGATATCTTTCTGTTTCGGTCAGTTGTTTATAGGCCATAGCGCATTTTCCTTTGGCGAGAAAGATGCCTACTATAGCAACTGACCGCCTTTCTTAGAAATTGCACTTATTATGCGAATCCAAGTTTTTTAATTTAAATGGTTTATGAATAATTAAAAAACACCCATAATTTTATTCTGATTATTCAGCCACCTCTCCGCCAAAATAATTATCCCAAATCTGCTGATAAGTGCCATCGTTTTTAATTTCAGTAATGGCTTTATCAACAGCGGCTTTTAATTCAGGATCACTTTTACGCAGCAGCACGGCGGTTTGTGCTGCGTTGGTATCGGCCGCTACAATTTTTACCGGTGCATCCGGGCGATGTTTTTTATAGTCGAGATAAGAAAGTTTATCATTGATAGTGGCATCTGCCCGACCTGTGCTGACCAATTCCACTTCCTGACTAAAGCCATTGGTTCCGATAATTTCTGCACCATAATGGCGGGCAATCTGGGCAAAGTTATTAGTCAGGGTATGGGAGGAGGTTCTGCCTTTTAAATCCCTGAAAGTTTTAATGTCGTTATTATCTTTTCGGGTAATCAGCACAGCCTCAGAAATGACATAGGGCAGGGAAAAGCTATATTTTTTCTCGCGTTCTGGTGTAATAGCAATTTGATTCATGACGGCATCGGAACGTCCGGCATCAAGGCCACCAATCAAACCATCCCACTTGCCTTCAATAAATTCGGGTTTTACTTTCATACGCAGAGCAATTTCGCGACCAATTTCCACATCAAAACCGGTTAACTTGCCGGAAGCATCATGATAACTGAAGGGCGCATAGGCTCCTTCTGTCCCGATTCTGAATACACCTGTGGATTGGATATTATCAAGAGTGGACTTTGCATAAGCCAGTTGGGTGATGCCTAATTGGATGATAGTTGCCAGTAGTATATTCAGAATTATATTCATTATTTCTCCAAGAGTTATAATTAAAAAATCACACTTACTATGATAATGGGAATGATAGAATTTTCGTATATAAAATAATGTTATATCTTATTTGGGATATTTTTCTCATGATTTCATCTGTTTATGCTGAAAATAACAGTAGAAATACATTCTTATTAGCGTGTTATTCAGATTATTAAACTATTTCTGTAACTAAAATATTCACCATTATTAGAATGAGTTTTGTTCATTATATATTGATTGATTATTCTCATATTGAAGTATGTCACAAATATCACTAAACCAGTTGCTATGATATTCGACCTGCTATATCTTGGCCTGTAAATGAATAACTTATTGAGTATTATGTCATTTTATAGTAAAACCTTTATGGCCATATCCTTCATCTTTCAGGTTGCTGCCGCGATGCAACCCGAAATCTATCGGGTATATATTGCTGATATAAAATTCGTCGATTATTCTACAAATTTAAATATAGGTGCCAAGTGCTGAATCCATTATTTAGGAAAGGCATGGTTGATTCTTTACCTGTCTGTATCTCCTTTTTTCTTATCTTTGCTTCGATTGGAGCGTTGTATCAACGTCACGGCATTCCATTAATGGAAACGTTGGTCGGTTCGTTGCTGATCTATGCGGCACCATTGCAGGTGGCTGCGGTAGGGTATCTTGCCGATGGGGCAGTGCTTTCTGTTATTATTTTGGCATTGCTGATCAATTTTCGCTTTTTCTTGATGGCAATGGTGATGTCACAATATTTTCAGGGTATTCCGAAGCGGAATATTTTACTGGCGATGTTAGGATTCAGTGCCAGTACTTATACCGTGGCGCATTCACATATTTCCGCAGAGAATATCAAGGGTGGAAAATCCCAGTTTACTTTCTATTTGGGAATTGCTATACCCTGTTTTGTCATTACATTTTGTGCCACCTTACTGGGATATGTTTCTGCGGAATACCTTAATTATGAATCCCTCTCGTTATTTCTGATGATGCTGGTTCCCATTCATTTTGCTTCTTTAACCGCCAAACGTGCAGGCAAGGATATGTCAGTCATGGCGACGGTTATGGGGGGGTTGTGTGCGCCATTGTTGAATGAAGTGAACATGAAATTAGTGGATCTGGTGATACCGATTTTGTGTGGAGTATTCATCGCACTATTTGAACGGAAAACCAGAAAGGATAGATCATCGTGATGCTATTAATAATAGTAATGGGATTAATTAGTTTCTTATTGAGAGTGACTCCATTTTTGATGAATAACAATAAATCATTCAAAGCCGATAGTTTGTTTATTACATCGTTGGATTATGCTATTTGTTTTATTATTGGAACTATTATCGTCAATATTTCCTTGAATAATTTATCACTAAGTGAATTAATTAATCAGTTTAATATTAATTATTTTATTTCTTTAGTCACGATTGTTTTGGCATATTTCATCAGCAAATATATGTGTTCAATATTAAAAATCCTGTTTTTTTCGCTGGTATTTTTTATCGTTATTCATTGGCTGTTGCGTTAATACAGCCTAGCCACTGCAATATTAAATGCAGTGGCTTAACTTGAATGAAGTTCATTAAACTGGTTGGCTTATTCAGAGTACAACTCCACATGGCTTTTGTATGTAAAATGGCCTATACGTTATGTTGATTATCATTGTGAAAATAGGATATTCCCGGATAAGGGGTTACCTCAGGGAATGGAGTTTAAAGCACTCTAAGCGGGTAGCATGGGTCATAACGCTCTGAAACTTATCAGCCTATTAACGCTTTAGCTTTTGCTTTAACCTCTGAAAGTACGGAAGCCGATACTTTTCCTTTTATTTTAGCATTGCGTTCGCGCCAGTCTAAACTTTTTACCTGATCAGCCAGTACTGCACTATCCCCTTCACCTTCACCTTCTACTTTTACTTCAAAAGGATAGCCTTTGATCTTAGTGGTCATGGGGCAACATAACATCAGCCCTATCCGACCATTATAAATAGCAGGGCTAAGAACCAATGCAGGGCGGTGTCCTGCTTGCTCGTGCCCTGCTTGCGGATCAAAATCAAGCCATACAATATCGCCAGCTTCTGGTACATATTTTGATTTCATTGAAACTCATCCTCTTTGCCTTTCCAACAATTTGATTACAAAACTTATTCCTTCTGAGGTTCTGATTACATCCAAAGGATTAAAACAGTGACTTATCCTAATTACAGTAGCTCCTTGCCAGTTGGTTTTCCGAAGGAAATTTCTTCATGAATATTTTCGTTTGTAACACCGGAAAGTAACGCATCAAGCGTATATTCTTTAGCGCGCACAGGTACAATCACGATACGCCCATCTTCTACAGTAATTTCAACAGTATCATCGACGTTCAGAGACGCTGCTTTCATAATTGAAACCGGAAGCCTTACTGACGGGCTATTACCCCATTTTTTAACGATAACTTGTGACATTGTTATGCCCTCACAACGTTTATGTAGTTTTTATATATTAAACAATAAACCGAACGTGTCAACATTGTCGATACATTATAGTTTGTTATCCGGTGTTCGATTTAAGAGTCTGACTGATGCTATAGATACTGGTATGTCTTCAGACCGTTCTTTCTTTCATGTGATGGCGGGTCTGGCGGAAATGGAGCGAGAACTTACAGTTGAATCTATCCGCGCAGGACGGGAAACAGTCAAAAAACATAAAATTAAGTTCATATAAACGGTCGTTAAAGTGGACTATGAAAAAAGCCACTGCAACTAAATGCAGTGGCTTATACTTGAATGAAGTTCAATCAAGAAAGATTACAGCGCAGCAATCGTCTCTTTCTGTGCCAGTAATTTCTCTTTTGCCGCATGGTTGATTGCCAGACGTTCACGCTCTTTGGCGACAACGGCCTCCGGCGCACGGCTGACAAAACCGTCGTTAGCCAGTTTGGCTTCAATAGCGTTGATTTCTTTATCCAGCTTCTCGATTTCTTTATCCAAACGTGCCAGCTCGACGTCTTTATCGATCAGACCGGCCATTGGGATCAGTATTTCTGTACCGTTGATCAGCTTGGTGACAGAAACAGGGGCTTCTTCGCCCGCCGCCAGAACGGTGACGGAAGTAAGACGACCCATCGACTGAATGAAGTTGAGGTTTTCAGCTACACGGCGTTGTGCATCCGCATTGGCATCACGCAACAGAACTTCCAGCGGTTTGCTGGGTGCGATGTTCATTTCTGCACGAATGTTACGTACCGCAATAATGGCTTCTTTGATCCATTCCAGATCGTTCAGCGCCAGCTCGTCCACTTTCGTCTGATCAAATTCAGGGAAGGGTTGTAGCATGATGGTATCTGCATTGATGCCTTTCACCACTTTCACACGTTGCCAGATGATTTCGGTGATAAATGGAATGATGGGATGTGCCAGACGTAACAGGCCTTCCAGTACTTCAATCAGTGTATGGCGAGCCGCACGAACTTCGGCCTCTGAACCTTTGTTGATAGCCGGTTTTGACAGTTCCAGATACCAGTCACAGAATTGGTTCCATGTGAATTCGTAAAGAATGTTGGCGGCAATATCAAAACGGTAGGTATCCAACGCTTCACGGTAGGTTTTCACGGTCTGGTTAAATTCAGCCAGAATCCAGCGGTCGGCCAGTGACAGGGACATTTCTCCGCCATTTTGACCGCAATCCTGCCCTTCGGTATTCATCAGCACGAAACGGCTGGCGTTCCATAACTTGTTACAGAAGTTGCGATAACCTTGCAGGCGCTTCATGTCCCAGTTGATATCACGTCCGGTAGAAGCCAGTGCCGCCAGTGTGAAACGCAGGGCGTCAGTACCGTGGGCTTCGATGCCTTCGGGGAACTGTTTTTCCGTACGTTTGCCGATTTTCTCGGCCAGTTGTGGCTGCATCATGTTGCCGGTACGTTTTTCCAGCAGATTTTCCAGCGAAATACCGTCGATCATATCCAGCGGATCGATAACGTTCCCTTTGGATTTTGACATTTTCTGGCCTTCGTCATCACGGATCAGGCCGGTCATGTACACGGTTTTGAATGGAACCTGCGGTTTGCCGTTTTCATCTTTGATGAAATGCATGGTCATCATGATCATGCGGGCAATCCAGAAGAAGATAATGTCGAAGCCACTGACCAGCACATTGGTCGGATGGAAGGTTTTCAGGGCTTCGGTCTGCTCAGGCCAACCGAGAGTGGAGAATGTCCACAGGCCAGAGGAGAACCAGGTATCCAGCACGTCTTCGTCCTGAGTCAGGGTAATATCCGCACTCAGATTGTTTTCACGGCGGACTTCTTCTTCATCGCGGCCAACATAGACGTTGCCTTGAGCGTCGTACCATGCAGGGATGCGATGACCCCACCATAATTGACGAGAGATACACCAATCCTGAATATCGCGCATCCAGGAGTAGTACATGTTCTCGTACTGTTTTGGCACGAACTGGATATCACCATTTTCAACGGCTTCAAGCGCCACTTTTGCCAGCGGAGCAGTGCGGACATACCATTGGTCAGTCAGCATTGGCTCAATTACCACGCCGCCACGGTCGCCGTAAGGTACGGTCAGATCATGAGGCTTGGTTTCTACCAGCAGACCCTGTTTTTCAAATTCGGCCACAATCGCTTTACGGGCAGCGAAACGCTCCATGCCACGGTATTCGGCAGGAATATCAGCCGAATAAACGTCAGAAGATTCACCATTGGTATCGAAAATTTCCGCTTCGTCACGGATATCGCCGTCAAATGTCAGAATATTGATCATTGGCAGGCTGTGACGCTTACCGACTTCATAGTCATTGAAATCGTGCGCTGGTGTGATTTTCACGCAGCCGGTGCCTTTCTCCATATCCGCATGTTCATCGCCTAAGATAGGAATGCGACGGTTCATCAGAGGCAGGATGATCTCTTTACCAATCAGATCCTTATAACGTGGATCTTCTGGGTTAACGGCAACGCCGGTATCCCCCAGCAGGGTTTCCGGGCGAGTTGTGGCGACAATCAGATAATCTTTACCTTCGGCAGTTTTGGCGCCGTCAGCCAGCGGGTAGCGCAGGTGCCACATGGAACCCTTCACTTCGCGGTTTTCGACTTCCAAGTCAGAAATCGCGGTACGCAGTTTCGGATCCCAGTTGACCAGACGTTTGCCACGGTAAATCAGGTCTTCCTGATACAGGCGGACAAAGGCTTCTTTAACCGCTTTTGACAGGCCTTCATCCATGGTGAAGCGCTCACGCTCCCAATCCACGGAGTTGCCCAGACGGCGCATCTGGTTGGTAATATTACCCCCCGATTCCGCTTTCCATTGCCAAATTTTGTCGATAAAGGCGTCACGGCCATAATCGTGGCGGGTTTTGCCTTCTTCGGCTGCGATTTTACGCTCAACGACCATCTGCGTTGCGATACCTGCGTGGTCAGTACCCGCCTGCCACAAGGTGTTTTTGCCCTGCATGCGCTGATAACGCACCATGGTATCCATGATGGTCTGCTGGAAAGCATGCCCCATATGCAGGCTGCCAGTGACGTTTGGCGGAGGAATGACGATGCAGAAACTTTCACGGCTGGTATCGCCATTCGGTTTGAAATAACCGTTCTTTTCCCAGTGGTTATAAAGAGGTTGCTCTATCTCTGTCGGATTATAGGTTTTATCGAGAGATGGCTCAGATTGCGTTTGATTAGCGGGTGTCTTTTCCATTTTGTCTTGATATTTAATAGGTTGGCGGTGTTGCCATGGTCAAATTAAAGCTGACGCTACGATAAACTTTATATCGTTCGCGCGCTAACTGTTTCAGATTTTCATCAATAGGGACGAAGTCTATCACTTCATGGAAAGCTGTGGCAAAGTCTGCAAAGTGAGGAAGCAGTGTTACCAGAATATCGCGGGGAGCATTGCTTCTTTTCTGCGGCCAGCACAACTCCACAGGAGCCCCATAACGAGGGCCTTCTCCGGCAAGGTTGTGTGGTACAAATTGACTTGGCTCCCGCTGCCATAGTGCTTCGTCCAGTTTTTCGGCCTGCTGCTGGCTTTCGCAAGCAATCAGAACCCGCTTCCCTGCCCGCCACTGATCAGCGGCAAGCTGGCATGCCAGCCATTCATGTGGCTGTAATTCATCAGAAGACGATAATTGTTCCTGTGAGAGCTTTTCCAATAAATAGAAGGTGGCGTTTTTCATAGTCTCATGATTACAGAGAATGGGTTACAGAAAAATGATGGGAAAAGCGATACAAAAGGGTATTGCAGCCGCAATACCCTTAATTCCGTTGATTCCCTTGATACCTCTAGACTACACCTTTTATGTCGAACTATTAGGCGACAAAAAGGGGGCAGGGGTATTAATCATCCGCATTCAGACCTGCACGATTTAACAGGAATTGTGCTAAGAGCGCAACCGGACGACCTGTTGCTCCTTTGGCTTTACCTGAACGCCATGCTGTGCCTGCAATATCCAGATGCGCCCAATTGTATTTGGTCGTAAAGCGGGACAGGAAACAGCCTGCGGTAATCGTCCCGCCAGCGCGTCCACCAATGTTTGCCATATCTGCAAAATTGGAATCGAGCTGCTCGAAATATTCGTCAGCCATTGGCAGGCGCCATGCACGATCTCCAGCCTGTTCTGAGGCATTCAGCAGTTCATGTGCCAGCGGGTTATGGTTGGACATCAGCCCGGTATAGTGACTGCCCAGCGCAATAACACAAGCGCCAGTCAAGGTAGCCACATCAATAACCAGTTCTGGATCGAAACGCTCAACGTAGGTCAACACGTCACACAGCACCAGGCGGCCTTCTGCATCGGTGTTCAGGACTTCAACTGTCTGGCCGGACATGGTGGTCAAAATGTCTCCCGGACGGAAGGCACGTCCACCCGGCATATTTTCACATCCCGCCAATACACCAATAACATTGAGCGGCAGTTGCAGTTCTGCAATAACCCGCATGACACCATAAACAGAAGCTGCGCCACACATGTCATACTTCATCTCATCCATGCCTTCGCCTGGTTTGAGAGAAATACCACCGGCATCGAAAGTCAGCCCTTTGCCCACCAGTACGATGGGTTTCGCATTGGCGTCTTTGCTGCCTTTATACTCGATCACGGACATCAGGGATTCATTCTGGGAACCTTGACCGACCGCCAGATAAGAATTCATACCCAGCTCTTTCATCTGCTCTTCGCCAATCACCTTGGTATTCAGGTTGTCGGCAGTGTCAGCAAGCTGGCGCGCCTGTGATGCCAGATATGCGGCATTACAGATATTCGGCGGCATGTTTGCCAGATCTTTCGACGCTTTGATACCCGATGCAATGGCAAGGCCATGCTGAATGGCGCGTTCGCCGCTGGTTAATTCACGGCGGGTTGGCACATTGAACACTATCTTACGCAATGGGCGGCGCAGTTCGTTTTTACTGCTTTTAAGCTGATCGAAAACATAGAGTGATTCTTTTGCTGTTTCGACCGCTTGACGCACTTTCCAGTAGTTATTGCGTCCCTTGACGTGTAATTCGGTCAGGAAACAGACCGCTTCCATAGAGCCGGTCTCATTGAGGGTACTGATGGTTTTCTGGATAATCTGCTTATACTGGCGCTCATCCAGCTCACGCTCTTTTCCGCAACCAACCAGCAAAATGCGCTCAGACAGCACATTAGGAACATGATGAAGCAACAGGGATTGACCCACTTTGCCTTCAAGTTCACCACGGCGTAGTAAGGCACTGATATAACCGTTACTTATTTTGTCAAGTTGCTCTGCGATAGGGGAAAGACGACGAGGTTCAAACACGCCGACAATAATACACGCACTGCGCTGTTTCTCCGGACTACCGCTTTTTACACTAAACTCCATGCGTTCTCCTGAATCTTAAAGACAAAGACGGATACAATCGCTAAAATATCACGTTGCGCATTAATTCATCCCAAAGAAAATTCACTGTTATGTTAAGCTCACCGCATTATTTTTTGGTACTTAGCTAACGATAAGTGTGTTCTAATTGGGGACCAATATATGGGATGCTTTGGTATCATTTTAGCAATGGGGAAGCCAAACTGATGCATATAAATGGTAGATATACGACGAAGTTAGCGACTTTCCTGCAAAAAGACAAGTTTTCACAGGCGTAATAAGCGTGATCATCATTAGATATCTAGTACGGGAAACTCTGAAAAGCCAAATCGCAATACTTTTCATCTTATTGCTGATCTTCTTCAGCCAAAAATTAGTTGAAGTATTGGGTGCGGCGGTTGAAGGAAGTGTTCCCGCAAATTTGGTTCTATCCTTGTTAGGTTTAGGTGTGCCGGAAATGGCGCAGCTTATTTTACCCCTGAGTCTGTTTCTTGGGGTATTAATGACGTTCAGCAAACTCTATACCGAAAGTGAGATTACCGTCATGCATGCCTGTGGGTTGGGCAAAGGTGTGTTGGTAAAATCGGCCTTGATTCTGGCCTTGTTCACATCAATGCTGGCGGCGGCTAACGTTCTCTGGTTCACTCCGTGGTCTTCTAAATACCAAGAGCAAGTGTTGGCGGATGCAAAAGCTAACCCAAGTCTTGCGGCCATTATGGAAGGTCAGTTTAAGCCTTCCCGTGATGGCAACATGGTGCTGTATATCGGTGACGTCAAGGGCAATAACTTTGAGAATGTGTTCCTTGCTCAGCTCCGACCGGTGAATAATCAGCGCCCTTCCGTGGTGATTGCGGATGGCGGCCATATGGAAGAGCGTCCGAATGGTAATCAGGTCGCGGTACTCCATCAGGGGGTGCGTTATGAAGGCACTGCACTGATGCGTGACTTCCGCATTACCGATTTCAAAAATTATCAGGCGGTGATTGGGCACAAAGCCGCTGATATTGATAGCGATAAAGTTGAGCAGAAGACATTCTCCCAGCTCTGGCACAAGGGTGACGAAGATTCCCGTGCAGAGCTGCACTGGCGCCTGACCCTGATTGTGTCGGTGCTGGTCATGGCGCTGCTGGTGGTTCCATTGAGTGCCGTGAACCCGCGGCAGGGGCGTGTGCTCAGTATGCTGCCTGCTATGCTGCTTTACCTGATTTTCTTCCTGCTGCAAAGTTCCCTGCGCTCCAATGGCGGCAGGGGTAAACTCGACCCCGCATTCTGGATGTGGTTGGTCAACGGAGCCTATTTTGCCTTGGCGCTGGCGCTCAATATGTGGGATACCGTACCCATGCGCAAACTGCGTTCTCGCTTTAAGAATCAAGGAGCGGCCTGATGTTTGGGGTACTGGACAGATATATTGGGCGGACTATCCTGCAAACCATTTTGATGACGCTGTTCACGCTGGTGTCGCTTTCCGGCATCATCAAGTTTGTCGATCAGCTTCGCAAGGTTGGGCAGGGGGAATATAGCGCGTTTGCTGCTGGCATCTATACGCTGTTGAGTGTTCCTAAAGATATCCAAATCTTCTTTCCGATGGCGGCGCTGCTTGGAGGGTTATTGGGTCTGGGGGCGCTGGCAACACGCAGTGAACTGGTGGTTATGCAGGCTTCTGGTTTTACTCGCCTGCAAGTGGCGGGTTCAGTCATGAAAACCGCGATCCCGTTGGTATTTCTGACAATGGTGATCGGTGAATGGGTCGCTCCACAGGGGGAACAAATCGCCCGTAACTATCGTTCCCAGAAGATGTTTGGTGGCTCCCTGATGTCCACTGCCAAAGGGATGTGGGCGAAAGATGGTAATGATTTTGTCTATATTAAGAGTGTAGACAAGGATAATGCCCTGAGAGACGTCAGTATCTATCATTTTGATGACAACAAAAAACTGCTGTCAGTAAAATATGCGGCTACGGCGGTGTATGATCAAAATAACAGGCAGTGGAAATTATCGCAGGTTGAAGAGTCTGATTTACGTCAGATTGGCCGGATCACGGGCTCACAGCGTATTTCTGCTGAATGGAAAAGCTTGCTGACACCGGAAAAACTGGGCGTAGTCGCTCTTGATCCGGATGCACTCTCCATTCGCGGGCTTCAGCAGTACATTACTTACCTGAAGCAGGGGCAACAAGATGCCGGTCGTTACCAGCTCAATATGTGGAAGAAAGTCTTTGCCCCTCTGTCTGTTGCGGTCATGATGCTGATGGCACTTTCCTTTATCTTCGGGCCACTGCGCAGTGTGGCAATGGGAGTCAGGGTCATTGCGGGTATCAGTACAGGCTTCATATTTTATGTCTTGAATGAGATATTTGGCCCATTGAGCTTGGTTTACAGCATGCCACCGCTATTGGGAGCGCTGCTACCGAGTCTGTTATTCTTTGTAGTGAGTGTTTACTTCCTTCTGCATCGAAAATAACGTTCATCACAAATCACAGCCTGAGCTTTACACTTACAAATCTCAGGCTGTGATTTTTCAAGAACATTCCTCTAACACACGATACTCACGACAGAACTATAACTTTCCATGATTTCGTGACAGTGCTGCGACCAATTCATTCACCCCGTTAGTGACACGACTGAACTTGCTTTGTTCCTTGCGCGTCATCACCACAAACACACCGATATTTTGCTCAGGGATCATCGCCATATAGGTATTGAACCCGCCGCCGCCGCCGGTTTTCTGATAGATGCCCGGCACCCCTTTTTTGGCATCCATATATACCCAGCCAAGCCCGATCCCGTCTGCTTGACCCGCGACATCCATTCCTGTGATTGACGTCAGATTTTCACGTTTAAAATAGATACCCTGCTCACGGCTGGCGGTCTTCTTCCTCAATTGATTGTGGGAGGATAAAAACTGCTGCATCCAGCGCTGCATATCTACGGGAGTCGAATAAATCCCGCCACTGCCTGCTGCGGCGATGGTACTGAGACAGGGACTGGGCTTAACCCCTTCCATTAAACGAGCACATTGGGAACGAGAGGGTGTCAGTGTCGTATCCTTCATGCGATAAGGGCGGGTGATCTCTTCTTGTAGCAGCCGGGTATAGGGTTCCCCCGTGGCTTTAGAGAGCGCATCCGCCAGTAAATCGTAAGCCAGATTGGAATACGAAGCCGTTGTACCGGGAGCGGCATTCATACCTGCTGTTTTCAGCCAAGCCCAGCGATTTGATTGTGTTGGCCAGATAAACACCGGCCGCCCCCATTTTCCGCCCGGCTGCTCTCGTGGCAGGCCGCTGGTATGGCTGGCCAGATGATACAGGCGGATCGGTTGAGTTATCGCATAATCGGGTACACGCACACCATGATAAGTGTATTTCTGCAACGGATCGGTGATCTTGAGGCGTTCCTTCTGCGCCAGCTTAATCATGACCTCGCTGGTCATCAGTTTCGTTATCGAAGCAAGGCGGATCACCGAATCCTGTCGCGGACGGGCTCCACTCCCCGGATAAGTCTCCCCGAAACTGCGATGCACCACCTGATTATTATCGATAATCACCATTGCCATCCCCAACGGATTACCTTCATCAAAGATTGACTGTGCATACTGGTCGACCAGAGATGAGGCCATTTTCTTGGTATTATCATTACCCTCAAAAACTTGCCATTTTGTGGTTTTTTTGCCTGATTGCGGAAAATTATTCTGGTGTGCATTATCGGGGGCAGCACAAGCCGAAAGCGCCCATGACAGGGCTGAAACAGCAAAAAGTTTATATAACTGTTTGTTCATTTTTTGGATTAACCAATCAGGGAGCGTTTAATTGGAACAACATTGTTATTTCTTTTTCTTAAACAGCGCGATGACAGCGCCAATAATGATACCCACAAGGATACCTATAAAAATATAGCCGATAATAGACATGATTGTTTACCTCAGAGCGGTATGTTGTTGTGGAATTATATAAGGTGTTTAAAGGTTGTCTATTGGTAGACGGGGATTGTGGGCGAATGATTTGTGCTGCTTGAAAGGAAGATGGTCGGGTTTTGAGCGTTTTTAATGGGAAAGGATTAGATATGCTTTTTTTTTCGACACTTGAACAAGATTGAAAGGATAAGTGTTGCGAATGGACTTCTGACAGGTATAATGACCTCCGTTTTCCGAGTACTTCTCGAATACTTCAGTGCCGAAGTGGCGAAATCGGTAGACGCAGTTGATTCAAAATCAACCGCCTTCGGGTGTGCCGGTTCGAGTCCGGCCTTCGGCACCATATAAATTAAGACGCTAAAAAGCGTCTTTTTTTACGTCTGAAATCCAGTCCCCGTAAAGCTCTTCCCGCTTTTCCATTCAACATAAGTCAACCTGATTCAATCTACATCAACTTACTGATGCGGGTACAACTGCGGGTAACGTTTGAAGTGGTTGCCAGAGACTGGCACGCCAGCAATCAGAAATGGTCGGCATCGCATAGCGCTCGTGTATTGAAAAGTCTCGAAGATAATATCTTCGCTGCTATCGGTAAGCGGAACATTGCAGAACTGAAAACGCGAGACCTACTTGTACCCATCAAAGCAGTCGAGTCATCCGGACGCCTTGAAGTCGCCGCCCGTTTACAGCAGCGTACTACCGCGATTATGCGCTTTGCCGTTCAGAGCGGCTTAATCGACTATAACCCTGCGCAAGAGATTGCCGGTGCGGTTGCTACAGCGAAAAGACAGCATCGTGCTGCTCTGGAACTTAATCGCATTCCTGAATTACTTCACCACATCGATCACTATTCTGGCAGGCCGTTAACTCGACTGGCAGTTGAACTCACTTTGTTGGTTTTCATCCGTTCAAGCGAGCTGCGTTTTGCCCGCTGGTCAGAAGTGGATTTTGAAAAGGCTATGTGGACGATTCCAGGTGAGCGTGAACCACTTGAAGGTGTTAAGCATTCTCAACGTGGTTCGAAGATGCGGACTCCTCATCTTGTTCCCTTGTCGCAACAGGCTCTAGCAATTTTGGAAAAGATTAAAAGCATGAATGGGAATCGAGAGCTGATTTTTGTAGGCGATCACGATCCGCGTAAACCCATGAGTGAGAATACGGTGAACAAGGCTCTGCGAGTGATGGGTTATGACACGAAAACGGAAGTATGTGGGCATGATTTTATCACACTACAGAGTGCCGGTAATACCGATTTAGATAACCTAGAGCGAAATATTCAGGGAAAAATCCAACATACGGATAATCCAAGAGAACTGGTTGCAACAGAATTGGCTCTTAACTTGCTAACTGAACAAATTGCATCATCCGATGTCCTCAGTGGATCACACCTTTGGTGGTTCAAGAGAAATGAGCCACTGTGCTAAATCCGTTAAAGACTCATCGCCAATGTGTTTCAGGCCGAACAGCAAGTCTTCCTGGCGCGGCTGGCCGAAGACAATACGGTAGAGTGCAAGTTCTCGCTTGAGCCGCTTAAACTTAATGCTCTCTTTGCTGTACGGCAGTATGGGAACCCGGCGCTCGACGCGAGAGGTTCCTTCTTCAAAAATCCAGTAGGGAATCAAATCCGACTGTCCCGCTTTGCGCTGACTTGCCGCAAGTGCGAAGAGCTGTGTCCATGGATCTGCACTTTCTGCCAGCGAATGAAGTGCACTCAAACCATAATGCTCGGCAATATTCTTCCTTACCGCATGGCCCTTATAACGATGTACTCGTCCTTCACGCTGCTCCATATCGACTGGGTTTGACGGAAGATTCCAGTGCATCACCGCGTGGCACCAGGTGTGAAAATCGAGTCCCTCTTGCCCGATTGAAGTGGAAGCCAATACAAAGGGGTGAAAGGGGGAGTTAAACGCATCTTTTACCGACTCTGCATGCGCGACGGCCTGATCCGTGTCGTCCCGCAGTTGGCCGTAGCGTAAGGCAAAGCGGCAGCGTGTGTACAAATCGCTCCAAGTATAATTACCGCCTTTCGTCTTGAGCTCATCAACGTTCAATTGCGTGGTACGCAGTGAAACCACAGCCTGAATACGGGGTGCAATAGCCGCCAGTTGCGCTTCGGCGGGTTCATGCTGCAACCCCATCGACTCCAGCAGTGTATGAACATACTCATCCAGCATGGCCTGAATGTTGCCATCGATGCCATAACGCAGCGTCAGCCGCCAGTAAGTGTCATCGCCTGAGCCGCGTAGTAGCGAAATACTCTCTGCCTGGTTGTAGAGCGAACGAAATCCTGAAGCGATCTGCGCTGCTGCGGACAATATCTCAGCCGAATCGGTTGCCAGGCCTGTGTCGATACGGCTGAGCGCCCGGAGGGCACATGTTCCGGGGCTGGCAAGCGCGAAGTCACAGAGAACCTCTGCCAGATCGTCAGGACGTGGGCCGAGGGATATCTTACCATTTGCCACCTCGGCAAACTGGTCGATATGTTCCTGGAAGTTTTCGGCAGGGTCATTTTGGGATGGCCCGGTATACCAGCCATGTTCGCCCAGCCACCAGTCTGGCGTTTCGGTACGGGCATCCAGCAACGCCGGGGCTGCCCAGTACCAGCGTTCGTCCGCACGAGACCCCGGTCCGCCATTGGGCAGTGTCTCAAGCAGCGCTTCACATTTCACCGTTGCAATTGCTCTCACGGCCTTTACACTCAGCGGCTCACCGGGGTTTTGGCGAGCAATTTCAAGCGGATCGATATGGCGGGCAAGTGTTGGTGACGGTAGCATCCAGGCTATAACGGGCATTCCGGTGAGGCGGCCATCTTTCGATGATTTTGCAAAATTGAGTAGCGATTTTACTTTTTTTTTGAACTGGCTGTGTAGAATCAGGGGAGCAGCACCAACCATTCGTCGTTCAGCTTCATAAGAGCAGACAGTGGCAATCGCATTAGGTACTGCGCTCCAGGCGGAAAAGACCAGCGTTTTGGTCAGACTCTCTTTGTTGGCATACACCCCATTTGGTGTTGTGTAAGGCAGTGAAGGTGGCATCCACAAAAGCTGCCACATACCTTTATCCAGCGTATCTTCAAACAGCATCCGCATTCGTGGATTTGCAGCATCTAATGGCTGGTAGTGTTCCCGCTTTTTTTTCGTCAGCAAGTGAGGTTTTGCTGATTTAACGAGTTTACGCAACGTATCTGAAGGAGATTTCAGTGCCTTATCTATAAGGGTACGTAATTCGTAATGTTTTAGGAAATTGAAAAGATAAGGCATCGATTTCCAGTATTCGAGGATATCGCGAGCTTGCACTTCCATGGCTACGCCATCAACGGCCGCAGCGTGATAAAGGTCGGTGGGCGTAATGATTGCTGGTTGCAAGACTTCCTTCGTCATCGCATCTAGCTTTTGTGTCATCGTTACCCGTTCGGTACGGCACATAACCTGTAATAAAGCGTGCTCAAGTGCATTTTTTGTCTCCGCTGCGTTTTCTGAGGTGTGCAACGCGGTACGGTGATCGAGCAAGTGCTGCTGAATATCTTTGATTTGACTGTCATCGTTATACAAAAACTGCAATGTACGGATAAAGTCGGCGTAATGATTATCCTCTTCGCTTTCCTGGTCGAGGGTAAACATTTTATACGGGGTCGCCGAGAGTAAGAGCACGCGTACGTCCGGCTGTTCAAAGAGTGCCTTTGCCAGCAATGCAGCTTCATCATCACCATCTAGCAAGGCTTTAAATCGCTGAAACTCATCAAGGATAACCAGATCGGGTTCCAGCGCAGATAAGCACACAGAAGCCAGTTTGCTTCTGAGTTTGCCGATCAGTGCGTAGCGCAGTTCAGAATTGTGCGTCTCGCTGTCCTCATCGTCATCGGCGAAATATTCGCACCCCTCCTTCAGCAGATCATACAGTTCGGCATCGTCTAACACCTTGCGACGAAAATCCTTTGCTAGTTCCCTGTCAATGTCGTCGACAGAAAGCTGGTCAACTGCGGAACACCAGCCATGTCGGCTAGCTGTTGCCTGGAGCAGGTTAAGCATCCCCATGCGTAAACGTTCACGACGCTCGCCTTTAGCCAGCGGTAAATCGTACAAAATGCGATACAGGATCGCGCGCTCTTCTTTATGACCTCCACGGCTGCGGGTGTGATCAAGGGCGGTGTTCGGCGTCAGGCTGATAAAATTAATTCTGTTTTTGCGCAGAGACCGTACCTGTTTTGGTAGGAATGTCAGTCGCGTTGAGTGTGAAAACTGCGTTTCATTGCTGACGTTTAGGCGCTTGATATTCTGCGTTGCGATGGCCGCATTTGAACAGATATAAATAATGTCGATACGGTCGACTTTATCCTGCAAATGTTCGATTGTTTTGGCGATGATGCCCCGAGCAACCATCGTTTTTCCCAGACCCACTTCATCAGCTACCAAAAAGCGATTTTGCTGTCTATCACCGTAAAATTGCTGAAAAACATAATTCACAGTGCGTTGCTGAAAATCTTTCAATCCCGTTAGTGGGGCGATAATACTGGGATGCTTATCGGCCATATCGTCCTCCCATGGCTGATTCAAATACGGCCCACAGAGCAAGAAAATCTTGCGGAATCATGTCGTTCTTCCCTTTTCGCATATTTTCCACCAGCGCGGCGATATCGTTTAAACGTTCGGGTTCGCGGCTATAGATACGTGTCAGCTCTTCCAGAACGCTGAATTCCTCTCCATTGGCTAGCCCTGTAAAGAAATGACCATCACCGAAGGTATTTTCGGCAAAGAAGGATTGATGCCCCGTTTCACCTATCAACATCAACAAGTAACGTAGAAAATCCTGATTCCGCATGCTGCTTTGTAAAATCATTGCGTTGTGATCGGGGGGTAAGGAATCAATTGGCAGATTGAGAACGAACCTGAGCGATACGTCTGGGTGCGATGTTTTAAGGGAAAACGCTGTCAGTCCGGTAATTGCTTGGACTGAAAACTCTCCGAGTTCTCTTTTATTCTCCTTATTCGGGTCCTGTAGATTGCAGCTTAACACTTCTGATACCGTTATGGGCCATGCTGTTGCCTGCACAACTCCCGGTAACTTAGGAATCTCGCCAATAAGCCACAATGCCCAGCTTTGGTCGTTTTGACCGGGGTGACCATGAAGACTCAATGTAGCTTCAGCAAGCAACGTACGCGCCTGTTCAAGATGGCATTCTGCTTTGACACGCAGGGCATCGGGCTCAAACGGCTGGGCAGGGTCGAAATCTTGCAGATAGCTTCCCATCCCGTCGCTGCTAAGGAGGTCATCAATAGTGCCCGTGTGCTTTTTCTTACCCTTGAGCGAGACTAAAATTTCGCAGTTTGTTTTCCCCAGTAGCGCCGCGCTGGTGGCGTTCGCTGAGCCCAGAACCAGTTCGCTGTCTCGGCCATTTTCAAATAGATACGCTTTGGCATGCAGACCGGAGGCAATGATCTCATCAGGTGAGCTCTCGTCGTGCATCTGCCCTTCGGCTGCGTCGTCAAGATGAAGCTGGCGCGTGAAAAGGTTGAGCGTCTTTTTACTCAAGGCGAGCAGGGTGTCAGGTCTTGAAATCAGGGCATCAGCTTGTTGGCAATGTTCCACGATGTGGCGCAGGGCCTCATCGGTGCAAAACGGTGATATAACCACCGCACGATCCGCTTCGGGTGGCTTCCATTCGTAACCTTCTCCGGGCAGGAAAAACGCGACTTTATCAAAACCAGCGGGACATTCCCATTCAATATACAACAGTTCATCTGCGAAGCGCTGCGCCTGCTTCCGGCGATGTTTCGCCATTTTTCCCGTCGCCCGTTTGGGCAATACGGAGAATAAATGCACCAGTGCTTTATTGGCACTTTGCTTACGTTTTACAGGGTAGCCGTCCAACTGCAAAGAGAGGTCCCAGGACGAATCAGTGGTTAAATTTCGGCTCAGTACTACCAACCGATACATGACTTCGTCTGTTTCAGGATTGATAAAACGAATCGCCCAGATTTTGGGGTGAAAGACCCCGCGGCCTTTGGCTTTTGATTCAACAATCATATCTTCAAGCAACCCGAACAAAGGGTTGGGCTTGAGCTTTGTGGGAACTTGAATGCGGCCTTTTTGAACGTATACCGTGATACGTTCGGAATAACGACGAATGGCTTCAAAAATGGATAGCGGATCCTGAGCGCGATTGCTGTCGGTTGCTGTGAAAGCCAAATAGACCGGTGCCTGCAGTAAAAATGCCGGGTCGAGTGAGAAGCTTGTAGCTATGGCTTCGTCAAACACCATACCGGGAGGAGAAGTCAGTGCCGAAGTATATAAGCTGCGATTGTTGGGATTTAGCATTCTTCTCTCCTGAGGCCGTGCGCCAGATCCTTAAGAACTATTTGGACGTTATGCCAGCGGTAAACCAGCCGCAGGGTTCCGGCATAGCCACTCCATTGCTCCAGAGAGCGTCTGTTTTTGAAGCGCGAACGTGGGCCTTTGAGGGTTATTTCGCGAGCACGGATTAGATCACAAGCTTCTTTACTGGTGAGTAATGTCACAGGGGACTGTTGGATAAGAGCAATCCACTGTTCCACAAAGCGGCGGGTTTTTAGGCTAATGCTATAGCCCGGTTCGGCGGTGAGTTCCCACATGCGGCCGAGCGACCAGGTAGCGATTTCCTTACGTGGGAGTGCAGTAAACCAGTCGACGAAGTTGTTATTGTGTTGAGACAGAAGGTCGTTATCTGAACGCTCTTTGGCGAGCAAATAGTTATAAAGCAGGGCTGCACCGTGCATCGTATAAGAAAAAAGCCGCGCGTGAGTCAGCAGTTCCTTGAGTTCATCTGGGAACCTCGCGTAATCAGGGTGTTCCCATGGTGAACTCACATCTGCCGGTTCGCTATGCAGCGTCAGCCAGGCCAACAGACTGCCTTTGCATGACAATTGAATACGATCGCGAAGAAAGCTGGCTTCCTGGCGTGTTAGTGCAAACGTTGCATCATTAGGAAAGTTGGGCGGTGGCGCAGGCAGGCTGGAGTGCCAGCTCTGGGCTGGTTTATACGCGCTTGTGTCGCCCATATCACCCCGATTTTTTTCAAGGTATTCTCGCTCGCTGATTTCCGTACGTTCGCGATACAATTCATCCACACGCCGATGATATTCTTCCTGCGACCACATAGTCTCGCGAATACCCCAGCGCCGCAGCCCGGACCAGTAAACGGAGCTGGGCAAGCGTTTAAGCTTCTCGCGTGAGTTTTTACCAAATGTACCGGCCGAATCTTCGAGCCGGGAGAGTGTGATAATTAAGGCGCGTTCGTCACGGTCGGCCTGAGTACCAAAGTTTGCGGCGGGTATGCGTTTATTCTCGAGGCGCAGATAGATCCATGGAACAAAAAGCATGTAGCGTAAACGGGTCTGGATGGTGCTGGTTCCTGGAAATAACTGTTCAGCAAAACTATCTCGGATCGAGCCAATACCCAATTCATCACGGCTCTCTTTTTGTTGAAAGAGCGCAAGAATATTTAACGTTTTAGCCTGTGTGTCTGCATCGTGATCAAGCCAACCTAACGCGGATGCCATATCTAATTCCTTGGTTAAATTTATTATCTGTTGCTTGCTTTTGCATGCATTTCCAACCGCTCGTTAATCGTCTGTTTTAGGCCGATACAAATATCTCATAGATAATCAATATTCACTCACTGAGTTTTTCCTCGCAAGTGAGATGTCTGGGTCGTTCTGGCACCGATCATTATCATTGGGAGCGATAAAGGTTCAGCAAACATAATCAGACGTCAGTAGAACGGCGTTAGTCATCCCCAAAAGGGTAGACTGACGCCATCCGGTTCAATAGCTTAAAGGGATTAAGAAGGGGATAGCTATGTAGTTGTCACTCTATGAGATGTTGGAGTAAAAACTGTGATACTCAGAAATCAATTCTGCGTGGGCGCCCGGGGACTTCATTGCAGCCGTACAGCAGCAGGCCATGTTTCTGCTGAATTTTGGTCATATACGCCAGTACCTGTCGGATATTGGCGATACTGCCCGGATCGCTGTAACGTACCGGGATATTGATATCGGCCTCGTAATGCTCTTTAAACTCGCATCGGTGATACCAGCCATCCCGGTCAGTGATATCGCTCCATTGCAAACCGGCTTGCTGAGCCCAGGGATATGTGTTCTGAGTTTTGCTACCATCCAGCCAGAACACGACATGGGCATGGTAGTGATGATCTTCAGTCCATTCGATAACCCAGAAGAAACCGACCACCGCTTCGAGTTGCCGATAATCTCGCAGGAAAAACTTAGCGGTATGATCCTGGTAAAATAGATCTGTTCGGAATGCACGCAGGCAGGAATAGTGCTCTACCAGTTTGTCGATATGGTTGTTCAGGAGTGACTGTAGAAACCAGTCTGGCTCCCATCGTTTTTTGTTTTGCATAGGATAAATTTCTTTAGTGCTGGCGAGGACCAGCTAGTGGAATGCACCAGGCCTTCAGGAGGGGCCATGGCTGGGGATCTACATAGATTAAGAGGATGAATGTAAAAAGGGAGTGCCTATTAATTATATTAGGGGCTGTTGACGTTTTGAGTTCATCATTTACTCAACCCACATAGGCAGCCACACAATGGTAAACGCCAGTGCTAACGTACTGGCATAATTGCGTGCTAATTTATCGTATCTTGTGGCTATTGCCCGGAAATGTTTAATTTTGGCAAAGGCATTTTCCACCAAATGCCGGTGACAGTATAAATAGTCATCAATGTTTTTATCTGCTCTACGGCTATTTTTTCTATAAGGAATGACCGCTGTCGTAACCTTTGTCCGCTATCACAAAGTCCGAAGGGGGCGATTGTTCGACTAAACTTTCCGCATGAACAATGTCATGCACTTGTCCCCCGGATAATTCAAAATGAACAGGCAAGCCGTAACTATCGACGGCTAAATGAATTTTGGTAGAAAGTCCTCCCCGACTTTTACCAATGGCTTCATCTTCCACAGAAGCGGCACCTGAACTATGTTGATGAGCCCGAACAATACTGCCATCAATGAACAACCATTCTGTATCTGTATTCTCAGATAATAATTTGAATAATAAATTAAAAATAGCTTTCTTAGACCCATCATTAAAGCGCTTAAAAATGGTGTTCCATTTGCCAAATTCAGTGGGGGCATCTCGCCAGGGACAGCCTGTTCGCATCCGGTAAAGGATCCTCTCGAAAGTCAGATAATGTTCTTCTTTGTGATATACATATCCACTTTGTTGCATCAATACAGCTAGCTTATTCCATAAAGGTTTTGATAACATTGTTCTTGGCATGATGGTCTGGGGTAATGGTTTTTTCGCGAAGACAATGATACCAGAGCATCATGCTGTTCAAATTCTCCTCATAAAACGTCAACAGCCCCTAGTAACATCACGTTTTATGGGCGACAGGCTGCAACGAAAGGATCTCTTGTTACTTGTGGAAATCATTCGGGTAATTTTTCTATCGTAGGTGGTGTGAATTGCTTTTTTTATATGGGAACTAAACTGGCTGGAACGTTAGATAGCCAGAGCACTTGCCCTTGCGGGGTCATGTATTAAATGATTAGATTAGGTATTAAAAATAATGTTCACGTTCAATAAAGGTTCCTATCACTTTATCGTGCATTTCTTCCGATTTTGAATACCCAATGGTTTTTCTATTCAGCCTTTTGATTCGGGTACGATGCGTTAAATTCGTTCTCTCTATACGCTGAATAAACGCCTTTCCAGTCAAGTGCTCTTCCTCGGGAAGTGGGTCATAAACAACATAGTCATCCGTGCAGTAAAACCGAATAGTAAAGGAAGATAAGAGGGTAAGCAGCTTGTCTAACGTTTTTCGACTGCGATCGCCAAAAACATGAGCCACTATTCGCTTCAGGCGGGGTTCCCAAGCATACCAAAGCCAGCGTTGGTTTTTCTTATTGCCGACAAACGACCATTGCTCGTCGATTTCACAGACAATCTGGATGCCACATTCCGCAAGGGGAAGTGTCGTTACGTTTCGGGGTCTGAGGTTTTTAATGTTTTCATGACGGTGGCGGTGGCGACTTTCAGGATCCGAGCGGTGTCACGAATTCCCCCGTTATTCATCGCGATATCGACAATCTGTTCTTTAACGCCGGGTTTGCAGGCCTGATAGGTATACGCCAACTGAAAGACCTTACAGCAGCTATAACAGCGATAACGAGGATGTCCGCCATTTCCTTTCCCATGTCCTTTGACCTGTTCTGATTTGTGGCAATAACGGCAATAGACATCAACTTTGGCCATACTTCATCCTTAAAAAGCCGGAAGCATATCACAGCAACTAACCATTTAATACATGACCGCTTTTTAGCGGCTTAAGTTATCCATTTATAATCAGCAAAACACTGATAACGCACCTCACTCTTCCATTGCGATCCGCACGGCTTCGTCCATTCGTTTCAGCCTTCGCGGTTATGCTCTGTCGGTGGCAGGGTACAGTTAATGCGCAGGAAAATGAAATGTAATAATTGTTGGAAAGAATATTTGGATGCCACATGCTCTGGCTTATTACCAGTTTAGGGAACCTAAAATCCTGCCTACTATCCCTCCTTACACAATCTTCACCGCAGTCCCCGAGACAGTGACCATCAACATGCCGCCATTTTTACCAACCGTCTCATAGTCAATATCAATACCGACAACCGCATTGGCTCCTAGCGCTTGGGCTTGTGCATTCATTTCCGCGAAGGCGATTTCCCGTGCATTTTTCAATTCTTTCTCATAAGCGCCAGAACGTCCGCCGATGATATCTCTCACCCCAGCAAAAAAATCCTTAATAATATTGACCCCAAGAATCGTTTCCCCTGTGACGACACCCAGATATTCCGTGATGGTATGACCTTCCAGCGTAGGTGTTGTTGTATTTTTCATAATCGATCTCCGTTTGATATTACATCACTTATGTTTTTTGTTGGTACTCAGGTGGCCTTATTTGCCACCTGAGCTTGCTATATTACCGCGGGAGCTTGCCGATCACTACGAATGTCATACGTTGTGGCTGATACTAATCGTGATAATAGGCTTTAGCCTGCTCACTAGACGCGTGGCGCACTGTACCAAGGGAGACAATCGGGTCTCGTTCGGTCGGCTACGTGATAGCGCAATTGCTCTCATTGTTGATTGATCCGAAAGCCGATATCTTGTCGTAAACCAGATCCTGTGAAAGCGGATAAAGAAGCGATTGCGACTATTCAACGATCGGCTCCATTCTCCGCGTCACCTCAGGATTTAGTATAAGATGGGGGTGGAATTTGTCGCCACTATCACGTTTGATGCAGTGGCTATGTAGGATTTTACGATACGCCTCATCTTTCAAGTTGCTGTTTTGTTGGTTGTAACTTGAAATCTATTTTGGCTGAAAAGTCAGAAGCGAGAAATGGTTTCTACTACCAGTTTAAGAAACGTCGCTTTTACTTTTTCCGCTGTTTCAATGACTTCTTCATGACTAAGAGGCTGTTCTAGAATGACGATTTTATCGACTATTAGTAGACACGATGCTAAGTGAGTCAAATCATTCATAAGGGTGATTCGCTTGACAAAACAGTATCAGCAAATGCAACAGGATTTCCATGTCACAGTGCTAAACTAGAAATAGGGCGGTAATATCACCTAGCTGAGCACAAGTGAAGGCTGGTTGTTCTGGCCGTGGTTATCGATAGGGTGGTTATTGAGTGAGGCATGTCTTCTTGAATGAAGGTACAACTGGCCTGTGATGCACTAATTATGTGCTTTGGCTACATAAACGCCAAAGTATGTGATTGTGTACGCTGGCAGAGGAAATCAATACTGGTCGGAGGATTATTAGGCATTATTGATAAAAGGTATGACTTGCATTGCAGTATGAGTGCTAAAGCCTGCTGATATGATAATACACGTCCGTGCAGAAAGTTTTTTCCATTCGTTAGAAGTTGAATTTATACATGGTGAAAGCTTCGCGATACGAATGGTTATGTGTCAGACAGTTTTTGACTATATAGAAGGGGATTATAATCGTCGGTGTTATCACAACGCTAACAGTGGTCTCAGTCGAGAATCATTTGAGAAATAGAATTTTGCTTAGTTTGGTGTCCATTATTTGTGAGTAAAATCACAATACTATAATAAAGTTTTGTCTAATTTACAGAAAACAAATAAAAAACACAAATGAATAACCTATGATTAATGTAATCATAGATCAACATAAAACAGAGGCTTAGTCGATGAGAAACAAAAAAAGGAAAAATACAAAAAAAAAGAATCCATTTATCCATTTGAAATAAATGGAGATATTTTATCGGTGTGCAATAGTATTATAGAATTTCTGGATGAAAATGAGATAACAGAACATCCTGACTATTATATAAGTAAAGCGATTTTAGCAAGAGAGAATAGAGAGTATATAACTGAAAGGCAGTCGGTGCTTCATTTACTATTCTTCATAGAAAAAAAACCTATTCTTATAAGTGAACTCTTGAATAAAATAGATGATATGAATCTTACAGATAAAACACAATTCCTTCTCGGGATAAATAAATCAACATCTATTTTACATCCATATATTAGAACTATTATTACTTTTATCCTCTCAGGCACTAAGCAGCAGATAAATTCTTACTTTAATTGTTTTCTGGGACGTTCTCCAAAATATGGTGAGATACCGCCATTCCCTGCCGTTGATACTTTATCTATTGATATCTTGCTTAATTTCTATGAAGCAACACATAGATTCTTAGTCAACACCTCTTCAGGGCTAGCTATTCTTGAAAAGATGACGAAACTTATCTATGCAGTTGCAAAAGAAAAATCTAGTCAAAGTGTGCTTTTCTTTATGTCATATTTTAATACAGATATAAACCCCCGTTATGCTATAGATATAGCAAATACTTTCTTTGATGCGGATAACATTTCATTAGAAAATAGTGTGTATACTCAATCTTTGGCATATAACACAGCTTTAACTGCAACAAAAATTGGAGATATCAGTGAAGCAGAACACTGGCTGGATTATATCGATGATGATGATAAAAAGAATAGAATTATATCGATCGTCACAGAAATAGATAAAAAACAAAATGCAAGAAAAAAACACCCATTAAATCCGAAGAATATTAAAATAAAAAACATTAACGAAATTGAAACGCTTGATCTTATATCAATTTGTTCATTTCTTGATGGTTGTGGTGATGATTGGGGTTTTAAAGAACTCTATCGATCAGGTAGTTACATTTTTCCATCAAAAATATTGACAACTGAGATGTTTAAGTCGCTAGCTGTCAAAGGAATAATAACTCTAACTCAACAGGATTTTGATAACATTGAAAACAAATTACTCAATGATTTTGACCATATTGTTAATAATTTTAAGTTCCATTTAAATGTTATAGGGATTATTGATAATAGAAAGATCTCCATTAAGATATTCCTAGAGGAGATAGATAGAAGAAAAGATAAATTTGATGCGTCCTTTGAAATGTGGAAGGAAATTTCTACTGGATATTTTCATGACGCAATGGAGTATTATTTAGGAAATATAAGAGATAGTTGGTCAAATGAGTTCATGCTCAATGAAAAAACTATTGAAAGACTCTCGACTACGTGTTTGAGTGCAAAAGATCTCTCTTATATAGCAAGTTCATCTGTTAGGTATTCCGCAGGACAACATGCCATTAAATATACACAAAGCAATAGACACACCTGCAATACTTTAATTAGCAGTATTAATAAAAATATTGACTGGGTTGAAAGCGATAAATTTCTAGGAAAAGCGTACCCTAGAGGCAAAAAACAGCCAGTTCTATCCTCTGAAAGGATTATCGAGCATATTACTAATATTAATCCAGATGATTTATACAACAATGTACCAAAATTGACAGAACCAGTCATCAAAGATGAAACTGAAAGTGATAAATAAATTGTAAGCCCCTGTAATCAGGGGTTATTTTAGTCATTTATATAAATAACGTATCGGCATTAGCTCTAATCAAAGCGGATATTCACTCAGTATTCATTTCCTTTAATACGACTACGATAACTGCCCCAATTAAATATAACCCATAGGCTATCACCAAGACGCATACGATCCATTACCCTTTCACCAAGTAGAGTATTCATACCATTCATGTCAAGATTTGACAACATACCAGTGGGACGCTTTGATGATGAACGACGATCTACTATCTGATTGATAGTCACTTTTTCATAGCGTGACTCTATCTGCATGCCTATCTCATCAATTACAAGTAAATCAACAGT
Organism: Xenorhabdus bovienii SS-2004; assembly: GCF_000027225.1. Classification (NCBI taxonomy): domain Bacteria; kingdom Pseudomonadati; phylum Pseudomonadota; class Gammaproteobacteria; order Enterobacterales; family Morganellaceae; genus Xenorhabdus; species Xenorhabdus bovienii. The sequence continues at coordinate 468,953 of NC_013892.1, forward strand.
ACTCAGCTCTTGCAGCAACCCCCCTCTCTATCAGCGTTGTTAGTGGGGGTGACAACTATGCTGACAGAGAGGGGTAACCGGAGAGCACTGGCACCATTAGCGAAAGTGCGGAGCTGGCGCCGATTTGCATCAGGGCTGCGGCCAGTGTGCCGGATTCTTTAAATTCTTCTATGCCGAAGACAAATGACAGGGAGATGCACACCCCCCGCGACGACCATCGGCAGTATGTAGGAAACGCCGGTCATTAAGTGCTGGTGAGCGCCACGATGTTCATTGTGTTGTGCTGCACCGCGTTATCAGGCGCAGAATTGCCGATGATAATCACCAGCTCTGCGTTGTTCACGTCTGTGACAAAGGAAGGGCCGTGTTGGTGGCGATGGTCATCAATACTCCAACGAGTTGCTGTTGTCCCATGTGGAATGGCAATGCCGTTACCAAGATAGGTTGAGGACGGTATTTCACGCTCTAAAATAATCTCTATTCATTCTCTTAATATCGCATCAATGTTCAAATGAACTCACCTTTTGGAGGTGAGGAGATGATGCGATCCTGATTACCTGAATAGGGTTATTTAATTGTTTTTATTTGTGCAGATAGTCAATGCTGATTATCGACAACAATGCGCACGTATCGCCAAAAAGTTAGGGTGTAAAGTAGGGGATCCGGATTATTTTCCTAGAGGGTGATAGCGATCTTACTTATTTAAATTTTATTAATTTCAAAAAAGAATCGGATGGCGCGTTTTTGTCGAGGGGGAAAGAAAAGATAGCAGGGCCTGTATAACGCCGGAAGTGTGGCAGAGTAGCATAAACGGTGTTTTCAAGTGAGTTTTAATGGAGGGAAGAGCGGGTTTTCGTGTCTGAAGGATCTTATTGAAAGTAAAGAAAATTAAAAGTGATTGTAAAATGCCCGATAGGAAATTATTTCCAGGCGTGTAGACTGGGTACAACATGGAGTGCGATGTTATCATTTATGAAATGATAACAAAAAATGACATATTGTTATTGTTTCGGCTTTCAATTTCAGCTTACTGCGTTTATTATGCGCGCTTCGTAATTTCAACCGGCGCTACTGGTTTGAGCTTCAGCGGAGAAACGATTTTTCCTGCTGGCTGACACAGTCTTTTCCCGTGGCGGTTCTATCTGCATTATTCCAAGGGATAGATGATAGCATAAATGACTGAGAATACCTCTCTGACACCACTCGTTGAACTAAACACCCTGAGTAAGGGTTTCGACGGCAAACAAGTTATTTCACAGCTCGATCTGATTATCAATGATGGCGAGTTCCTGACCATTCTTGGGCCATCCGGTTGCGGCAAGACCACTGTACTCCGTCTGATTGCCGGGCTGGAAGATGCGGATAGCGGCAAAATTTTATTGGAAGGGCAGGATATTACTGATATTCCCGCCGAGCACCGTCACGTTAATACGGTGTTCCAAAGTTACGCGCTGTTCCCCCATATGACCGTATTTGAAAACGTCGCTTTTGGATTGCGCATGCAGAAAACACCGGCAAAGGAGATTGCCCCGCGTGTTGAAGAAGCGTTGCGCATGGTGCAGCTTGAAGAGTTTGCCCAGCGGCGTCCGGCTCAGCTTTCTGGCGGTCAGCAGCAGCGCGTGGCGATTGCCCGTGCGGTTGTGAACAAGCCGAAAGTCTTGCTGCTGGATGAATCGCTGTCGGCACTCGACTATAAGCTGCGTAAGCAGATGCAAAATGAGTTGAAAGCACTTCAGCGCAAGCTCGGCATCACTTTTATCTTCGTGACCCATGATCAGGAAGAAGCGCTGGTGATGTCAGACCGGATCGTGGTCATGCGTGATGGGTACATCGAACAGGATGGCACGCCGCGTGAGATCTACGAGGAGCCGAAAAATCTGTTCGTTGCCCGCTTTATCGGCGAAATCAATATCTTTGATGCCAAGGTGCAGCATCGCATTGATGAGCAGCGGATACGCGCTGACGTCGAAGGCCACGAATGTGATATTTTCACTTCGTTGCCCGTCACCGCCGGACAAATACTGAAAGTGTTGCTGCGCCCAGAAGATCTTCGGGTCGAAGAGATCAATCATGGCGAGCAGGTGTCGGGTCTGGTTGGTTATGTGCGTGAACGTAACTACAAGGGCATGACGCTGGATTCGGTGGTCGAAATGGAAAATGGCAAAATGGTCATGGTGAGCGAATTCTTTAACGAAGACGACCCCGATGTTGACCACTCCCTGAACCAGAAGATCGCGGTCACTTGGGTAGAAAGCTGGGAGGTTGTGCTGGTCGATGAAGAAGACGCGTAAATTATTCCAGAATATCGTCATCACGGGCATGGTGTCTTGGCTGATGCTGTTCGTCTTTATGCCGAACCTGATGATCATCGGAACCAGCTTTCTGACCCGCGATGACGCCAATCTGGTACAGATGGTATTTTCGCTGGACAACTATTCCCGCCTGTTCGATCCGCTGTATGCCGAAGTCTTGCTACACTCGCTGAATATGGCTATCGTCGCGACGTTATGCTGTCTGGTGATCGGCTACCCGTTCGCCTTTTTCTTGGCTCGGATGCCGGAGAAGCTGCGTCCGCTGATGCTGTTCTTGTTGATCGTCCCGTTTTGGACGAACTCTTTAATCCGCATTTATGGTTTGAAGATGTTCCTCAGCACTCGTGGTTATCTTAATGATTTCCTGCTGTGGCTGGGAATAGTCGATAAACCGCTGCGCATTATGTATACCTCCGAAGCCGTTGTGCTGGGGCTGGTTTATATCCTGCTGCCGTTTATGGTAATGCCACTCTATTCCAGTATTGAGAAATTGGATAAACCCTGTCTGGAAGCCGCGCGTGATCTGGGGGCGGGAAAATTGCAGACGTTTATCCGCATCATTATCCCTTTAACGATGCCGGGTATTATTGCGGGTTGCCTGCTGGTACTGTTGCCGGCAATGGGGCTGTTCTACGTGGCTGACCTGATGGGCGGGGCGAAAAACCTGCTGATCGGTAACGTGATAAAAAGCCAGTTCCTTAATATTCGCGACTGGCCGTTTGGGGCGGCAACCAGCATATGCCTGACGCTGGTGATGGGGCTGATGCTGCTGGTTTACTATCGTGCGGCTAAACTGCTGAACAAGAAGGTGGAACTGGAATGATCGGACGCCTGTTGCGTGGTGGTTTCATGACCCTCGTTTATGCTTATTTGTATATCCCGATCGTGATCCTGATCGTCAGTTCGTTTAACCAGTCACGGTTCGGTATTAGCTGGCAGGGTTTTACCACTGAATGGTATAACCTGCTGTTCAACAATGACAGCTTGCTTCAAGCGGCGGGACACTCCCTGACGATGGCGGTCACTTCCGCCACATTTGCCACTCTGATTGGTTCACTGACGGCGGTTGCCTTGTACCGTTATTCGTTCCGTGGCAAAAAGTTCGTGAGCGGTATGTTGTTCGTGGTGATGATGTCGCCGGATATTGTCATGGCGATTTCATTGCTGGTGCTGTTTATGCTGCTGGGCGTTTCACTGGGATTCTGGTCACTGCTGTTTTCGCATATCACGTTCTGTCTGCCATTTGTGGTTGTGACGGTTTATTCTCGTCTGAAAGATTTTGACGTCAAAATGCTGGAAGCGGCGCGGGATTTAGGGGCGGGTGAGTTGACCATTCTGCGTAAAATTATCCTGCCACTGGCGATGCCGGCAGTGATGGCAGGTTGGCTGCTCAGTTTTACCCTGTCGATGGATGATGTGGTTGTTTCCTCATTCGTGACGGGGCCAAGCTATGAAATCCTGCCCCTTAAGATTTATTCAATGGTAAAAGTGGGCGTTTCGCCGGAAGTTAACGCATTAGCGACTATTTTGCTGGTAATGTCACTGATATTGGTGCTGTTCAGCCAGTTTATTATGCGTGATCGTACTGGCAAAGCTTAACGTTGATTTGGGCGTGGTCACAAGCTGGCCACGTCTTCACTTTATTTGTAACATCGCTTTTTACCCTGAAAAATCAGAATTTCTTGCCAAAACGCCAATAAAACACGGGATAATTGGCTTTACCCCATGAAATGTCGCTTCTATAATAGCCGCTTTTCAAAGGATAGGTTCACTCTGGGCCTATACATGACTAACGCACCAACTGTGAGGGAAACACTGCATGAAAAAGTGGTTCTATCTGCTAGCCGCTGGGATGATGGCATTTAGCATTGGTTCGGTGAATGCCGCTGCCGCTGATGATGGCAAAACGCTGTATTTCTACAACTGGACTGAATACGTTCCGCCTGGTTTGCTCAACCAGTTCACCAACGAAACTGGGATTAAGGTGATTTACTCCACCTATGAATCCAATGAGAGCATGTATACCAAGCTGAAAACCTATAAAGACGGCGCTTATGATTTAGTTGTGCCATCCACTTACTTTGTCTCAAAAATGAGTAAAGAGGGGATGCTGCAAAAGATTGATACGAGCAAACTCAGCAATTTCAAAAATCTTGATCCGAATCTGCTGCATAAGTCTTTTGACCAGAATAACGAATATTCTATCCCCTATATTTGGGGAGCGACGGTCATTGGTGTCAACAGCGATAATATCGATCCAAAAACCATCAGCTCTTGGGCCGATTTTTGGAAGCCTCAGTATCAAAGCGGTCTGGTGCTGACTGATGATGCTCGTGAAGTCTTCCAGATGGCATTGCTGAAGCTGGGCTATTCCGGCAATACGACCAATCCGAAAGAGATTGAAGCGGCTTATCAGGAACTGCAAAAACTGATGCCAAACGTACTGGCATTCAACTCTGATAACCCAGCCAATCCATTTATGGAAGGTGAAGTTGATTTAGGTATGGTGTGGACAGGCTCTGCCTATGTAGCACGCCAGTCGGGAACACCGGTTGATATTATCTGGCCGAAGGAAGGCGGAATTTTCTGGATGGATAGTCTGGCGATCCCTGCCAATGCCAAGAATGTTGATGGGGCGATGAAGCTGATTAACTTCCTGTTACGTCCAGAGATCGCGGCACAGGTTGCACAAAAAATCGGTTATCCGACGCCGAATCTGGCAGCGAAAAAATTACTGCCGGCAGAAATCACGGGAGACCCGTCACTGTATCCTGATGAAGCCATTATCCAGAAAGGGGAATGGCAGAGCGATGTTGGCAACGCCAATATCCTGTACGAAAACTATTTCCAGAAACTGAAAGCGGGTCAATAACCTGCAACAGTCTGAATAGCAGAGGAGCGGGTGGCTCCCCTTTTTAATCTGTGCGGATTGTTGCTTAAAGACTTGGCTGCGATGCCAAATGACGAACTCTTCCAGCGGGTAATATTCTTTTTGCTGAGGGAGCAAGATTGGCTGATCGGCAAAATTCCAGAAAAGCTGCTCCACCATCTGGCCGCCATTAATACCTTTTGAAACGATTAACTTCATACTATCGTCAAGACCAATTGAACCCATATCGAATCCTCCTATCACGCCATATTCAATCAACTCGCGCTTTGGTGGTTCTTTATTGCCTTTTTGGGGTGTGCAGCGTTCGGTATTCTGCAACTCCCAGAACCCATCGCCGCGTAACCGCCAGAATGGCATGGTTGGATAATGGTTTTTGCGCTTTGGCCCAAAATTGTTGAGTAACTCCAGTAATGGCTGGTGGATTTCTTCCCCGTAGTTAAACAGTCGCCCATGCTTTTTTTGGTATTGAGAAAGTACATACAGCAGTAATAATGGCTTATGTGGCGCACGTTGATCCCCCCTTGCGCCATACCGAAAGGCTTGAGATAGCGGTTTGCAGTTTCTTGATCGTAAGCATGTGGGCTTTCTGACTAACGGGTAAAGGTATTGCGATCATGCTCGCAAAACGGGGAGAGGGCAAGGTGTTCAACATGTAGACGTCCTGCCCGCTCTGAATGGGCAGGAGGCAAATAAGGTTTTATCAATACCCATGCGTCATCATCTTGTTCCGGTATTAAGACCAGATGATAATACTATCAGTTTGCCTTAAGGTCGCAGCTTTGAAGGTGAGTACCCTTGCAGCTTAGTAGGATCTAAATGACGTAATACGCTGAGGAAAGCCATTCGTTCGACGGTGCTATGAATATCAGTGGCCACAAATATCTCATAAACCATACCATTATGGTTAATAAAATAACTATAGCCGCTTTCGGAAGATGGAGAAATATTGTAAACAAAAACATTCTCAATCCATTTTCCTCTAGGGTATTTATTCTTAAATTCAGAAATAACTTTTTTCATAGGTTTTGGATGAAAATAAAAATAAATTTTGGAGCTAAATGATTCTGATGGAAACCTTACCAATATGGAATTGAACCAATCTTTATCTTTGGAAAAATCTTTAGTTTCAGCCAACTTATCATTCATTTTTTTGATAAGAACCTTATGGATTTCTTGACTGTCAAAACTATCGGATATTTTTATTCCGTATTTGTTTTCAAAGTCAGTTTGAGATAGAGAAACATCCTGTATATTGGCGATTTCTCCTCGGTACTGCTCATCCATAGTACGTAGCATAATATAGGATTTTTTTATGGTTTCTAATTTAGGTGCGTTAGCAAGACCGATAAAATAATGTTGGGATTTTTCATCGTATTGATAATAAACTGCTTCCAGTTCACCGTGCATATTGTAGTAAATAGCGCCCTGTTTATCTTGATATAATATTTCATCTTGTATCTCTAACCATGATGAATAATCGAATTTATCTTTGAGGGATTTAATAATAAATAATTCACCAATAAGTTGACTGTTTTGATTTTTGAAATTATAAATTGTATTATCTTCACTCTCCAAATCAATACGTAATCCACCCATGTTACGAAAATATATACCAGAATTAATTTCATTTAAAGAGCCTGATTCTATCGGCTCGAGTTTAATACTAAAATCGTCTAAATAGGTTAACTGACCAAAGAAATCCTTAAAAACAAGTTCAGCCAGTTTTTCTTTCTGTGCAGCATATAATTTTTGTTTTTTAATTTCTGACTCTTTGAATTTATTTTGTATATCAAGAAGTCTTTTATCATTTTGTTTAACTTTATCTAATTCAAAGGTAATTATACAATTGTAAAAACCACAGATTCTCTTTTTATCACCAACTAGTTTGACACCTGAAAACGTGTTTTTCAGAGTAAGCATGTCATGGCCAATCTCAAGCCTGTTATCCTTGATCGCTGTTTTTTCTGGTTTAACACCGGTAAAGTAGCTGGCCTCATCAGGAGTCAGAAAAAAATACATATAATCTTTTTCTCCTTTGATTTTCTTTGCAATTAATTCCTTGAAATCCTCAAGCCCTTCGTCTTCATCAAAAATGACGTCAATATTTTTGATAAGATAATAACCTTCGTCAGCATCACCACAACCTGACAAAAATAACGTAAGTACAAACACTAAAAAAAACCTTTTCATTTTCCCTACCTATTTTAATCCCGAATTGTATTTAACACTAATAATAAAATAATGTTAACATTATTCATTAAATTTATTTGAATTTTAAGCGATCTAATCTCGTTAATTCAAGATATTAAAAAACACCCATTAATTCTGAGCCTGTTTCTGCTTAATCAACACATACGATTCAACCATTAAATAAAATGTGAATCTGTCTGCTAGAGTCATTCTGGTGGTAATTTACCTTATTAAACGAAATACATAATTTGGGGGGGTTACGGTGATTTTTTGTCGGTATCAGAAAGGCCTTTACAATCTCAGAATTCATGGATAGAGTAACGCCGCTAAAATCTTCCTGAATTGAGCTGCTGCAGGAAAAACAACACTTCTTCCCCATGAAAACGGAAGAAGCAATTTTTTGTTTTTCTAGGTAGCCAACATGTCTACGTTTACTCGTTTACAAAAACGTTTATCCCGTCAGGGAATCGAAACCCAGTACGAAAATAATATCTATCGTTTCAATAAAGAGCAGATTGAAGCTGAAGTTCTACTGCCTGAATCCTTGCCGTTGGAAGAAAAGGCCGTACAGCAATTACTTGACCTTGCTTCCGTTCACGTACCCGGTAGCGACGCGAAAGTGTGTCGTACCAGAGCGACACCGGATTTTCATCCGGGAGCGGTGGCGCCAGTGGGCTGTATTGTGGCAACGACAGAGGATCTGGTGATCCCTGCTGCTATTGGGACAGACATCAACTGCGGTATGCGCCTGCTGACAACGGGTTTGAGCTATGCAGAAGCGAATAGCCAAAAAGAAGCCTTGATTCAGCAGCTAAAAAATACCCTATTGATGGATCAACGTGATGTACCCGTCACTCCAACCTCATTCAGTGCCTTGTTTGACGAAGGGCTGGCGGCATGGTTACAGGAATTGCCCCAACAGGGGGTCTGGCAACAGGCCGATTTCAAGCGCATGCATACTGAATTAAACGCGATACTGAGTACTCAGGCAGTACAGGCGCATAGCCGATACGCACCTGAAGCCTTTTTCGAGCACCGTGAAATTATCCGTCCAGCCAGCTTGGGTACAGTGGGTTCAGGCAACCACTTTGTTGAACTGCAAATCGTCGATACTATTCTGGACAGGCACGCGGCATACGCGGCAGGTCTGCATGAAGGTGAGGTATTGATGATGATCCACACTGGTTCACGGGATGTGGGCTTTTACATCGGTCAGCGTTGGGTGGATAAAGCGAGAGCTTTATGGCCGGTTACGGCAAAATATCCATCTTCTGGCCTGTTTGGTCTGACAGATGAACACGCTCAGGAATATTTTCTGGCGATGGGCTGTGCGGCGCGTTATGCGTGGGCGAATCGCATTGTTTTGACGGAACTGGTGCGCGCGGCTTGGAAACAGATTTTTGGGCAGGATAAAAGTAAGCTGATTGTGGATCTCTCGCATAATATTATCTTTCCTGAGCAGGGTATGAACCTCCATCGCAAAGGTGCCACACCTGCACGAGCTGGGGAATTGGCGTTAATTCCCGGCTCAATGGGGGATTATTCTTACCTTGTATTGGGGAAAGGCAATGAAGACTGGCTGTGGTCGTGTTCACACGGAGCCGGGCGTTCGATACGCCGTCAGGCAATGCGGAATAAAGTGCCTGATCTACAAAAAAATAGTCGATTGCCGTGGCAGTGCATCACTTTGAAAAGTGATCGCCTGCGTGAAGAAGCGCCTGAGGCTTATAAGCCAATTACGCCGGTAATTGAGATTCAAGAACAGGCTGGATTAATTCAGCCCGTTGCAAGGGTCAGGCCGTGGATCACGTTCAAAGCTTGATATCTGATTGAAAATGCAAAGGCTGGTTTTTACCGGCCTTTGCATAATATGAATAATAGGTTTATTTGTTTATAATTTATCTGTTTTTTTGGTTATTTTGTCGTTTTATTGTCATTGGTGTTTCATTTTTTAATAAAATAATTTTTGAAATAAAAAACTGTATTCTTAATATGTAAAAAGAATAATTTTGGTGATTGAGAAATGCAGGTGTTGGGATAATAAAAACAGCAAATATAAAAAAACTTTGAGTGTGTTAATTATTTATTTTTGAAGATGTTTTCATCTATTTCTGTTAGTCTTTATTTATTCTTAATAAAAAATTGATTTGGTTATGAATAATACTCAACAACAAGATAGAGTTAAGAAAAATTGTATAGATATTGGTAACAAGGTAAAACGATTGCGTTTAGCTAGAAATATTTCTTTAAACGAACTGTCTAAGAGCCTATCCCAATAGGATTATATTCCAGACAATTAAACTACAAGCCAAATGAAGCATGGCTTCATAATTTTCAACCCGTTTTTCCCAACGGACCAGAATCCGACGAAAACGATTAAGCCAACTGTGTGTCCTTTCAACAACCCAACGGTTCACTTTAAAATCCTCTTGTTCGGCCAGCGCATCTTGTTCTTCTTTTCTTGATTGTATGCAGGGGACGTATCCACGGGTTTTTAATTCTTTTTCCAGCCATTCCGCCTCATAAGCTTTATCCCGATGGAGTTTGGTTCCATAACCCCGGCGTCCTGTCTGTAAACCGTCCAGGGTGGCTATAACAAGTCTGATATCATGAATATTAGCGGGCGCAACGGCAATCGCTAATGGCAAGCCCTGTCCATCCGTGAGCAAACTTCGCTTTACGCCTTGTTTTCCCCGGTCTGTTGGGTTGCGGCCTGTTTTTTTGAGCCGGCCAGGGGCGCTTTAGTCAAACAGCCATCCAGTGCCAATTTGCCCCAGTCGATAGCCCCTATTTTTTCACTGGCGAGTAAGCCATTTTGCCAGAGTCGCTCAAAGACGCCTCCCGCCACCCATTCCTGAAAACGGCGGTGAGCACTGCTTGAAGAACAAATCCCTGTGGCATTGAGGGCATTCCACTGGCATCCGGTTCGTAACACAAAAAAGATAGCATTCATAGCGGCCCGATTATCGACACGGCGGCGATGGCAGCCCAAAGGGTGATGGGTTTTATGTGGAGGGAGTAAGGGTTCAATTTTCTGCCAGAGTTCATCAGAAATGAACCATTGGGCTATTGATTTCTTATTCATGAAAAAATCCCCTAAATGTAAAAAAACAGGCTGACTATAATATCAAATATCTCCTATTGGGATACACTCTAAGTTGTCTGGTGTATCCAAGGCCGCACTATCTCAATTGGAGTCGGGCAACTCTAATCCTCGAATTGATACGTTAGATGCTATTGCAATTGCGCTACGTCTTCCGCTGGGAGATTTATTTGGCAGCAATAATGAGCGCTACCCCTATCTGGAAAAAAAGATTCCAATGAAGGATACATATTCCCAAGTGATGAAGTTTCGTATCGGCTTGGGGAGTGTTGCTGAAATATGGCATTTACAAATGAATCCAGGGGTTATTATTAGTAGTCCCGCTCATACAGTAGGGACTCATGAACACATTATGATTCATGATGGTGTATTAATGTTACGACTTTCAAACGATGAAAGTGTGATATTAAATCCCGGTGACTTTTATGCATTCTCTGGTGATGTCATACATTCCTATATATGTATTGATGTTGCCGTTAGTGCAACAGTAGTCATGTCTTATTCAATTCAAAGTTAATAATGATGGGGGAAAGATTGCCCCCATCATGTCAACATAATTATCTCTGCTCACTATCTATATGAGAAGGTTGATTACTCATAGCGTTTTCCTTCCACGATACGTCCTAGCAGAGCGGCACAGACAATAATGGCTCCGCCGAAGCCCTGCAAAATACCGATAGTTTCTCCCATAATTGTGACAGCAAACAGGGCTGCAAACCCGGGCTCCAATGACAAGATCAGGCCAACCCGAGTAGGGCTGGTGATGTTTGCTGCATAAAGCTGCATCAGAAAAGCAAAAGCAGTTGCGAGCAAACTCAGAAACAGAATATATCCCCAAACATTGAATGTGATGGTTGGAATGAGGAGCAATGATGCTGAATCAGTCATTAAAACAAAGGCTAATCCAAGTACGGAGACTGTCACCAGTTCAATCAGGGTGATATTAACTAATGAGTAGGATTTACCGGATGTCTGCTTACCAAACATAAAGATTTGGAAACCGCGAATCAGCGCTGCAAGCAGGATCAACCAGTCACCGTTATTAAAGCCAAAGTTGTCTGTATTGGAAAAACTTAATATCCCACCGCCGACTAAAGAAATAAAACAGGTAAAGTAAATAAACTTACTTTGCTTACGTTTGCCCAATATACGTTCAAAAAAGGGGACGATGACGACAGACAAGGCAATAAGGAACCCAGCATTAGACGCTGTAGTGTACTTTACTCCCAAGGTTTCAAACGTCAGGATGGCGTACAGCAGGCAGCCGAATATCAGGCCATTAATAATTTCTCCGGGTTTGATGTTATGCAGGCGTATTCGAGTGCCAAAAAACATAAAAGGTACGGCCAGAGCAAAGCGCAGCATCAAAAATAACGGTATAGTCACTCCGGCTTGAATGATCAATTGCATCAGCGAATAGCTGGCGCCCCAAGAAAGGGCAACAGCCAGTAGTCCCAGATCCAGCAGATAGAGACGCCTACGGGATAAGGGTAATGCATCATGAGACATTGTCAGTCCTTAAAATAATATGGCTGGCGTCGTAGCTGATACGTAGAGTTTCCTTTTTGAACTTGACCGACTTAATAGTAAATTCATTGATTTTATTCAGATTATCAACATGTGTGCCTGCACAGGGCATGGGTTCAGTACCTTCAATTAAACACAGCCGGGTATCCGCTTCATACCAAGTTGTTACTTGCCCGCCATCACGCAGTCTAGTGTTGATAGTTGTTTCGATATTTTGTAAAGATAGTTGATCGGAGGGTATGGCACTGGAGCCCATAGGAGAGAACTCAACGCGTGATTCTCCGGGAAAGTGGTGGCCTTTGATTGCCATCCAGCCATATTGACGCATTTCCCAGTTCAGCAGGTGACCAGCAGTGTGTAGCGCTGCATGACATATACGAGCCTCTTCTGATAGTTTTGAGTTCAATTGTGCACCTGGTGGGGCATGAAGTGCGGATTCCGGATACACGACTACCTGCCCTGTAGCCTGCTTTCTAACCTTCACGGGGATGTTATTTACCCAGCCAATATCAGCGGGTTGCCCCCCGCCTTGTGGATGAAATATGTTGTTGTTTAGAGCAATCCACTGTCCCCATTCATCAGAACCATTGGCGATGACTTCTCCAGTGGAGAGGAAACAGTATGTATTGTTGAGATAGCATTGAATTTGAGTCATTAAAACATTTTCTCTCATGGATGTGTTGAGCGGTATAAAAGGTTGACCAAGCAGGTTATGAGAGGCAATCCGGTTGTTGGTTTTTAGCAGTTTCAAAGAAACGATGTAGCATTGTCGCCTGCCTATGTGTTGTTGAGCGTGTCTGAGCCACAGTTACCGCTTTAATTGTTCGTAATTAAAATACAATGGATAAGTAAAACGAACAAATGTTTCTTATGTGTTAATAAAGAGATGAATTATTTTATATTGTTAATATAGTATAATTTAATAATCAGTATTATGAATTAAATTTGTTGTGGACTTTTTGCCGTATAGAGATGATCTTAATAAGATTTTGTGGGAGTTATTTCTAATAGTAAATAATATATTATTGAACTATAAATATTTACTACGGGCTCTACCATGAAATATAGGAGATAATTGATCTGTGGATTACTTTGCTTTATGTGTTAATGATTGATAATGAAAAATCACTAAAAATAGCTATTAATGGGTATATAACAGAGATAGGGTAAATTAACAAAATGATGAAATTTTACTGAGTCTTTATAAAAAATATAAAATTAATTATAGTAATAAGTCCAGCATGCTAAAAATATAAAGTATTTTTCTCAGTTCAGGAGCTTAAAAAATGAATTTCATTCCAGATTATCATGATGTGGTAGAAGCGCATTCCCGAATAAAAAAATATATCAATAAAACCCCTGTTTTTACGTCAAGGACTGTTAACCAACTCTTCAATGCTGAAGTCTATTTTAAGTGTGAAAATTACCAAAGAATGGGAGCATTCAAATTTCGTGGAGCTATGAATGCACTATATCAATTTAGTGATGAACAGAAAAAAGCGGGAGTCGTTACTTTTTCGTCTGGAAATCATGCTCAAGCTATTTCTTTGGCTGCTAATTTACTCAATATTCCTGCTACTATTGTTATGCCACAGGATGCTCCGAAGGCCAAAATTGCAGCGACAAAAGGTTATGGTGGTAAAGTAGTAATTTATGATAGATATACTGAAGATTGTGAGGAAATAACTCGTAATTTAGCGAATCAGTACGGTTTAACGTTTATTCCACCTTACGATCATCCACACATCATTGCTGGTCAAGGAACATCAACTAAAGAATTGTTTGAAGAAGTGGGAGAATTAGATGCCTTGTTCATTCCTCTTGGTGGTGGAGGATTATTATCAGGTTCTGCACTTTCTGCTGTTCATTTTTCTCCAAAATGTCGGATTTTTGGAGTAGAGCCTGTAGCAGGTAATGATGGTCAGCAATCTTTTAAAAAAGGTGAAATTGTTCATATTGCAACACCAAAAACCATTGCGGATGGAGCACAAACACAGCATCTAGGAAAATACACTTTTCCTATTATTCGTCATCTGGTTGAAGATATTCTAGTTACTTCAGATGATGAATTGATTGATGCTATGTACTTTTTAGCAGAACGAATGAAAACAGTTGTTGAACCTACAGGGTGTTTAGGGTTCTCTGCTGCAAGAAAAATGCGAGAAGAGTTAAAAGGGCAACGAATCGGGATTATTCTTAGCGGTGGAAATATTGATATGGAACGGTATTCTAACTTTTTATCTAATATCGGTAAAATCTGATTTTATATTTTTCATAATTTCACCGGTATCAATATCTGTTGATACCGGTGTTTTATTATTTCTTTGAATAATAAATTAATGACTATTTTGCGGCATCTAACGCCTGTGAAAGATCGGCAATAATATCATCGCTGTGCTCTATTCCAATGGAAAGACGAATCAAATCTCGTGATACCCCTGCTTTTACCATTTCTGCATCGTTTAACTGGCGGTGTGTGGTTGATGCCGGATGGCAGGCCAGAGATTTGGCATCGCCGATGTTGACCAGACGCACGATCAGTTCCAGTGCATCAATGAAACGTGTGCCAGCTTCTTCTTCTCCTTTGATACCGAATGACAGCACAGACGAAGGTTTCCCCCCCATGTAACGTACCGCCAGTTCATGCTCTGGGTGTTCAGGCAATCCGGCGTATTTAACCCAAGATACTTGAGGATGCTCATTCAAGTATTGTGCGACTTTCAAGGTATTTTCAGTATGGCGTTCCATGCGAAGCGCTAATGTTTCAAGCCCTTGCAGGATCAGGAACGCACTGAATGCCGAAAGTGTGGCACCAGTACTGCGCAGTGGCCCAACACGGCAGCGGGCGATATAGGCGGCTGCACCAAAATGTTCGGTATAAATAATTCCGTGATACGACGCATCCGGTGTGCTGAGAATAGCAAAACGATCTTGATGTTCTGCCCACGGGAATTTGCCTGAATCGACGATAATACCGCCAATGGTGGTGCCATGACCGCCGATATATTTGGTCAGAGAATGGATAACGATATCTGCACCATGTTCAAACGGACGGCATAAGTAGGGAGTTGCGACGGTATTATCGACAATCAGCGGGATACCATATTTATGGGCAACATCTGCCATTGCTTGGATATCAATGATATGGCCACCGGGGTTTGTGATGGATTCGCAATATACTGCTTTGGTTTTCTCATCAATCAATGCTTCGATGGCTGCGATATCGTTGTGATCAACGAAACGGGTCTCAATCCCTATGCTTGGGAAAGTGTGCGCCATCACGTTATAGGTTCCACCATACAGTTTTGCCACAGAAATGATGTTATCTCCCGCTTGGGCAATGGCTTGGATAGCATAGGTGACGGCTGCCATACCTGAAGCAACAGACAGCGCACCAATGCCACCTTCCAAGGCCGCAATGCGTTTTTCCAACACATCATTGGTTGGGTTCATCATGCGGGAGTAAATGTTACCTTCAACTTTTAAATCAAATAGATCAGCCCCATGCTGGGTATCATCGAAGGCGTAAGACGTTGTCTGGTAGATGGGAACGGCAACTGCTTTGGTGGCAGGATCTGGCGAATAACCCGCATGAATGGATAGAGTTTCTAATTTCATTGTCATTTCCTGTAATTAATTGAAATCGTTAAGTGAATTCGTATTTACGTTAGAAGCTGCCAATCAAAAGTAGTGGCGATTTTATCTACACTGATGCAATGGCTCCTTTTAATTAAATATCTGGGAAAAGCAGTTTGACGCTTTTCTGAATCAGAAGACATCATGAAAATATTTCATATAGAGAAAAACATCAATGTCATGACGTTGATTTATCCTTTTGCTAACTAATTAAATTACAACAAAATTTATTGCTGATTGACAAAATAATAGAGGTTATTGGTGTATGCCAAAAATAAATATTAAAATAGATCAATTAGATATCGAGTTTTAGTCAAAGTTCATTTTAGTTTTTTCAGTGAAATACAATGATAAGTAAATGATCAAGGCAAAATATCAATAATTCAATACTAATCACATTAGTAGAACTTTTTACCGATGTATTCCATAACTTATCTATACTTTTATCGGTAAATCACATCGAAGGTAATTAATAATGGTAATAAAAAAAGCACTTCTTGCTACCTTAGCCGTCTCTGGCGTTATGTATGGCTCATTGGCTTATGCGGATTCGCATACTGTCACTGTAGGTTATGCGCAAAGTAAGGTTCAGAATTTTAAAGATATTCGCGGGGTAAATTTGCATTACCGTTATGAATGGGATTCTCCAGTCAGTATTATTGGATCGTTTACTCATATGAAGGGCGATAGAGATTATAAATTTAGTTTTAAACATAATGGCAAGAATTATACTGGAGAGGATAGTCTTGATATGAAATATTATTCACTAATGGCAGGCCCTGCTTACCGCATCAATGACTATCTAAGTGTATATGGTTTGCTTGGTTTTGCACATTCAAAAGCTGATGCAACTGAAGGGGCTTATCATCTACGCAACACAGTCGAAGTTGAGGCCAGTAAAATGAATAGAAAATCGACCAACTTCGCCTATGGTGCTGGTGTAGAAGTTAATCCGATACAAAGTCTCAGCCTTTATGCCGGTTATGAAGGCGCATCAGTAAAATATAATGATAACCGTGAGGAAATTAACGGGTTTAATCTTGGTGTAGGTTATCGTTTTTAAATAAAAATCTGGAATGTCACTGTATTTATTATATATAAAAGCAAAGTGTGATTTCAATGTTGAATGAGCTTTGCTTTTTTATTATTTAACCTCAGCCTTGTTTAAAAATAGCGATATCACAATCCCGTAAATTCAAGCTCGGTTTTTCAGGTTGGAATGTATAAGCAATTAAGCCTGTGACAAATACCCTTTATCGCCATACCCTGTTAACCCTTATACCAGTGCTTTGACGGGATGACGATCATCTTTATTTCCTGAGGTCGGCTTAACCGCTAAAAGTTCAACACAATCATTGATAACTCAATGAAGTTTAAAGCCATAAAACCCGCCTGTACTTGTTTTCCCTCGCTATGCGACGCCTTCAAATACGCGATGACGGGGAATACGGAGGTTATGACAAACAGCAATTTGGGTTGAATTACTAAACTACCACCGACTTTAGTCGGTGGTAGTTTAGTAAATGGAAAAATTTAATCACTCAAAATATCCCGAAGCCAATTGAATATGCTCTCCATTCAATTGCCCGGCTTCACTCAATAATCCAATCCAGGATTTCATATATTGATATTTCGCCTGAGAAAGATCACGACGAGCGATGTAGAGCTGTTGCTCCGCATTCAGGATATCCACGTTAACCCGCTGCCCCAGTGCCACACTTTTCTGCGTTGCTTTAACCTGTAATTCAGCCGCTTCCACTGCCGATTCATAGGCACGTATCCGCTTCTCGCCGTTCATGCAGGCGTTATAATTGCGTCGCAGCGCATTCAGGGTTTCTCCCGCTTCGGCATCCATCTCATATTTGGCTTTGCTATAATTCGCTGCTGATTGACGCACTGCCGCCGACGTTCCTCCCCCATTATAGAGATTCATCGACACCCGCAAGCCGATTGAATCGGTACGGTATTTTTGATCGACGATGTTATCGCTGCTGGATTTATTTTCGGTATGGGAAGCATATAACTCCAGTTTTGGCAGATAACCTGCCCGATTGCGCTCAATGTCCTGAGCCGCAACGGCCACTTTCTGGCGAGCCTCCGCCAACTGCGGATTCTGGCTCAATGCTATCTGCTCCCAATCGGCATAATGTGCAAAAGCCAGTTTTATGATCTTGAAGTTCTGGACAGGTGACAGGCGATTGACCGGCAAATCGTCTGGTAAAGGTATACCAACCAGCAATTGCAAGTCACGGATTGCCGCATCCAGTTCATCTTTGACAGTTAACTCATCCGCCACAACCTGACTGTAATGGGCTTGGGTTTCCGCCACATCAGTGCGTGTGCCTTCACCGGAAGCAAACAATTTCTGATTGCGTTCCAGTTGTTCTTCATAAGCCCTGCGCTGCTGGGCAACCTGCGCCTGCCTGTCCTGCGCATAAGCGACATCCACATAGCTGTTTACTACCCTGACTGCCAGTTGTTGGGTGTCTACCCGAAAACGGGCATCACTCATCAGCACGTAGGCCTGACGGGTTTTGTAACGCGCCCACGCCTCGAAATCCACCAGCGGCTGAGTCAATACAAGCGAACCACTGTAACTGTGATACTGGCGGTTGCGACTTTCCGTGATCATATTTCCCCTTTGCCCTGAAGCTGAAGAAGAGGACTCCATTTTCTGCCAATTCTGGGGAACATATTGGTAGTTAAAAGCGAGCTTGGGCAGTAATTCCGCCCGCCCAAGGTTTTTCTCTTCCTGCCCCGCTTCCTGCGCTTTTATCGCCGCCTGAAACGTCGGATCGTGTTGCAGTGCCAGAGCGTAAGCCTCCGTTAAGGAAAGCGCCTGAACCGTACCTGAAAACAACATCAGCAGAAACAACGGTAAAAACAGGACACGCCCTGTAACACTATAAGATCTGAACATCCCTGTTACTCCTCAATCAGTGACGTTGACGCCCTGTCCATCAATGGTTTGAATAGATAACTCAACAGTGATCGCGAACCCGTTTTAACGAAGACTTCAACCGGCATCCCCGGCTTGATATGCAGCCCTGCCAGTTGTGCCATCCCCTCTGGTGTCACTCTGACCCGCATCTGGTAATAAGGTTCTCTTGTCACCCCATCCACCAATCGGTCGGCGGAGATCACTGTCACTTTGCCTGTCACTTTCGGCGTCTGGTTCTGATTGAATGCGGTGAACATCAAATCCACATCCTGCCCCATTGCGACTTTATCAATCAGATGTACCATCAGGCGCGCTTCGACTTCTAACGCACTCTGGGCTGGCAAGATTTCCATCAATTTTTCCCCGGAAGCCACAACGCCGCCTTGGGTAAATACTGTCAGCCCCATTACCGAGCCACTCACCGGGGCGGTAATTGAGGTATGGGATAAATCAAACTGAGTTGTTTCCAGCTTGTTTTTCAGCTCATTGGCCTGCACCTGCACATCCGAAAGCTGGCTACGGACTTCACGTTGATAATCTGCCTGCCGCTGGATAATCCGCTGCCGGGTTTCCTGACACTGTTTTTCAAGCTGACCAATGCGTCCCGCCATCTCGGCCATGCTGCCACTTAACTCACTTTGACTGCGCTGCAATTCCAGATAACGGTTACGGGGAAAGTAACCCTCTTCGGTCAGCGGCCGCAGATTGGTCACTTGCTCTTTAAGTGAAACCTGCTGCTGCTGTTTATTTGTCAGCGCGTTCCGCAACCCTTTGAGCTGAAAACTCAGCCCCTCTTCAGCCTGCTGCATCCCCGCCAGATCACTTCTCAGCATCTCACGACGTGACAGGAAAAGCTGTTTCTGTAATACCAGAATATCCTTAATGCGTGGTTCCGATTGTTGATCCCACAACGTAGCCGGAAAGGAAATCACCTCCAGTCCTTGCTGCTCGGCCAGCAATCGGGCTTCCGTCGCCAGAGTGGTATGCAATTGCTGTTTCAGGGAGTCAATTTGGGCATTAACCTGCACCTGACTGAGCTGCACTAGTACCTGTCCGGCTTTAACCTGTTCCCCTTCCGATGCCAGAATTTGTCTGATGATGCCATTGGCTGGCGACTGCACGGTTTTACGGTTGCCATCCACCACCACAATACCGGAGGAAGCAACACCTTTATCGAGCGGGGCAAAGGCCGCCCAGACGAAAAACCCCAAGAGGCCAATACCGATGACCAGCCAGCCCAGCCGCAGGTAGCGATTCGCATCCAGCGGCAATAATCCCGATTCATCATTTTTCGCACTTTTTGCGTTGGTCTGATAGGACATCTTCACTCCCAGGCAGAAACTTCCCCCTGCCCACTGATTAAAACCGTGTCATAAAAACATGGCAGAGCCACATTACGAGGCACGTTCGACTGTTTTTGACTGCGACAGCGCCGCCATAACTTGCTGAGATGGGCCAAACATTTTCATTTTTCCCTGCACCAACAGCAAAATTTTGTTTGTTTGTGAGAGCAAAGAAGGCCGATGCGTGATCACTACCACTGTTTTGCCCTGTTCCCGCAATTGCGTAATCGCCTGACTCAGCGCCTTTTCACCGATATCATCCAGATTGGAATTTGGTTCATCCAGCACCAGCAGCGACGGATTGCCGTACAATGCCCGTGCCAGCCCAATCCGCTGCTTCTGCCCACCGGACAATCCCATTCCTCCAGTGCCAATCACCGTGTCATAACCCTGTTCAAGATTGAGTACCAGTTCATGGACACCCGCTTTTTTGGCCGCTTCAATGACTTTTTCAGGATCCACGTCATTAAAACGCGCAATGTTTTCCGCAATCGTGCCACCAAATAGTTCGATGTCCTGCGGCAAATAACCTATCGATGCCCCCAGTTCATCCTTGTTCCATTGGTAAATATCGGCATCATCGAGCCGCACAACACCTTCCTGTGACGGCCAAATCCCCACCAGCAGGCGAGCCAGCGTAGATTTCCCCGACGCACTGGGGCCAATCACGCCCAACACATCGCCGGCATTCAGGGAAAAACTGATATCCTGCAAAACCTGTTTATGATTCCCCGCCGTTTGTCTGGCCTGTGTTTTACTCGGTGGTATTGCGGCAACTTTTTCCAGCAACAAAATACCTTTAGGGGCAGGCAGTGACATACCGCTTTTACGTTCTGGCTGCGCCTTCAGCAATTTATCCAGTCGCTGCCATGACAGACGAGCGGCGCTCCAGCTTTTCCACGCTTGGATCAACTGCTCAATCGGCGACAATGCCCGTCCCATCAAGATAGAACCCGTGATCATCATACCCGGCGTGATATTGCCTTCAATCGCCAGCCAGCCTCCCAAACCGAGGATCAACGACTGCAAGGCCATGCGCACTGTTTTGGTCAGTGCGGTGATGGATGCTGCCCGTTCGCTGGCAATACGCTGGAAATTGAGAAAGCGCTCATGCAGGCTAAACCATCGCTGACGCAGTGCCGGCAACATACCCAAGGCTTCAATGACTTCCGCATTACGCAGATTAGTACTGGCAAGATTGGCAGAGCGCAGGGAGAGATGACTCGCTTCCGATAAAGGCGACTGAGACAGCCATTGGTTCAGTACCGCCAACGTGATCAAAATGATCGCCCCAACCAGCGCCAGCAGTCCCAAGTACGGGCTAAACAGAAAAATAACCCAGAGATAGATCGGGAACCAAGGCACATCAAAAAAAGCAAACAGCGCATTGCCCGTCAGGAACTGGCGGATAGTTGCCAAGTCATTGAGCATTTGCCCGGCATCGGTGGAGCCATTTTTCAGGTTGGACTCATACGACGCGGTATAAACACGCTGGTTCAGGCACATATCAAACTGGCTGCCGATGCGGATCACCACCATGCTACGGATATATTCCAGCCCGCCCATAATAGCGAACATGCCGAGCGTGATCAGGGTCAGCATCAGCAGAGTCATTTCATTACTGGATGGCAGGACTCGATCATATACCTGAAGCATATAAATAGAGGGAACCAACATCAGCAGATTGATAAATGCCGTAAATAAGCCAATAGTCCAGAATACTTTGCTGCGTGCACGGATAACATCCGTGATTTCATCCTTTGGAAAGCGTAGTTTCACTGCAATCCCTTCATCATTAACTGAAGCAAAAACGATTTATTTACCCAGTCATTTGTTATTTTTATTTTATTTTGTCACTGCATTTACTTTGTCACAGAATGCGTGCCACTGAATGTCATAACGAGTTCCCGCCCATCAACCAGGTATGCCACCCATTGCTCGGACTCATGGCCAAAAAAGGCCAGACTATTGCCATCATCGTCAGTCAGAGTGATACCATCAGGTGTAGGACGCCAGCCCTCTACAGGGTTCCCCATCAGTTCGGTCAGGCAAGAATCACCTTTCAGCGCCCAAATTGACCCCTCAGGCAAACGGGTATCCGTTAATTCAATACTGCATACCTGATTGCCATCTGATAGCTGCCATAACCCTTTCAGTTCAGCCGGTTCAGGAAGTCTCAAACTACTCGCCATACATCCTCCAATCAAAAAAAGAGAAAACATTATCGATAAGGCCAATTTAAATAAACAAGACTTCGCTATACGCCTTTGCACCTTGTGTAACACGGTAACTTCCTCCCCGTAATACTGCCGTATTATTAATACATACGGCAGTATCGCGCTATCGTGATATGCCAGTCTGCATTAGACGATAAAATCAGCTTCAGCTACAGGCTGACCGATAATTTTCACCAGAAAATCATGACTGGCTAAGTCACCACCAAGGCTGATAGACATATCGGTTATATCGGTCACTTTGTCGTAAGTCAGCAGGACTTCACCCGCCCTACCAGAGAATGAATCAACAAATTTGATATCACCCTTACCACCAAAGTTAAAGTCTGAGAGATCAATCTTGTCTTCACCGGAAATAAAATCATGGATCCAGTCAGGATTGCCTTTCAGTGACTCTTTGCCATTCAGATAAACAAAAGTATCCTTGCCTGCGCCACCCCAGAGGTCATCGCCGCCCAAGCCACCATAAATGATGTCATCGCCGTCGCCGCCTTTCAGCACGTTATCAGCACTGTTGCCTACCAGAATGTCATCGCCGCTGCCACCGATCGCATTCTCAATGGTTACGCCACGGGCAATAGATACGTTGCCTTTCAAGCCACCGACATCCGAGAAAGCCCCTTCATTCAGGTTAATACGTTGATTCTGAGTAAAACCGGAGAAATCGAAAGTATCATTACCATCCGCATCCCAGACACTGAATACCAGTTTGCTTTTGGCATTGGTTGCAGTCATGAAATCACGGTCGGTATTGGAGTTGAAACCATATACAGTATCACCTGTACGAGTTTCAGTATTGGCTCCATATAACTGCTGAATGGCGGAGATATCATTCAGCAGTGGGGCAGATGAGAATGCTCCTTTGTAGTCCTGACCGGTGTATTTTTCACTGAAATAGCTCATGACGGTATAGGCACGGCTATCTTCGAAGTACTCCCCCACACTAATATAGGTTGGTCTGACCGCATCAGAAGCATCGTACTCGGCAGGATGATCCAGACCCAGCGTATGCCCGATTTCATGGGTAAATGTCTGGCGGCCATAGCCATTCACACCAATGTCATTGTCTATGAAAGTACGACTCTCCGCGCTATACCAGGAATAAGTCGTATTCTGCCCTTTTGGTAAAGTCGCAAACGCATAGTCGTCAGTTATACTATAATCAAAGAAACCAAAAGTAATATTGGCTTTAGAAAGGCTGCTGACTTCATTAAATTTTACATTGGCAACATCAGACCACGATTGTAAAGACAATAGTGCGGCCTCTTTCTGCTCATCATTAAAGGAACTGAATCCAGCAATACCAAATCTTGGCATCACGGAAGGAGCAGATTCTAGAAAGTGATATGATAATTCCACTGCACCGGAAGAGCCGACTTTATTCGTCCAATGATAATTGGTTCGTACAAGTTCATCGGGAGCTTTATTTCCCAGCGGTGTATGTGCGACACGAATACCCGGATCGGAATTTGGAACGTAGGCTGTGAGAAGTGCATTAACATCCTGAACGGACTTGGAATCAGATAACCCCACATAGGTATATTTATTCTTTGAGGTCATATAAATCTCCTGTAAAAACAATATTTATATCTAAAGCCCGAAATTTTCATAATAACGGGAGTAAGAGTTTTTTATTCTTTCTAAGATTCCCTTAAAAAGAAGACTCTCGAATAAAATAGCGTGAGTTTCATTCGGTGTAAAAATAATTAATATATCTTTTTAGAATACAAATAAATTAAATTTAATTTATGTAATAAATTATTAATTTTAAAATGAATTTTTTTGATAACAAAAAAACAGTATTATTTATTAATAAATAATACTGTTTTTATATGCTGCGAATTGATCCTAAGAAAGGATTATCTATTTCTCAATAATTAAAAATCCCGGGTCATTGCATATGCAGACCAAATACGACGAACATGTACCGTGACCTCTTCACGATCGTGGTACAAGTGCTTGGCCTGAATTTGGGCATTAACTCCATTTTCTTTCAGTTGCTGTTCTATCTTCTGCAAGATCTGAGCAACTTCCTCATAACGCTTTTTCATCGGCAACTTGAGGTTGAAAATGGCTTCACGACACCAGCTTTTCACTAGCCAGTCTGTCATGAGATGGGCAACCTTAGCAGGCTGCTCAACCATGTCACAAACCAGCCAGTAAACATTTTTCACTGTGGGTTCAAATTTGAAGCCATCCACACGATGATGTTTCACCTGCCCGGTGTCCATCAAACTATCAGCCATCAAGCCATTATCTACCGCATGAACTATCATCCCGCGTTTCACGAGCTGGTAAGTCCAGCCTCCCGGACAAGCACCAAGATCCACTGCATACAGCCCACTGCCCAGACGTTCTTCCCACTCGTCATGTGGAATGAATACATGAAAAGCTTCTTCCAGCTTCAGCGTTGAACGGCTCGGAGCATCTGACGGAAACTTCAGACGGGGGATCCCCATATAAAAACGGGAATTGTTGTTGCTGTAAGAATAGCCGACGTAACAACAGCCCGGAGCAATAAACAAAACATGAATCACCGGGCGGTTAGCACTTTCCTTTGCCAGCAAGAATTTTTCCTGACGCATGGCATGACGCAGCGGAACCGTAAACTTACGGCAGAATGTCATCAACTCTTTACTTTCATCATTATCCGGCACTTCTACGCGCAGCTCACCTGCACGTTCAATAACCCCCGTCAACATCCCAAGGATAGGGGTAATACGATCTTCCTGAGGTAAATTTTTGAGCAATTCACCCACAACCACCATCTGGCGGGCAAAGATCAATTCACCGAACGGAATTTCACGGATCAGACGATCCGCATCATCATGCTGATAACACTCAAACAACACATAACCGCTGTTTTCTTTTACGCGGGCAAAACCGTAAATTCCTTTCTTACCCGCCTTATCAGTAATTTCTGCCGCACACTCTTTTTCAAACCCGGGGCGGCAATATAAAGCAACTTTATTCATGGCTAGGCGCCGATTTCCTTAGACGCAGAGCGCCAATTAATATACATAACCAACCAATGAGAAAACTAAACCCACCGATGGGTGTCAGATAAACCAAAAATTTTAGCGGTAAAAAGGCCAGACAATAAAGACTGCCACTAAATAACACTATTCCCGCAGCGAAAAAAATACCCGCCCAGCCAAACGGCTTCGTTGGCTGCCTCATCAGTAAAGCAGCCAGCACCATCATGACCAGTGTATGCAACCCTTGATATTGCAGGCCGGTATGGATCCATTCCATTTGGCGTGACGTCAGGACAGGTGCCAGCATATGTGCACCCATCGCCCCCAATGCCACATACAAAAAACCGCTGATACCAACAAAAATAAGCATGAAACGACTGCTCATCGCTCCGCTCCTGTTTCTGGATATATGACGTGATACGCCTTCACACATCCGGTTTTCATTCGTTAGTGATAAATCCTAACCTTGCCTGTTCACTCGCGGCCTGCATCAAGATCCATTTCCGAAAAGCCGCAATCTTGCCCAATTCTGCCTGATTATCATGGCAAACCAAATAAAATGCATTCTTGCTGACCAAAACATCATTGAATGGGCAGACAAGGCGCCCCGCATCAATTTCATTTTGTGCCATCACATTATTGGCAAGGGCAACCCCCTGCCCATGCACCGCCGCCTGAATCACCATTGAGCTATGGCTGAATATCGGCCCCTGCTGAACATTGATCTGCTGCTGCATATCAAGCTGGCGAATATAGGCCTGCCAGTCCCGCCGGGAAGAATCGTGCAACAAAGTATGCTTGGCCAGATCTGCCGGTATTTTTAATGGGCGTTCCCCCATCAGTAAAGAGGGAGAACAAACGGGTAGCAGATATTCAGGATAGAGACGATCTGTCCGCATGCCTGGCCAATTGCCTCTGCCATAAAAAATCGCAACATCAACATCATCTGCCAATTTATCTTCTTCCCTATCCACCGCCTGAATCCTGACATCAATGCCCGGAAAACTCTGATTGAAA
Organism: Xenorhabdus bovienii SS-2004; assembly: GCF_000027225.1. Classification (NCBI taxonomy): domain Bacteria; kingdom Pseudomonadati; phylum Pseudomonadota; class Gammaproteobacteria; order Enterobacterales; family Morganellaceae; genus Xenorhabdus; species Xenorhabdus bovienii. The sequence continues at coordinate 495,124 of NC_013892.1, forward strand.
CCAGAAAGCCGTGGCACCAGCCACTGAATGGCAAAGCTCGGTGACAAACTTACCGTCAGTGCACCTTTGGCACTGCGAGCCTGAAGTTTGCGGGTTGCATCATTGATAGCAGTGAAAATTTCTTTGATATCCAGATAGTAACTCTGCCCGTCTTCCGTCAGCAGTAGTGAACGGTTACGGCGACGAAAAAGTTTCAATCCCAGAAAGTCTTCCAGACTTTTCATCTGGTGACTTACGGCCGCCTGAGTTACAAATAATTCTTCTGCTGCTTTAGTAAAACTAAGATGACGAGCTGCAGCATCAAAAACGCGTAACGCATTAAGGGGTGGTAAACGTTTAGACATGTTCGTTTCTTATATGATAGTGGCGATACCGATACTTCTTTTCTCTCAGGTATTAGTTTTTGTAATCCGAATCATTATAATTTGTCCATTGATGATATACCAGCAAATCCCTATAGTGTGCGCAACTTCCTAAGCCGGAACGAAAAGTAACTCTGTAGTGATACATTGAAGCTTTTGGCTTTGTAGTTGTGATGTTGTGTTTGCAAGTTGTCTGGTAGACCAGACTTTGTAGCATATGCTACTGTTTTTTTTCACTTCCTGTACATTTACCCTGTCTGTCCATAGTGATTTTTTTAATGCACCGCAATTGCGGTGCTTTTTTTCTCAACTTTCCTGTAAAATTATCCCCACTTGGTTAAAGAAAAAATGATTCTTACCGACCACAAAAGAATCTAAATATGCCACGTGTTTTGATAAAATCACCATGTACTAATTTTTCTCGATTTAAATGGCACATTTTTTCAATTCACGTGGCGCGCTACATACACAATTTGATGAACAGGCTTAAACAAGTAGATCTTTTTAGTGTGTTCTCAGTACATACGGAGATAACTCACAACAAATTTTATGATTATCTCTTGATTCTCATCCCTTATTCACTGGATAATCATTCGCCTCAAATTCTCTCTCCATTTTTTTATCTGAAAAGCCAAACGATTGCGTATTGAAGTGGCTGTACTAATGAGTACAGCACCAATTTTAAGTATCTTACGACGTAATCGTTTTCGTTAGGCAAAGTGGAGAGATGATAGCGTTAGAAATTCAACATAATGGCAGGGGAAAGACATGTCTGGCATGCAGGCACCAACTCAATGCAAACTCGATAAGTATTTTAAGATTACTGAACGCGGAACGACGGTACGTCAGGAAATTTTGGCTGGATTGACGACATTTCTGGCGATGGTGTATTCCGTTATCGTTGTGCCGGGCATGCTGGGGCAAGCCGGATTTCCTCATACAGCGGTCTTTATTTCTGTATGTTTGGTGACGGGTATCGGCTCATTATTGATGGGATTGTGGGTTAACCTGCCGATGGCAATTGGCTGTGCAATCTCGCTGACCGCATTTACAGCGTTCAGTCTGGTTTTAGGACAGCAGGTGAGTATTCCCGTGGCGCTGGGTGCTGTTTTCCTGATGGGATGCCTGTTTACGGTGATTTCAGTGACGGGGATTCGGTCTTGGATCTTGCGCAATATGCCAATGGGAATTGCTCATGGAACCGGTATTGGTATCGGGCTGTTTCTGCTGCTGATTGCGGCAAATGGTGTGGGGATGGTGATTAAAAATCCTCATGCCGGTTTACCGGTTGCTTTTGGCTCATTGACTGCATTTCCCGTAATAATGACGTTATTAGGTCTGGCGGGGATTATTGGTCTGGAAAGGAAGAAAGTACCCGGTGGTATTTTGTTGGTCATTATCGTTATCTCAATTATCGGCCTGATTTTTGATCCCGCAGTGAAATATCAAGGATTTTTTAAGCTGCCAACGTTGGGAGAAGATGGGTTGTCTCTGATGTTTAGCATGGATATTGTGGGAGCTTTGCAGCCTGTAGTGTTGCCGAGTGTCTTGGCATTGGTGATGACAGCGATATTTGATGCGACAGGGACAATTCGAGCCGTAGCAGGGCAAGCTAACCTATTGGATAAAGGCGGCCAGATTATCAATGGAGGCAAAGCTCTGACGGCTGATTCCGTAAGCAGTATTTTTGCAGGCGCGATGGGTTCTTCTCCTGCTGCTGTCTACATTGAATCCGCTGCGGGCACTGCCGCCGGAGGCAAGACGGGCTTAACCGCCGCGGTTGTGGGTATTCTGTTCCTGCTGATTTTATTCCTTTCTCCGTTGTCGTACCTGGTTCCGGCCTATGCGACAGCCCCTGCTTTGATGTATGTCGGGCTACTGATGCTGAGCAACGTGCGGAAGCTGAATTTCGATGATTCTGTCGAAGCTATGTCAGGATTACTGTGTGCGGTGTTTATTGTACTGACTTGTAATATCGTCACCGGCATTATGCTAGGGTTCAGTGCTTTGGTTGTCGGGCGAGTTTTCTCTGGTGAGTGGCGTAAACTGAATATCGGTACGGTGATCATTGCTATCGTGCTAGTGATATTTTATGCCGGAAATTGGGCTATCTAAATAAGAAAATCATGCGCAGCCGGTCAGGGTTTGCGCATACTTCCTCCTGTCGGATAAATTTTAAAACGTGTTAATTTTTCAGCACACTCCCGCCGATAAGTATAAAATAGACTAATGACTTACTGATCATTGATTCACAATGTGATTGTTTTTTGATTTTCTTTAATAACTTTAATATTTATGGTTATTACGGCTGTTATTAGAGTGAAAAAAAAGTCACAATCTCTTCACCGACGGATTTTTGGCAATTTGTAAGGGTAATATGGAAATATTTTTTACTATCTTGATCTTGATTTTGGTGGTGTCAGTTTCAGGTGTTCTTACTAAAATGATCCCGTTCCGCATTCCCTTGCCGATAGTGCAAATAGCTATGGGAGCACTACTGGCTTGGCCTCATTTTGGTTTACACGTTACTTTCGATCCTGAATTATTCCTCGTTTTACTTATCCCTCCTTTATTATTTGTTGATGGCTGGAAAACACCGACCAGAGAATTTTTTCAACATGGGCGTGAAATAGTCATTCTGGTTTTATTCTTGGTATTAGTGACGGTTGTCGGTATTGGCTACTTGATTTACTGGTTGCTGCCGGGTATTCCTCTTATTGCTGCTTTTGCTCTGGCTGCGGTGCTGTCACCAACTGATGCGGTTGCGTTGTCATCAATTGTTGGAAAAGGGCGCATCCCGAAAAACATGATGAGTGTGCTGGAAGGTGAAGCGTTGATGAACGATGCTTCTGGTCTGGTTGCACTGAAGTTTGCCGTGGCAATTGCCATGGGAACGATGGTATTTACGGTCACTGGCGCCACAATAGAGTTTTTCAAAGTTGCGATTGGTGGTCTGCTGTCCGGTATTGCCATTACATGGCTGTACAGTAAATCGTTGCGATTGATGAGCCGCTGGAGTGGCGATGATCCAGCAACTCAAATCATGTTTATGATGCTGCTGCCATTCGCTTCCTACATGATTGCTGAACATATCGGCGTATCGGGTATTTTAGCTGCGGTGGCTGCGGGTATGACTATCAGTAAATCTGGCGTAATCCGCAATGCACCTCTGGCTATGCGACTGCGTGCCGATAACGTATGGGGAATGCTGGCCTTTGTCTTTAACGGCCTTGTATTTGTCATGCTGGGGCTACAATTGCCGGGTATCTGGGAAACGTCTGTCGAGCAGGCTGAACTTGATCCGCAAGTTGAAACGTGGATGCTGTTTGCTGCGGTTGGCATCATTTATGTGGCGTTGGTATTGCTGCGGTTCTGTTGGTTATGGTTGATGAAAAATGCCAGCAAGGTGTTAATGAAGAAAAAACCGCTGGAATTTGCTTCTTACACTATGCGTGAATTGTGTCTGGCGTCGCTTGCGGGTGTACGTGGTGCGATTACGCTTGCGGGTGCGTTATCTGTCCCGCTTTTCTTGCCGGATGGAGATCCATTCCCAGCGCGTTATCAGTTGATTTTCATCGCAGCGGGCGTGATCCTGTTCTCCCTGTTTGTCGGTGTTGTTGTCCTGCCACTGTTGCTGCGTGGTATGAAAGTGGGAGATAAGCAGGCGGATATCAATGAAATCAGAATGGCGAAAGCAGCAATGGCTGAAGTTGCGATTGTCAGTATGAATAAAATGGAAGAGCGCTTGTCTGCCAGCACCGAAGAAAAACTGGATGCAGAGGTAGTGAGTGAAATTGCTTCCCGAGTCACGGGTTATTTGCGGCGTCGTACCGTGGGTAAAGATGAAATCGAACATAACTTGCTGGTTGAGGAGTTGGAACGACGTTTCCGTTTGACGGCATTAAGGGCCGAAAGGGGAGAGCTGTATCATCTACGTGCAACCCGTAAGATTAGTAATGAAACACTCCAAACGCTGCTGCATGATTTGGATTTGCTTGAAGCATTACTTGTGGTTAAAGATCAATAAATTATGTGGCTGTTAACGATCACAACTTTTTTGTGGGCTGCCTCATTCAGCCTGATTGGTGCTTACCTTGCTGGTCAGGTTGATAGCTGGTTTTCCGTGTTTATCAGAGTTGTGCTGGCGGCCTTGGTATTCCTGCCGTTTTTGCGCTGGCGTGGGTTATCGCTGAAAGTGATCTCATTGTATATGGTCGTGGGAGCCTGTCAGCTTGGCGTGATGTATTTGTTTGTATTTCATGCCTACCACTACTTGACTGTCGCTGAATTTTTGCTGTTTACGGTGATGACTCCGCTGTATGTCACACTGATATATGATGTGATGGGACGTCAGCGATTGCGTTGGGGCTATGCGATGAGTTCTTTGCTGGCAGTGGCTGGCGCAGCGATTATCCGTTATGACCGATTGAGCGAATCTTTTTGGATTGGTTTGATACTGGTGCAGTTGGCGAATATTTTCTTTGCGATAGGTCAGGTTGGCTATAAGCGTTTGATGGAAGTGTATCCGATACCGCAGCGGGTCGCGTTTTCGTGGTTCTATCTGGGGGCTTGTGTGGTCGCAACCATTGGTTGGCTGCTGTTTGGTGATCCATATAAATTGCCGACAACACAATTACAATGGGGCGTCCTGATCTGGTTAGGTGCAGGCGCTTCTGGCATTGGTTATTTTATGTGGAACTATGGCGCAACCCAAGTGGATACCGGAACACTGGCGATTATGAATAATATGCTGGTTCCGGCCGGGTTGTTGGTCAATTTTTTAATTTGGCAGCAGCATCCTGATTGGCTGGGTTTTACCATAGGAAGCAGCCTGATTGTTGCATCTCTTTGGGTGCATCACCGTTGGATATTGAAACCCGTTTTACAAACGGCAAATTGTCCACCGCGTGCTGGCGCGCAGAACGAATAAATGTATTAATGGCAGGTTGGTGCTGTTCTCCTTCTCGGCAGGCAGCATACAATCTGCTCCATAATCCTTCTCCCAACGTTTTTGTCACAACCAGCCCCTGCCTTTCGAATGTTTCTACTGCCCAATGGGGTAATGCAGCAATGCCTAAGCGAGCAGCCACCATCTGGATCAGTAACAGAGTATTATCGACGCTTTTTAATGTCGGGGTAACACCTGCTGGCTGGAGGAACCGCCGCCAGATATCAAACCGTTGGCGCTGGACGGGATAAATCAGCAGCGTTTCGGGAGCGAGATCTTGTGGATAGATATCGCGTTTATTTGCTAATGGGTGATCCGGAGCAAGCACGAGTTTCACTTCATAGTCAAACAGCGACGTATAGTTCAGCTTGCTGTCTGCAATAATATCTGAGGTCAGTACAATATCCAGTTCCCGCTGTTGCAGTGCAGGCTGCGGATCAAACGTCACACCGGATTTAAAATCCACACTAACCTGCGGCCAGCTTTCACTAAAACGCTTCAGTGCTGGCGTCAGCCACTGAATACAGCTATGGCATTCAATGGCAATGCGCAGATTAATTTCTTCCGGTTCACTGCATTCACGCAGGGAAGCCGTCACCAGAGGGAGTACCTTCCCCGCCAGTTTTAACAGCACTTCCCCTTGAGGCGTAAGGCGCAATGGCTGGCTTTTGCGAATGAAGAGTTTGAATCCCAGCCGATGCTCTAGTTCACTGAACTGATGAGAAAGAGCAGATTGCGTCTGATGCAGATGATTTGCAGCCGCAGCCAATGAACCGCAATGACTCAATGCCTGTAGTGTTTTTAAATGTTTTATTTCGATCATGAAAAACCTTCAAGTTGATGATGAATAATTTGCGCTTGTGGTTTATACAGTACCTGTTGATTATAGAAGTGTAAACATCTAGACGGCTAAAATTTGCGGGTGACGACATGACAGTTTTGAATCATACATTAGGTTTTCCACGTATCGGCTTGAAAAGAGAGCTAAAAAAGGCGCAAGAAAATTATTGGGCAGGCAAGATTTCTCAACAGGAATTGCTGGAAACAGGTCGTGAATTACGTGCACGTCACTGGCAACAGCAAAAAGAGGCGGGAGTTGATTTAGTTCCGGTAGGTGATTTTGCTTGGTATGACCAAGTATTGACGACTAACTTGCTATTGGGCAACGTGCCACCACGTCATCAGAATGAAGATGGTAGCATTGATCTGGATACGCTGTTTCGTATTGGCCGCGGTCGAGCTCCAACAGGCACACCAGCGGCTGCTTCTGAAATGACTAAATGGTTCAATACAAATTATCACTATATCGTACCTGAATTTCAGCAGGGGCAAGAATTTAAATTGACCTGGACTCAATTACTGGATGAAGTGGATGAAGCACTGGCATTGGGACACAAAGTCAAACCTGTTCTACTGGGGCCTGTAACTTATTTATGGCTCGGCAAGGTGAAAGGTAAAGCCTTCGACCGCCTCTCCCTGTTAACGGATATTCTTCCTGTCTATCAGCAAGTATTAGCAGAATTGGCAAAACGGGGCATCGAATGGGTGCAGATTGATGAGCCGGCACTGGTACTGGAACTACCGAAGGAATGGCTGGAGGCTTTCTCGACGGCTTATCAGGCGCTGCAAGGACAGGCTAAATTACTGCTGACAACGTATTTCGATAGCATCAGCCATAATCTGGCGACGATCAAATCACTGCCAGTACAAGGGCTGCATGTCGACTTAGTTGCAGGGAAGGATTCCCTTGATGAATTGAATAAATCTCTGCCGGAAACGTGGTTGCTTTCATTGGGGGTTATCAATGGGCGCAACGTCTGGCGAGCAGATTTGAGTGCTAAATACCAGCTTGTGGCATCGCTGGCAGGCAAGCGTGATATTTGGATCGGCACGTCCTGTTCATTGCTGCACAGCCCGATTGACCTGAACGATGAAACCGGGCTGGATGAAGAAGTTAAAAGCTGGTTTGCCTTTGCATTACAGAAATGCGCAGAGCTGTCTTTGCTGGCACAGGCACTGAATGCACCGGAAGGCAGCAAACAGGCTGAACTGGATGCTTACAGTGCGCCAATCCGTGCACGCCGTAGTTCCACAAGGGTGAACAATCCGACGGTGACTGAGCGCATCACGGCGATCAAACCACAGGATAGCGAGCGTAATCTGGTTTATCCAGAACGAGCCAAACTCCAGCGTGAACGTTACAATTTACCGTTGTGGCCGACCACAACTATCGGATCATTCCCACAAACAACGGAAATTCGTAGCCTGCGTCTGGATTTCAAAAAAGGTCGTGTGGATAACACGCATTATCGCACCAATATTTCTGAACATATTAAGCAGGCGATCAATGAACAGGAAAATCTGGGACTGGATGTGCTGGTGCATGGTGAAGCCGAACGTAACGACATGGTCGAGTATTTCGGTGAACATTTTGATGGTTATGTCTTTACCCAAAATGGCTGGGTACAAAGCTACGGTTCCCGTTGTGTTAAGCCGCCAGTAATCATTGGCGATATCAGCCGTCCGGAAGCCATTACTGTAAATTGGGCAACATATGCACAATCCCTGACAGATAAGCCTGTCAAAGGAATGTTAACAGGGCCGGTGACTATCCTCTGCTGGTCATTCCCAAGGGAAGATATTAGCCGCGAAACGATTGCTAAACAGATTGCACTGGCCTTGCGTGATGAAGTTGATGATTTACAAAAAGCAGGTATTGGTATCATTCAGATTGATGAACCAGCACTGCGTGAAGGTTTGCCGCTGCGTAGGGAAGAATGGCAGGAATATCTGGAATGGGCGGTGGATGCTTTCAAACTGAGTGCCGCGATTGCGGAGGATGATACTCAGATCCATACCCATATGTGTTATTGCGAGTTCAATGACATCATGCTTTCCATTGCAGCACTGGATGCGGATGTGATCACCATTGAAACGTCTCGTTCAGATATGGAATTGTTGGATTCATTTGAAGATTTTTCATATCCGAATGAGATTGGGCCTGGTGTGTATGATATCCACTCACCTAACGTGCCTAGTGTCGAATGGATTGAAGCGTTGCTGCGTAAAGCGGCTGACCGTATCCCAGTGGAACGTCTGTGGGTTAACCCGGATTGCGGCCTCAAAACCCGTGGCTGGACTGAAACCCGTCAGGCACTGGCGAACATGGTCGAAGCGGCGAAACGTCTGCGTGCTTCCGTGAACAATACTTCCGTAAATAACTAAACTGAAGAACGCCCGCTACAGCAAATAAAATGTGGCGGGCGAAAAAATTATTTCCCCAATATCTCCTGAGCCGATCCACGAATGGATTGTGCTACCCACTCAGCATATTGATGATTTGATCAAAAAAGCCCATCGTAACTCCCTTCTTGTTGATGATTTATTGGTTTGACCACATAAAGCACTTGCTTAGATGCATTAATAAGCATAAAGCAATAGTCATGTTATTAAATAAAGATAGATGCAATATGTAATTATTACATTTGCATAATATTGCAGATCCACCCCACTTTTGCGGGATTAAAACAGAATATGGCGGGTTATACCGAGGTTTTGCCGTTTGATGCTTGTTGACTCTGTGACGGAGTAATAAGTATTGGCCTTATTTGAATCTTATACTCAGTCCGTCATTTTGGATTATGAATGTGATTTTTATCACAAAATTATGTATGTGTTTCTTTATCTTTATCAATTAAAGATGATTTTTATCACTAAAAAGTGTCAGATTAGGCACTAAATTTAGGTATCCCTGTTTTTGAATTATTTCCGTTGAGGAGCTCGATATGTCTGATGTATTTCATTTAGGTATCACCAAAAGCGATCTGCAAGGAGCGACTTTGGCTATTGTTCCAGGCGATCCCAACCGTGTTGAAAAAATTGCAAAATTGATGGATAACCCTGTTCATCTGGCTTCTCATCGTGAATTTACGACATGGCGCGCAGAAATTGACGGAAAGCCCGTGGTTGTCTGCTCCACGGGTATCGGTGGCCCTTCAACGTCAATTGCTGTAGAAGAATTGGCGCAATTGGGGGTGAGTACTTTCCTGCGGATCGGGACAACCGGTGCGATCCAGCCGCACATTAATGTGGGTGATGTATTGGTCACGACAGCGGCAGTTCGTCTGGATGGGGCTAGCCTGCACTTCGCACCAATGGAATTCCCGGCGGTGGCTGATTTTGAATGTACCAACGCACTGTATGCAGCGGCAAAAGCATCAGGATCGGCCACCCACGTTGGTATAACGGCTTCTTCCGATACGTTCTATCCGGGGCAGGAGCGTTACGATACATACTCTGGTCGTGTCGTCCGCCGTTTTCAAGGCTCCATGCAAGAGTGGCAGCAAATGGGGGTGATGAATTATGAAATGGAATCAGCCACTTTGCTGACGATGTGTGCAAGTCAGGGGCTGCGCGCTGGTATGGTGGCAGGGGTGATCGTCAACCGGACGCAACAGGAAATTCCAGATGTGGAACTGTTGAAAAAAACCGAAAGCAACGCTTTGGGAATCGTAGTTGATGCCGCCCGCCGTTTGCTGTAATCGCTTTCATTAAGGGCCAGAACACTCTGGCTCGATCTTTCTGCTTATCTTTCTTTCATTCTAAAATCTGATAATGTCATAACGCTTTTTATCAATAACGATCTATTTAAATCATAACAAGAGTAACTATGACCACAACATTGCTATCCCATCCTTCATTACTCCCCTTACATGGTGGCATTAACTTCCGTGATTTCGGTAATAAGACGCTGCATAATGGTGCAAAAATTAAATCAGGGCTGTTATTCCGCTCTGGCTCTTTGGACATGTTGACTGAAAATGATCAGACTTTTTTGATGAGCAAAAACCTTTTCCAGATCATTGATTATCGTGATAGCAGCGAAATTGAGGATAAACCAGATCGAGTGTGGCGTGGGGCGAATTATCATCATGCTCCGGCCAATCCACTCTCTAAGGAAGTTGATGCCAATCTGGAAAAATTGGGTCAGGAACGTCTGGAGCAGTTTGATGAACGAGCATTCATGCTGCGTTTATACGAATTATTGCCAATCAGCAATCCTGCTTACAAAAAGCTGGCTAATCTATTGGTGCAACCAGAGAAAGGCGGAATTTTACAGCATTGCGCAGTGGGTAAAGACAGAACTGGCGTTGGATCTGCGCTGGTGCTGTTTGCTCTGGGAGCAGATTTGGATACGGTAATGGAAGACTATTTAGTCACCAACGTTACGCTGGCACCGTATCGGGAATATCTCTTGAATGAACATGCAAAAGTCATGAGTGACCGTGTGATTGAAAAATTTGCTTATGTTTATTCAGTGCAGGAAGAGTTTTTACTAACGGCCTTAAATAGTATTAACCAGCATTATGGCAGTGTGGATATCTGGCTGGAAAAAGATATCGGGCTGGATATGACAGCACGTGAAAAATTACAAAGTTATTTTCTTGAATAAAAATACTGAGTTAGCATTGGTTTATATATCAGGTGCTAACTTGGTACATCTGATGAATTGATACAGGAACAGCTAATTTGAGTTTGCATGAAATTATCGAACTGGTCACAGACTTCGTAAAAGCCCATGAATATTGGGCAATCCCCATTGTTTTTCTACTTGCTTTTGGTGAATCTCTGGCATTTATCTCCCTGCTGTTGCCTGCGACGATCATTTTATTAGGATTGGGGGCGTTGATTGGTGAAAGCGGGTTAAATTTTTGGCCAATATGGATAGCGGCAGCAGCGGGAGCCTTTTTTGGCGATTGGGTTTCCTATCTGTTTGGTGCCCACTACAAGGACAATGTCGGCAAGATGTGGCCACTGTCACGTCATCCGCAAATGTTAGTGCGCGGCCATCGATTTTTTGAACGCTGGGGAGTTTGGGGTGTTTTCATCGGGCGTTTTTTTGGTCCATTGAGAGCTGTTATACCACTGGTAGCGGGTATTTGCGCCATGCCGAAACGTCATTTCCAGCTTGCCAATTTTGCCTCTGCGCTGATTTGGGCCTTCGGTATTTTGGCTCCGGGAGCGTTTGGTTTACGCTGGCTGGCAGAATGGATGGGCTAATTGCGAGCCGCTTTGCAAACTGAAAGAAACTCATTAAAGAATCTGGACATCTATACAGCATCTATTTAACTTACATTAAGGTGAAGTTAACCGGGGTGAAGTCAGTGGGAGGCGTATAGGTGGATATCCAGTGGTTATACATGCTGATTGGCAGTTTAAGTGGATTGCTGGGCGGAGGGATTTTCGTCTGGCTTTCTGTTCACCAGCGAATTCAACAGAAAGAGTTGGAACTGCGTGAACTGCATAGTCAGCTTGCTATCAGCCATGAAAAGTTAGAACAGTCCCACTATTGGCGTACTGAGTGTGATCAATTAAATCAAGAACTGCTGGCACAGCGCGAAATCAACAGTGTACAGGAAGTTGAATTACGAGAATTAAGCACACGGCTTGAAGAGAGCAGGCTGGCCGCAGAAGAAAAACAGCGTCTATTGATCAATAGTGAACAACGCCTCAATACCCAATTTGAAAATCTCGCCAATCGTATTTTTGAGCAGAATCGGCGTCGTACCGATGAATACAGCCGCCAAAGCCTTAATGACCTCCTGATGCCTTTTCGCGAGCAGCTTGACGGGTTCCGTAGTCAAGTACAGGATAGTTTCGGACAGGAAGCTCGCGAACGCCATACTCTGACCCATGAAATCCGCAATCTCCAGCAACTTAATGCACAAATGGCAAAAGAGGCGATCAACCTGACGAAAGCTCTGAAAGGGGATAATAAAATGCAGGGCGATTGGGGCGAAATGGTGTTGGCACGTGTTTTGGAATCTTCCGGTTTACGTGAAGGATATGAATTTCATACACAGGTCAACATTAAAACAGAAAACGGTGAGCGCTTTCAGCCTGATGTCATCGTGCATTTGCCGCAGGAAAAAGATGTCATTATTGATGCCAAAATGTCACTGATCGCCTATGAACGTTACTTTAACAGTGATGATGACACGCAGCAGGCACAAGCGTTACAGGAGCATATAAACTCAATCAAAGGACATATTCGGGGGCTGAGCCGGAAAGATTATCAACAATTGCCCGGTTTACGGTCGCTGGATTATGTTTTGATGTTTATCCCCATAGAACCGGCTTATTTGGTGGCACTTAATCAAGCACCTGAATTACTGGATGAAGCATTGAAACATAATATTATGCTGGTTAGTCCATCAACACTTCTGGTTGCCGTGCGTACCATTAATAATCTTTGGCGCTATGAATATCAGAGTCAGAATGCACGCCTTATTGCGGACAAAGCAACCAGAATGTATGACAAGATGCGGTTGTTTGTGGATGATATGCAAGGGTTGGGACACAGCCTCAATAAAGCACAGGAGAGTTACCATCTGGCAATGAAAAAACTGGCTGAGGGGCGGGGAAACCTGATTAGTCAGGCTGAAGGGTTCCGTGATTTAGGTGTTGATGTTAAGCGCCCTATTGATTCACAGCTTATTGATAAATCTTTCCAATCATTGCAGGTTAATGAATGAAGTGTGGATAGGGTTTTGTCAGAAAGGCTGGTACACTTGCTATAAATTTTTTTGAATAAAAAGCGGGCAAATAACATGGCTGATCAATCGAAAAAAACTACAGATTTTGGTTTCCGCACCGTAGAAAAAGATGAAAAACAAAATATGGTGGCCGAGGTATTTCACTCTGTCGCTTCGAAATACGACTTAATGAATGATTTGATGTCATTTGGCATTCATCGTATCTGGAAACGTTTCACCATTGATGCAAGTGGAATTCGCCGTGGTCATAAGGTGTTGGATCTTGCGGGAGGAACCGGGGATCTGACGGCGAAGTTTTCCCGCATCGTGGGAGAGAAAGGTGAAGTCGTACTGGCGGATATCAACGAATCGATGTTGAAAGTGGGGCGTGAGAAACTACGTGATATCGGTATCGTAGGCAATGTTAATTATGTTCAGGCCAATGCGGAAGAACTGCCTTTTTCAGACAATTACTTTGACTGTATTACCATCTCTTTTGGCCTGCGCAATGTGACGGATAAAGAAAAAGCCTTGCGCTCTATGTGCCGAGTACTTAAACCCGGTGGGCGTCTTTTGGTGCTGGAATTCTCCAAACCCATGCTGGCACCTTTGAGCAAAGTTTATGATGCTTATTCGTTCCATGTTTTACCCCGAATTGGCCAGATGATTGTCAAGGATGCGGACAGTTACCGTTACCTGACAGAATCCATCCGTATGCACCCTGATCAGGAAACATTAAAATCTTTGATGGAAGAAGCGGGCTTTGACCAAGTTTCTTACACCAATATGACCGGGGGGATCGTTGCACTGCATAAAGGATTCAAATTCTGAAATGGAGACGCCCGAATTAAGTGACAACCTGAATTCTACGGTGTTGTTTCCGGTGCTGACTGCGTTTCTGGAAACGACTCTGAATCATCTTCTGTACCGTGAAACCGTATTGAAGTCCTCCCGCATGAGGCTGGCAGGTAAGGTACTGTCCATTGAATTGAAAGAAATTAAAACACCACTGGTATTGATATTCAGTGAAAAACAGGTGGATGTTTTGAGCCAATGGTCAGAGTCTGCCGACTGTTCGATGAAAACGACGTTCACTGCGTTACTCAAATTGCGAGATCGTCACTGTCTTTCATCTCTGATTAACAGTGGTGAAATTGTTATCGAAGGGGATATGCAAGTTATGCAGCAATGGTCGGCTTTGCTGGATATGTCTGAGTGGGATCCTGCTCATTATCTTTCCCCTTATGTTGGCGATATTGTGGCAGAAGGCCTCAGCCGGGTGATGAAGGGAAGCATTAAACTTGCCAGTAATGCCATTACAAGGCAGAAAACCTACCTTACAGAATCATTGACGGAAGAGTGGCGAGTGGCGCCCAATCCGCTGGAAGTGGCTTACTTTAGTGAAGAAGTCAATGCAGTTGCCAATGATATGTCTCATATGGAAAAACGGCTGGCGGCACTGGAGGGAAAATATGACTCCTAGTGAGATAAAACGCCTTTACTTTATTGTTCGGGTCTTTCTTTCCTATGGCTTAGATGAGCTGATCCCCAATATTCGTCTGACATGGCCGTTGCGCTTCGGGCGTTATTTCTTGTTCTGGCTTCCCAATCGACACAAGGATAAACCACTCGGTGAGCGGTTACGCCTGGCATTGCAAGAACTTGGCCCAGTGTGGATCAAGTTTGGTCAAATGCTTTCTACCCGTCGGGATCTGTTTCCTCCAGCTATCGCCGATCAACTCTCAATGTTGCAGGATCGGGTTGTTTCTTTTGATGGTGCCGTGGCTCGCAAATCCATTGAAATTGCTTTGGGGGGACCGCTGGAAACATGGTTTGATGATTTTGACTCACAGCCATTGGCTTCAGCTTCTATTGCACAGGTGCATACTGCTCGGCTTAAGGAGAATGGTAAGGAAGTTGTTCTTAAGGTGATCCGTCCAGATATCCTGCCTGTTATTAAAGCGGATGTCCGTTTAATGTACCGTATGGCGCATCTGGTTCCTTTACTGCCCGATGGCTATCGTCTTCGCCCGCGTGAAGTTGTGCGTGAGTACGAAAAAACGTTGCTTGATGAACTGAATTTATTGCGTGAAGCAGCAAATGCGATCCAACTGCGTCGCAATTTTGAAGATAGCTCAATGCTTTACGTGCCAGAAATTTATCCTGATTATTGTCGGGAGAATGTACTGGTCATGGAGCGTATTTATGGCATTCCCGTGTCAGACATTGCTATGTTGGAAGCACGGAACACGGATATGAAACTGCTTGCGGAACGTGGTGTGCAGGTGTTCTTCACGCAGGTATTTCGTGACAGTTTTTTCCATGCGGACATGCATCCCGGCAATATTTTTGTCAGTTATGAACGGCCGGAAGATCCGACTTATATCGGCATTGATTATGGTATTGTTGGTTCATTGAACAAAGACGATAAGCGCTATTTGGCAGAAAACTTCATTGCTTTCTTCAATCGTGATTACCGCAGAGTGGCTGAACTTCATGTGGATTCTGGTTGGGTTCCAGCCGATATTAATGTGGAAGATTTCGAGTTTGCTATCCGTACGGTCTGTGAACCTATTTTTGAAAAGCCGCTGGCTGAAATCTCATTTGGTCATGTCCTGTTGAATCTCTTCAATACGGCTCGCCGTTTTAATATGGCGGTTCAACCTCAGTTGGTTTTGCTGCAAAAAACGCTGCTGTATATTGAAGGCTTAGGGCGCCAGCTTTATCCTCAGCTTGATTTATGGAAAACAGCAAAACCTTTTCTGGAAGATTGGTTACACGATCAGGTTGGTATTCCGGCGATTGTGCGCGCATTTAAAGAAAAAGCGCCATATTGGGCTGAAAAATTACCCGAATTCCCTGAGCTGGTTTATGGTGCTCTTCAACAGCATAAACGTTTGCAGACGAGCATTGATCAGATATCGCAGCAATTACAGAAACAACAGGTCAGCCAGAAAAAATCTCTCTATTTACTGGGGATCGGCGCGACATTGTTTATCTGTGGTAGTCTGTTTTTCATGACTGACAAGATTCATCTATCGTGGTGGTTGATGGGGGCGGCAGTCATATCGTGGATATTTGGTTGGCGCAGGCTTAAGTAAAGGTTATTTTGCCGTAGCCTTAATAGTGTGGTTGCGGTATTTTTGAACATATTAGTCGTTATTATTCCCTATGAATAGAGGTCAGTCATGATAAGCATCCCACAATTACTCATTATTGCTGTCATTGTCGTATTGCTATTTGGTACCAATAAGCTTCGCTCTCTGGGTTCAGACTTGGGAGCATCGATCAAAGGTTTTAAAAAAGCGATAAGTGATGATGAAAAGTCAGATCAAGCTGAGAAAAATAGCCATGATGCTGATTTTGACACCAAAAGTATTGCTGAAAAGTCCACTGTTGCCGAAAAATCAGAGAGCAAAAATAAAGAGCAGGTATAAACCGTGTTTGACATTGGTTTTAGCGAACTGCTGTTGGTGATGGTGATTGGTCTGGTTGTTTTGGGGCCAGAACGCTTGCCTATAGCAGTCAAAACAGTAGCTGGCTGGATACGGGTATTACGCTCGCTGGCGGCTAATGTCCAGAATGAACTTGCTCAGGAGCTAAAAGTGCAAGAGCTTCAGGACAGCTTAAAAAAAATGGAAGAAAAAGTAGATTTGCAATCATTGTCCCCAGAATTAAAGGCATCGATGGACGAGTTAAGGGAGGCTGCTGAATCGCTGAAAAAATCGTATCAGCTGACTCCTGAAGAGGCTAAAGCGTTAGAAGAGGATGAAACACATTTTCATTCTTCTGTATCTCACTCAGTACCAGAATCGGCGTCAAAACAAAATAAAAATCAATCTCCTGAAAAAGCCAATAGTGAACACTAAAACATGTCTGTGGATGATACCCAACCTCTTATCGGTCACTTGATTGAGCTGCGTAAGCGGATTTTAAATAGTTTGATTACCGTGCTGGTGATTTTTCTGGCACTGGTTTATTTTTCTAATGATATTTATCGGCTTATTGCTGCACCGTTAATGGAACAGTTACCGAAGGGAGCAAATATGATTGCGACAGATGTCGCATCGCCTTTCTTTACGCCAATCAAACTGACTATTATGGTGTCTATCGTTGTATCGGCACCGATGATCCTGTATCAGGTCTGGGCATTTATTGCACCAGCATTATATAAACACGAGCGCCGTTTGATCATGCCCCTGCTGTTTTCCAGCAGTGTACTGTTTTATCTGGGCATGGCATTTGCTTACTTTGTGGTATTTCCCATTGCATTTGGTTTTTTTGTCAAAACCGTGCCAGCAGGGGTGGTCATTTCGACAGATATCAGTAATTACCTGAGTTTTGTCATGGCCCTCTTTATGGCGTTTGGTGTTTCATTTGAGGTGCCGGTAGCCATTATTTTGTTGTGTTGGAGTGGAGTTGTAACGCCTGAATCCCTGAAAAGAAAACGTCCTTACATTTTGGTTGGTGCGTTTGTGGTTGGCATGTTGCTAACACCTCCGGATGTTTTCTCGCAAACTTTGCTGGCTATCCCGATGTATCTGTTATTTGAAGTGGGAATTCTGCTTTCTCAGTTTTATGTGGGTGGACGAAAATCAGGCAGAGCAGAAAACGAATCTGAATATGATGAAGGTAACAATCCAGAAAAATAACTAGCCATCTGCCATTGATGATTATCGCTAACTGAATGATGGTGTTAAGATTATTAGCGGAGCGATGACAACATTAACCCGGCGTATTGTCGCTGGGTTTTACATTAGGAGAGCAGTAATGAGCTATGTATTTCCAGGTACGTTTCCTGGTCGTCGTATGCGCCGTGTACGTCGTCATGATTTTTCCCGCCGTCTGGTTGCTGAAAATCAACTCACTGTCAATGATCTGATTTATCCCGTTTTTGTTATGGAAGGGATTAATCAACGTCAAGAAGTGTCTTCTATGCCAGGAGTGTATCGTCTGACAATTGATCTTTTGCTGAAGGAAGCCGAAGAGATTGCCCGACTGGGTATTCCTGTTTTGTCTCTGTTCCCAGCCATTGAAGCAGACAAAAAATCACTGGATGCGCAGGAATCCTATAACCCTGATGGTTTGATTCAGCGCTCTATTCGTGCATTGAAAAATGAGGTTCCTGAGCTGGGATTACTGACAGATGTGGCACTGGACCCATTTACCACGCATGGACAGGATGGTGTCATTGATCAGGATGGGTATGTCATCAATGATATTACCAAAGAGATTCTGGTTAAGCAGGCGCTATCCCATGCTGAAGCTGGGGCTGAAATCGTTGCACCGAGCGATATGATGGATGGCCGTATTGGTGCCATTCGTGATCAGCTTGAGGTCGATGGCTATATCAACACGCAGATTATGGCTTACTCAGCCAAATATGCCTCTTGTTACTATGGGCCATTCAGAGATGCAATTGGCTCTAGCGGTAATTTGAAAGGCGGCAATAAGATGACCTATCAGATGGATCCAGCAAACAGCGATGAAGCGTTGCAGGAAATTGCACAGGATTTGCAAGAAGGGGCGGATAGCGTCATGGTCAAACCAGGTATGCCTTATCTGGATGTGATCCGTAGGGTGAAAGATACTTTTGGTGTGCCAACATTCGCTTATCAGGTTTCTGGTGAATATGCGATGCATGTGGCTGCTATCCAAAATGGTTGGTTGAAAGAACAGCCAGCCATTATGGAATCATTGCTGTGCTTCAAACGTGCGGGTGCCGATGGCGTACTGACTTATTTTGCCAAGCGTGTAGCACAATGGTTGAATGAGCAGAAATACTGATTATTTTTAATGAAATAGATAAAAAACAGATAATAAAAACGGGCAAAGTAGCCCGTTTTTGCTGATTAAATTTTAATGAATTGCTTATTATCTAATATTTTGGATACTTCTTTGTTGAGAATATTTAATAGGAGAATTGAGCGGGTTTCTCCATCCGGCTCATTATAAATTGCTTGAATACCTTCGAAAATTCCTTCAGTTATCAGTACAGTATCACCAGTAATTGGGGTTTCAGGTGCGATATATTCCTGTTCTGTTGCGGACATTAATTCATCAATCAACGTTTGTGGGACAACAGCAGGATAAGTGCTGAAACGAATAAAATGATTGACGCCTCGCGTTGAATTGATAGTCGTGGTATGAATAATCTCTGGATCAAAATTCACAAAAAGGTAATTGGGAAAAAGGGGTTCAGTGACGGTAGTTCTTTTACCCCGAACGATTTTTTCAATTTTGGCTGTAGGTGTCAGGCAAATAACATCCTGTCTCTCTAAATGTCCTATTGCTCGAGAAATTTGCCCGCGTTTACAGTACAGAAGATACCAGCTTCCCATAATATTCCGACTCCATTACACAATATGTCTAGCATAACAAAACCAAGGCTTCAGGATCATCAATAAAGTCAGAATGTGTGTAACGTGTATACCTGATAGATTGCAAATTACAGCGCAGTGGCAAGTGAATGAACGCAGTCAACAAAACAGCAATTTGAAAGATGAGTGAAGGATTCAGACTTTTTCAGCACGGTAAAACATTCCCTGAATAATGTGATACACAGGCATTAGTTGATTGGATACCATTTTGCTGCATCTGAGCAGTTAAACTCACAAAATATAAATAAATGCATTTATTTTTAGTAAGTTATGAGTTTGCCTTGTAACCACCATGGGAGGGTTTATAATGTTCTTCCTCCTTAAAAACCGGCACAAATGAATAATATGAAATACCGTGATCTACGAGACTTTCTTTCCTTGTTGGAACAATCAGGTGAATTAAAACGAATTCGTATGGAGGTTGATCCTTATCTGGAAATGACAGAAATCGCGGATCGTACTCTTCGTGCCGGTGGTCCTGCCTTATTATTTGAAAATCCAAAAGGGTATTCAATGCCAGTATTGTGCAATCTGTTTGGGACACCTAAGCGGGTTGCTATGGGAATGGGGCAGGATGATGTCAAGGCATTGCATGATGTTGGCAAATTACTGGCTTTCCTCAAAGAGCCAGAGCCGCCAAAAGGTTTTCGTGATCTGGTCGATAAGCTGCCTAAGTTCAAGCAAGTTCTGAATATGCCAACCAAGCGCCTCAATTCTGCACCTTGTCAGGAGCAAGTCTGGACGGGAGATGAGGTTGATCTTACCCGTATTCCTGTTATGCATTGCTGGCCAGAAGATGCTGCGCCATTGATAACATGGGGGCTTACTGTTACCAGAGGGCCAAATAAAGAGCGCCAGAATTTGGGTATCTACCGTCAGCAGGTTCTGGGTAAAAACAAGCTCATTATGCGTTGGTTATCACACCGTGGTGGAGCGCTCGATTTTCAGGAATGGTGTCAGGCTCATCCGGGAGAGCGTTTCCCTGTTTCTGTTGCGTTGGGTGCTGATCCTGCCACGATATTGGGTGCTGTGACTCCAATTCCTGATACTTTATCTGAATATGCCTTTGCTGGATTGTTGCGTGGGCATAAAACTGAAGTGGTTAAGTGCTTGTCCAATGATCTGGAAGTTCCTGCCAGTGCGGAAATTATCCTTGAAGGGTATATTGAACCGGACGAAATGGCACCGGAAGGGCCATATGGCGATCACACAGGTTATTATAATGAAGTGGATATGTTCCCAGTATTCACTATCACCCATATCACCCAGCGTCGTGACGCTATTTATCATTCCACTTACACTGGCCGTCCACCGGATGAGCCTGCGGTACTGGGTGTGGCGTTGAATGAAGTTCTGGTGCCAATACTACAAAAACAATTTCCTGAAATTGTCGATTTTTACCTGCCACCAGAGGGGTGCTCCTATCGGCTTGCGGTCGTTACGATGAAAAAACAATATGCAGGCCATGCCAAGCGGGTCATGATGGGAGTCTGGTCATATCTACGGCAGTTTATGTACACAAAATTTATTATCGTTTGTGATGATGATATCAACGCGCGAGATTGGAATGATGTCATTTGGGCGATAACTACGCGAATGGACCCGCAGCGAGATACTGTCTTAATGGAAAATACACCGATCGACTATCTCGATTTTGCATCACCGGTTTCTGGGTTAGGCTCAAAAATGGGATTGGATGCAACCAATAAATGGCCAGGAGAGACACAAAGGGAATGGGGGCGCCCGATAGTCATGAGTGATGAAATTCGCGCCCGTGTCGATGAAATTTGGGATAAATTAGAAATTTTGAAGCGATAAGAGGGAACGCATGACAACACTGAGCTGTAAAGTCACATCGGTTGACTCCATTACAGATACCGTTTATCGGGTTCATTTATTACCTGATTCGCCTTTTTCTTTTCGTGCGGGGCAATACCTGATGGTAGTTATGGATGAAAGAGATAAGCGTCCGTTTTCCATGGCATCGCCACCATCAGAAAAACAGACGATCGAGTTGCATATAGGGGCTTCTGAGTTAAACCTGTATGCAATGGCGGTGATGGACAGGATCCTGGATCAGAGAGTGATCGATATAGATATTCCACATGGTCAGGCATGGTTTCGTGAAGATAGTGAAAACCCGATGTTATTGATTGCCGGGGGAACTGGATTCTCTTATACCCGCTCTATTTTACTGTCAGCACTGGAAAAAAATCCGAACCGCGATATCTCGATCTACTGGGGAGGGCGTGAATTACATCACCTCTATGATCTGGGAGAATTGCAGGGATTGAGTGAGTGTTATCCCAATCTGGCTGTGGTGCCTGTGGTTGAACAGGTTGATGAATACTGGCAGGGCAGAACGGGTACGGTCTTGAGTGCAGTCTTAGAAGATTTTGGCAGTTTGGCGAACCATGACATTTATATTGCTGGGCGTTTTGAAATGGCTAAAATTGCCCGTGAACGCTTTTGTAGTGAACGTGATGCGTCTATTGATCGCATGTATGGTGATGCGTTTGAGTTTATCTGATCTGAGTGTTTTTGACCCGACCGTTCGATAACAATAAAAAAACCCGCCCCTGACAGGCGGGAAACGACGGCAACAACTTAATTTCGAGTGATGCAATAGATAAGACAGACAAGGGAAAATGTTAAAAATCTCAATCGTCAGATACTGAACAGCTAAACTCTTTCGATAATTGTAGCAATGCCTTGCCCTAATCCAATACACATAGTTGCCAGCCCGAACTGTACATCTTTGCGTTCCATCAGGTTAAGCAGGGTAGTTGTGATGCGTGCGCCAGAACAGCCTAATGGATGGCCGAGAGCAATTGCACCACCGTTCAGGTTGATCCTATCGTCCATACTATCCAACAGATTCAGCCCTTTCATACAGGCCAGTGATTGGGCTGCAAATGCTTCATTTAATTCAATAAGGCCAATGTCAGCAAGACTCAGGCCTGCTTTTTTCAATGCCATCTGTGTTGCAGGTACAGGGCCATAACCCATGATGGAAGGATCACAGCCAACAACTGCCATCGAACGGATCCGGGCACGTGCTTTCAACCCTAATTCTTTGGCTTTGCTTTCACTCATGATAAGCATCGCAGATGCGCCATCTGAAAGTGCTGAAGAGTTACCCGCCGTGACACTGCCTGTGACAGGATCAAAGACCGGCCGCAGCCCAGCCAGATTTTTCAGGTTGGTATCGGGACGGATCACTTCATCAAAATCGATGAACTTCAGGTTGCCATCAGCATCGTGCCCATGAATTGGTGCGATTTCGTTAGAAAACGCTTTTGATTCTGTCGCTTGTGCGGCTCGTAGATGAGAGCGCAGGGCGAATTCATCTTGCATTTCGCGGCTGATACCGTGCATTTTTGCCAGCATTTCTGCGGTTAAGCCCATAACGCCTGCGGCTTTAGCAACATTGCGGTTTAATTTCGAATGAAAATCGACACCGTGAGTCATGGGAATATGCCCCATATGCTCAACACCGCCAATCATCGCAATGCTGGCATCTCCAGTCATGATCATGCGGGCACCGTCATGCAATGACTGCATTGAAGAACCACACAGACGGTTAACGGTCACAGCAGGGACCGAATGGGGAATACCTGCCAGCAATGCGGAATTACGGGCAATATTGAACCCCTGTTCCAGCGTTTGTTGCACACATCCCCAAGAGATATCGTCGATATGCTCAGGTTGTACTGATGGGTTGCGCTTGAGTATCGATTTCATCAGATGTGCAGAGAGATCTTCGGCACGGACCTGACGGAATACACCACCTTTTGAGCGCCCCATTGGGGTACGAATACCATCAATAATGACTACGTTTTCCATGTTTTCAGACCTCACGCTTTTTCACCTGGATTAACAGCAATTTTGGCTGCGGCAGGGTAGTAACTTTCATTGCTTTCGGATTTCGCTTTCAGGCCAGCGGGAACGTGATACATTGCGCCTAAGTGGGCATAACGTTCAGCCAGTTTCACATAAGCTGCGGTTCCCATCGTATCCAGATAGCGGAAAACACCACCGTGGAATGGCGGGAAGCCTAAACCATAAACCAGCGCCATATCTGCTTCTGCAGGACTGGCAATGACACCTTCTTCCAAGCAGCGAACGACTTCGTTAATCATTGGGATCATGGTACGGGCAATGATATCTTCACCAGAGAAAATTTGTTTCGGGTGACTTATACCTGCCAGCAGTTGATCGACGGTTTCATCTTGCTCTTTTTTCGGCTTGCCTTTTTTGTCTTGGGTGTATTTATAGAAACCTACGTCATTTTTCTGGCCGTAACGCTGATTTTCAAATAATACATCAATGGCATCGTGATAATCGCGAGTCATACGCTCTGGAAAACCTTGTGCCATGACAGCTTGAGCATGATGGGCGGTATCAATGCCAACAACGTCGATGAGATACGCGGGACCCATAGGCCAGCCAAACTCTTTCTCCATGATCTTGTCGATTTGACGGAAATCACCGCCATCACGCAGTAACATGCCGAAGCCTGCCAGATAAGGAAACAATACGCGGTTGACGAAAAAGCCTGGGCAATCATTGACAACAATCGGTGTTTTTCCCATTTTGCTGGCGTAAGCCACAACAGTAGAAATGGTCTTGTCTGAGGTTTTTTCTCCACGGATGATTTCAACCAGCGGCATACGGTGAACTGGATTGAAAAAATGCATACCACAGAAATTTTCCGGACGTTTCAATGATTTTGCCAATTCAGTGATTGGGATCGTGGAGGTATTGGAGGCTAGAATGCAATCATCGTTGATATGTGATTCCGTTTCTGCCAAGACCGCAGCTTTGATCTTCGGGTTCTCAACAACGGCTTCGACAACAATCTGAGATTGCTCAATGCCCGCATAACTGAGTGTTGGCTGAATGGATGACAGAATCTTAGCCATTTTCATAGCATCCAGACGTCCACGCTCAAATTGCTTATGCAATAACTTAGCGGCTTCATTGACACCTAAATCCAGCGCTTTCTGATTAATGTCTTTCATCAGAACAGGAACGCCTTTGCGTGCAGATTGATAGGCGATACCACCACCCATAATACCTGCACCCAGTATCGTTGCATGTTGTGGCACTGTGACTTCTTTCAGATGCTTTTTCGCCAGACCTTTGACATATTGGTCATTCAGGAAGATGCCGACCAAGGCACGGGCAACAGTGGTATGAGCCAGTGGAACAAAACTTTCTGCTTCTAGTTTCAAGGCTTCATCGCGACCCAATGTCGCTGCTTTTTCAATAGTTTTTACAGCAGTAATTGGCGCTGGATAATGTGGACCTGCGACTTTCATCACCATTCCTTTCGCCACGGTGAAGCTCATGGTGCGTTCAACATCATTGAGGTTCAGTGGGGAAAGTTTAGGTTGGCGGGCAGCTTGCCAATCCAGATCGCCTTTGATGGCCAGTTCCAGAATAGAAACAGCAGCATCTACCAGCTTTTCAGTCGGCACAACGGCGTCAATCAGACCATTTTTCAACGCTTCTTCAGCACCAATATCTTTACCTGCGGTGATAATTTCTAGAGCGTTATCTGGGCCAATTAAACGTGGCAGGCGAACAGAGCCACCAAAGCCCGGGATAATGCCTAATTTAGTTTCGGGTAATCCGATGCGAAGATCTGGGGATGCAACACGAAAGTCAGTTGACAGCACTACCTCACAACCCCCGCCAAGTGCATAGCCGTTGATCGCAGAAATAGTAGGAACAGGGAGATCTTCAATACGGCTGAAAATATCATTGGCGAACTTCAGCCATTCCTGAAGTTTTTCTTTTGGTGCATCGAATAATGATAAGAATTCTGTGATGTCTGCACCAACAATAAAGGCTTGTTTTTCAGAACGTAGCAACAGCCCTTTTAATTTAGTTTGTTGCTCAAGGACGGCAACAGCTTTATCCAATGAAGCAACGGTCTTTGTATCTAATTTATTAATTGCAGCTGGTGCATTGAATATCAGTTCTGCAATGCCATCTTTCAGCCAGTTTACTTGAATAGTGTCACTTAGGTAGAGCATGTCAATCTCCTCAATGAGTGCATACCATCTGGTATGACCAGATACGGTTGATTGTGATTAGTGTGTTAATCGAATGCAAACCAATGATGAATTTTTTGTAGAGCGGATCACAGGTAAGATTTATGATGGATGACAATATTTTTTATTATAGTTATGAAAAATATAAATATTGTCAGTCAACCGCACTAAGGTGAGATTTCCCCATGGTGACACTAAAAATAATGAATTGTGGTAAGATTTATACTCCTGCCAGATAATCAAAAGGTTTATAAAAATGGAAAAGTTGGCATCTCTGTACCACGAACATATTAAAATCTTACAAAGACGTGCCCGCGAAATACTGGCACGAAATCAGCTTGACGCTCTACTTATTCACTCTGGCGAGTCATTACGTGTTTTTCTGGATGACTGCGATTATCCTTTCAAGGTAAATGCACACTTCAAGGCTTGGGTGCCTGTGACTAAAGTACCCAATTGCTGGCTATGGGTTGATGGTGTTAATAAACCTAAACTCTGGTTTTATTCACCCGTAGATTATTGGCATAGCGTGGAGGCTTTGCCCAATAGCCACTGGACTGAAGAAGTTGAGTTAATCCATCTGGCAAAAGCCGATGATATCAAAGCAGAATTGAGTGGCTTATCAAAACAGAATACAGCTTATATTGGTGAGCAGACTGAGCGTGCAAAGAACTTGGGTATTCTCGAACACAATATCAATCCCAAAATGGTCTTGGATTATTTGAGTTACCATCGCTCATATAAAACAGATTACGAGCTGGTCTGTATGCGTGAAGCGCAGAAAACTGCCGTAAATGGTCATCTGGCCGCATACGACGCATTTACATCTGGTGTGAGCGAATTCGAAATCAATATGTTCTATTTGATGGCAACAGGGCACCGCGATACAGATGTCCCTTATAATAATATTATTGCCCTGAATGAAAATGCGGCCGTTTTGCATTACACCAAATTACAACAGACGTTACCTTCCGAAATTCGCAGTTTTTTGATTGATGCTGGTGCAGAATATAATGGCTATGTTGCTGATATCACCAGAACTTATGCAGCAAAACATAACAACGATTTCGCTTCACTGATTAAAGATTTAAATGGGGAACAACAAGCGATTATTGGCTCGATCAAGGCGGGTATTCGGTATACTGATTATCATATCAATATGCATCGTCGCATAGCCAAGTTGCTAAAAAAACACGGGATCATTAATGGAATCACTGAAGAAACTATGGTTGAGAAAGGGCTGACAACGCCATTTTTCCCACATGGACTTGGCCATTCACTGGGTCTGCAGGTGCATGACGCTGCTGGATTCATGCAGGATGATACCGGAACCCATCTGGCCGCGCCGACATTACATCCTTATCTGCGTTGCACACGTATTTTGGAGCCGAGGATGGTTTTGACCATTGAACCGGGTATTTATTTCATTGAAACGTTATTGGCACCGTGGCGTGAAAATGAATACAGCAAACATTTCGATTGGAAAAAAATCGACATGTTTAAGCTTTATGGTGGTATTCGCATTGAAGATAACATCGTTATTCACGACGGAAAAATTGAAAATATGACCAGAGATTTACAGTTGTCGTAATGAAGCCTTATTTGATCCCTGCGGCTTCAGTCAATTTCACTGAAGAAATAAAGAAAAGTCGTTTCATCACTCTGCTGGAACACACCAGCGGGGTGAATGAGGCAAAGTTATTTATCCAGAGCATCAAGGAGCAATACCCGGATGCCCGACATCATTGCTGGGCTTTTGTAGCAGGTGCGCCGGATGATTCCCAGCAATTAGGTTTTTCAGATGATGGAGAGCCGACAGGAACTGCTGGTAAGCCCATGATCGCGCAATTAATAGGAAGCGGGATGGGAGAAATCACTGCCGTGTCAGTTCGCTATTTTGGTGGTATCAAACTTGGCACGGGAGGATTGGTTAAAGCCTATGGCAATGGTGTGCAGCAGGCACTGAAATTACTGGAAACAGAATACAAAGTACCGCAGAAACTGTATCAATTGCAGTGTGAATATGCCTATATCTCGATGGTAGAACAATTGCTACAAAAATTCTCAGGGCAAGTGATTGCTAGTGAATATGCTGAAAACGTTACATTGCAAGTTTCACTGCCAGCTACCCTTGCGGGGGAGATAGGTGATAAATTACGTGACTTAAGCCGTGGTGCTCTGTTTTTAACACCAAAATCATAATTATTTTGTCCTACCGGATTTTTGAGGAACCAGCCGAATGCATTTTCGCGCCATAACCCGTATTGTCGGGCTACTTGTCATTCTTTTCTCTGTCACAATGATTATTCCGGGATTGGTGGCATTGATTTATCGAGATGGCGCGGGTAGGGCATTCAGTCAGACATTTATCTTTGCTCTCGTGATTGGTTTAATGTTATGGGTGCCTAATCGGAACCAAAAGCATGACCTTAAACCGAAAGAGGGTTTTTTGATCGTTGTCTTGTTCTGGACAGTTCTGGGAAGTGTCGGTGCATTACCTTTCATTTTCTCAGAGAAACCTAACCTTTCAGTGACTGATGCCTTTTTTGAATCATTTTCAGGCTTGACGACAACAGGGGCAACTACACTTATTGGTCTCGATTCTCTGCCGAAAGCTATCCTCTTCTATCGACAAATGCTGCAATGGCTTGGGGGAATGGGGATCATCGTATTAGCTGTAGCGATTCTGCCCTTGCTCGGTGTCGGGGGAATGCAGCTGTATCGGGCAGAAATGCCGGGGCCATTGAAAGACAATAAAATGCGCCCCCGCATTGCGGAGACCGCAAAAACACTCTGGCTGATCTACGTCTTGCTGACCATTGCCTGTGCAATAGCGTTATGGGCGGCGGGTATGTCGATATTCGATGCGATTTCCCATAGTTTTTCTACAATCGCGATTGGTGGGTTTTCGACACATGATGCCAGCATCGGTTTTTTCAATAGCCCGGCTATTAATACCATTATTGCGATTTTCCTGCTGATCTCTGGCTGTAATTTTGGTTTGCATTTCGCCGTACTTTCTGGACGAAGTTTGAAAGTTTACTGGCGTGATCCGGAATTCCGCATGTTCATTACTATCCAATTGGCATTATTGGTGATCTGTGTGCTGATATTGTGGCAACAATCCATTTACGAATCAGGATTAGATGCACTGAATCATGCTTTCTTTCAAGTGGTTTCGATGGCAACCACGGCTGGATTTACAACAGTCAGTTTTGCCGATTGGCCTCTATTTCTGCCTTTTCTTCTCTTATGTTCTGCATTTATCGGAGGATGTGCGGGATCGACGGGTGGGGGATTAAAAGTTATCCGTATCTTGTTGTTGTTCCTGCAAGGCTCCCGTGAACTAAAACGTCTGGTTCACCCGAACGCCGTATACACCATTAAATTGGGACAAAGAGCATTGCCGGAACGAATTATTGAAGCAGTGTGGGGTTTCTTCTCTGCTTATGTGTTGGTTTTTCTTATTAGCATGCTGTTACTGATTGCAACAGGCGTTGATGAGTTTTCCGCTTTTTCTGCCATAGCCGCAACATTGAATAACTTGGGGCCAGGGTTGGGAGCCGTCTCTGATAACTTTACCACCATGAATCCGGCGGCTAAATGGATATTGGTCGTAACCATGCTGTTTGGACGTTTGGAAGTTTTCACTCTATTAGTTCTGTTCACACCGACTTTTTGGCGTGAATAACTGTGAAGATCAGTCTTTGTTTAAAAAGGTATATTTATGAATTGCTTACTGCTTTATTCCACTCAGGATGGACAGACTAAGAAAATTATTACTTATATCGCTGAAAATCTCCGTCGCGCGGGGGCTGAGTGTGACTTAAGAGATCTGGCGACAATAAAGCACATTAATTTGAAACCTTATCATAAGGTGATGATAGGGGCGTCGATACGCTATGGCCATTTTAATTCCGTATTACATAAGTTCGCTATTCGGCACCAAAAACAATTGAATCAAATGCCGACGGCGTTCTTCGGGGTCAACCTAACGGCAAGAAAACTAGAAAAGAGGACACCAGAAACCAATGCTTATTTACGCAAGTTCTTGATGAAGAGCCCTTGGAAGCCAAATTTATGTGATGTCTTTGCTGGCGCGTTGCTTTATCCCCGCTATCGTTGGCTGGATCGCATCATGATTCAGTTTATTATGCGGATGACAGGTGGAGAAACTGATACAACAAAAGAGATTGAATACACTGATTGGGAGCAGGTCGATCTCTTTTCTGGGAGGTTTCTGCAAATATCATGTGAAAAAGTGCCTCAAAAATAGCCTTTTTGCTGGTTGTTACAGCGTTTTGAGGAAAAAAAACACGAATGGAAAGAAAATTCAAAAAAACTATTGCCAGGCACGGAAAAGTCCCTATAATGCGCCACCACTGACCGACGCTGAGCGAAGACACGCCGCCGAGGACAGCGGGAGAAAAGCCCTGAAAATAAAGGCTTGACACCCGGCGAGGAAAGCGTAAGATACGCAGCCTCACGGCACGGAGCCCTGCTCCGGTCGGACCGCTCTTTAACAATTTAATCAGACAATCTGTGTGGGCACTCACAAGACAGTATCGACAGCATCGCAAGATGCCGAAAACTTTAAAGTCTTAAAGAGTGACTAAAACAGTTAATTCATTACGAACTAACAGTAACAATTCTTTGAGCATCAGACTTTTAATTGAAGAGTTTGATCATGGCTCAGATTGAACGCTGGCGGCAGGCCTAACACATGCAAGTCGAGCGGCAGCGGGGGGAAGCTTGCTTCCCTGCCGGCGAGCGGCGGACGGGTGAGTAATGTCTGGGGATCTGCCCGATGGAGGGGGATAACCACTGGAAACGGTGGCTAATACCGCATAACCTCTTTGGAGCAAAGTGGGGGACCTTCGGGCCTCACGCCATCGGATGAACCCAGATGGGATTAGCTAGTAGGTGGGGTAATGGCTCACCTAGGCGACGATCCCTAGCTGGTCTGAGAGGATGACCAGCCACACTGGGACTGAGACACGGCCCAGACTCCTACGGGAGGCAGCAGTGGGGAATATTGCACAATGGGCGCAAGCCTGATGCAGCCATGCCGCGTGTATGAAGAAGGCCTTCGGGTTGTAAAGTACTTTCAGCGGGGAGGAAGGCAACAGCGTAAACAGCGTTGTTGATTGACGTTACCCGCAGAAGAAGCACCGGCTAACTCCGTGCCAGCAGCCGCGGTAATACGGAGGGTGCAAGCGTTAATCGGAATTACTGGGCGTAAAGCGCACGCAGGCGGTCAATTAAGTTAGATGTGAAATCCCCGGGCTCAACCTGGGAACGGCATCTAAAACTGGTTGACTAGAGTCTCGTAGAGGGGGGTAGAATTCCACGTGTAGCGGTGAAATGCGTAGAGATGTGGAGGAATACCGGTGGCGAAGGCGGCCCCCTGGACGAAGACTGACGCTCAGGTGCGAAAGCGTGGGGAGCAAACAGGATTAGATACCCTGGTAGTCCACGCTGTAAACGATGTCGATTTGGAGGTTGTGCCCTTGAGGCGTGGCTTCCGGAGCTAACGCGTTAAATCGACCGCCTGGGGAGTACGGCCGCAAGGTTAAAACTCAAATGAATTGACGGGGGCCCGCACAAGCGGTGGAGCATGTGGTTTAATTCGATGCAACGCGAAGAACCTTACCTACTCTTGACATCCTCAGAATCTGCCAGAGATGGCGGAGTGCCTTCGGGACCTGAGAGACAGGTGCTGCATGGCTGTCGTCAGCTCGTGTTGTGAAATGTTGGGTTAAGTCCCGCAACGAGCGCAACCCTTATCCTTTGTTGCCAGCACGTGATGGTGGGAACTCAAGGGAGACTGCCGGTGATAAACCGGAGGAAGGTGGGGATGACGTCAAGTCATCATGGCCCTTACGAGTAGGGCTACACACGTGCTACAATGGCAGATACAAAGAGAAGCGACCTCGCGAGAGCAAGCGGAACTCATAAAGTCTGTCGTAGTCCGGATTGGAGTCTGCAACTCGACTCCATGAAGTCGGAATCGCTAGTAATCGTAGATCAGAATGCTACGGTGAATACGTTCCCGGGCCTTGTACACACCGCCCGTCACACCATGGGAGTGGGTTGCAAAAGAAGTAGGTAGCTTAACCTTCGGGGGGGCGCTTACCACTTTGTGATTCATGACTGGGGTGAAGTCGTAACAAGGTAACCGTAGGGGAACCTGCGGTTGGATCACCTCCTTACCTGAATGATAGTGATTGTGCAGTGTCCACACAGATTGTCTGATGAAAATAGAGTATCACGGTATAGGCTTGTAGCTCAGGTGGTTAGAGCGCACCCCTGATAAGGGTGAGGTCGGTGGTTCAAGTCCACTCAGGCCTACCAGACACGTTGACTCCTGGCCCTTTCCAGGGTGACCCGGTGCGGATGCAGCGGTGTTATCTGCGTTGAAACGGCGGGCGGGGAAACGGTCTGCACAGTTGTCTGACAGGCCGGTGATAACACTGTATGGGGCTATAGCTCAGCTGGGAGAGCGCCTGCCTTGCACGCAGGAGGTCAGCGGTTCGATCCCGCTTAGCTCCACCATACAAATCATTTCAGAACCCATGGGGAAAACACCCGTGTGTTGTGAAATTTTTGCTCTTTAACAATCTGGAACAAGCTGAAAATTTGAAACAATCAGTGCCGTCATGGACGGGACTGGTGAGTCTCTCAAAACGCACACCCGAAGACACCTTCGGGTTGTGAGGTTAAGCGACTAAGCGTACACGGTGGATGCCTAGGCAGTCAGAGGCGATGAAGGGCGTGCTAATCTGCGATAAGCGCCGGTAAGGTGATATGAACCGCAATAACCGGCGATACCCGAATGGGGAAACCCAGTGCAATCCGTTGCACTATCCTGGCCTGAATTCATAGGGTCCGGAGGCGAACCGGGGGAACTGAAACATCTCAGTACCCCGAGGAAAAGAAATCAACCGAGATTCCCCCAGTAGCGGCGAGCGAACGGGGAACAGCCCAGAACCAACATCAGCATCAGCGTCAGGAGAACGGTCTGGAAAGGCCGGCAGTAAAGGGTGATAGCCCCGTATCTGAAGACACTGGTGGTGTGAGTTCGACGAGTAGGGCGGGACACGTGGTATCCTGTCTGAACATGGGGGGACCATCCTCCAAGGCTAAATACTCCTGACTGACCGATAGTGAACCAGTACCGTGAGGGAAAGGCGAAAAGAACCCCGGCGAGGGGAGTGAAATAGAACCTGAAACCGTGTACGTACAAGCAGTGGGAGCCTTGATTTATCAGGGTGACTGCGTACCTTTTGTATAATGGGTCAGCGACTTATATTCTGTAGCAAGGTTAACCGTTTAGGGGAGCCGCAGGGAAACCGAGTCTTAACTGGGCGTTAAGTTGCAGGGTATAGACCCGAAACCCGGTGATCTAGCCATGGGCAGGTTGAAGGTTGGGTAACACTAACTGGAGGACCGAACCGACTAATGTTGAAAAATTAGCGGATGACTTGTGGCTGGGGGTGAAAGGCCAATCAAACCGGGAGATAGCTGGTTCTCCCCGAAAGCTATTTAGGTAGCGCCTCGTGAATTCATCTTCGGGGGTAGAGCACTGTTTCGGCTAGGGGGTCATCCCGACTTACCAACCCGATGCAAACTGCGAATACCGAAGAATGTTATCACGGGAGACACACGGCGGGTGCTAACGTCCGTCGTGAAGAGGGAAACAACCCAGACCGCCAGCTAAGGTCCCCAAGTCATGGTTAAGTGGGAAACGAAGTGGGAAGGCTCAGACAGCCAGGATGTTGGCTTAGAAGCAGCCATCATTTAAAGAAAGCGTAATAGCTCACTGGTCGAGTCGGCCTGCGCGGAAGATGTAACGGGGCTAAACCATGCACCGAAGCTGCGGCAGCAACACTTAGGTGTTGTTGGGTAGGGGAGCGTTCTGTAAGCCTGCGAAGGTGTGCTGTGAGGCATGCTGGAGGTATCAGAAGTGCGAATGCTGACATAAGTAACGATAAAGCGGGTGAAAAACCCGCTCGCCGGAAGACCAAGGGTTCCTGTCCAACGTTAATCGGGGCAGGGTGAGTCGACCCCTAAGGCGAGGCCGAAAGGCGTAGTCGATGGGAAACGGGTTAATATTCCCGTACTCGGTGTTACTGCGAAGGGGGGACGGAGAAGGCTAGACCAGCCGGGCGACGGTTGTCCCGGTTCAAGCGTGTAGGTGGGAAGAATTGGTAAATCCGTTCTTCCGTGAACACTGAGGCGTGATAACGAGGCACTACGGTGCTGAAGTGGTTGATGCCCTGCTTCCAGGAAAAGCCTCTAAGCATCAGGTAACAGTGAATCGTACCCCAAACCGACACAGGTGGTCAGGTAGAGAATACTCAGGCGCTTGAGAGAACTCGGGTGAAGGAACTAGGCAAAATGGTGCCGTAACTTCGGGAGAAGGCACGCTGGCGCCAGGTGACGGGACTTGCTCCCCGAGCCGAGGCCAGTCGCAGATACCAGCTGGCTGCAACTGTTTAATAAAAACACAGCACTGTGCAAACACGAAAGTGGACGTATACGGTGTGACGCCTGCCCGGTGCTGGAAGGTTAATTGATGGGGTTAGCGGCAACGCGAAGCTCTTGATCGAAGCCCCAGTAAACGGCGGCCGTAACTATAACGGTCCTAAGGTAGCGAAATTCCTTGTCGGGTAAGTTCCGACCTGCACGAATGGCGTAATGATGGCCAGGCTGTCTCCACCCGAGACTCAGTGAAATTGAACTCGCTGTGAAGATGCAGTGTACCCGCGGCAAGACGGAAAGACCCCGTGAACCTTTACTATAGCTTGACACTGAACCTTGAACCTTGATGTGTAGGATAGGTGGGAGGCTGTGAAGTGCGGACGCCAGTCTGCACGGAGCCATCCTTGAAATACCACCCTTGAATGTTTGATGTTCTAACGCAGGCCCGTTATCCGGGTCGCGGACAGTGTCTGGTGGGTAGTTTGACTGGGGCGGTCTCCTCCCAAAGCGTAACGGAGGAGCACGAAGGTTAGCTAATCACGGTCGGACATCGTGAGGTTAGTGCAATGGCATAAGCTAGCTTGACTGCGAGAGTGACAGCTCGAGCAGGTACGAAAGTAGGTCATAGTGATCCGGTGGTTCTGAATGGAAGGGCCATCGCTCAACGGATAAAAGGTACTCCGGGGATAACAGGCTGATACCGCCCAAGAGTTCATATCGACGGCGGTGTTTGGCACCTCGATGTCGGCTCATCACATCCTGGGGCTGAAGTAGGTCCCAAGGGTACGGCTGTTCGCCGTTTAAAGTGGTACGCGAGCTGGGTTTAGAACGTCGTGAGACAGTTCGGTCCCTATCTGCCGTGGGCGTTGGAAGATTGAAAGGGGCTGCTCCTAGTACGAGAGGACCGGAGTGGACGCACCACTGGTGTTCGGGTTGTCATGCCAATGGCACTGCCCGGTAGCTAAGTGCGGAAGAGATAACCGCTGAAAGCATCTAAGCGGGAAACTTGCCTTGAGATGAGTCTTCCCTTGTCCCTTGAGGATACTGAAGGAACGTTCAAGACGAGGACGTGGATAGGCTGGGTGTGTAAGCGTAGCGATACGTTGAGCTAACCAGTACTAATGAACCGTGAGGCTTAACCTGACAACACCGAAGGTGTTTTGGTGAGAGAGAGAGACGCAGTTTCAAATGAAAAACAGCAGCTTGTTCGGGATTGAACACAGAATTTGTCTGGCGGCCATAGCGCGGTGGTCCCACCTGATCCCATGCCGAACTCAGCAGTGAAACGCCGTAGCGCCGATGGTAGTGTGGGGTCTCCCCATGTGAGAGTAGGGCACTGCCAGACATCTATTTAGCCAGAGAAGCCACCCACCGGGTGGCTTTTTTGCGTTTGAGACATTTTATTCGTTATTTTTACGAGTATAAGCCGCCAATACTGTTCTTTCTGATAACTCTAGATAATCTTTCATCTTTTTAGCTGCTAATTCTGTCTGACCAGAATCTAAAAGCTCCAGTATATGTGCATTTTTATCAATATAAGGGGCATACAGTAGCTCAGGATCATTCAAAAGCCCAAAAGCCAAACGAAGTTCTGCTGAGATATTGCGGTAGAAAGTAATCAATCTTTTACTGTCAGTTAATTCTACAATTGCGGTATGGAAATGCATATTTGCGGTGCCGACGCCAACCCAATTTTGGTTATTCCGATATAGTTGCGCACTGGTCACGGCCTCTTTCATTTTGGCAACGCTGGGGTGCATGGAATATGCCTGAGTGAGAGCCTGACATTCAATCAGTCGTCGAACCTGATAGATATCAATAATGGATGCAATATCGGGAATCGCTACAAATACACCGCGATTGGGTTGGTGTTTCAGCAATCCTTCTTGCGTTAGAACGCGGAATACTTCACGTAACGTATTGCGTGAAATCTCAAGCTGTTCACTGAGAATGGCTTCTGATAAGCGTTGCCCCGGTAACAACTCCCCAATAACCAATTTATTCCGTATTGTTTCAGCAATTTTCTTACTCAAAATTTGGGGAGAATTCTCTTTTTTCATAGTCATCCATTGGGTTTATAGCTGAGAAAAAGCGCTTTCGATGATCAAAAGTTAATCTTCACATATTCCCTGATAACCAGCAAGTTACCGACATTGGATTATTATAGGGAATGTATTGCACTGAAATGATGCATCTTGGTACTTTCCTTGATAATTGATGTTGAAAAAGTGATCTGTATTGAACTTTTATCACCTATAAAACGATTCTATTTGCTCATTTTCTCAACATGATCTATTTATTGTTCAACAACTATATGTGAAATATTTAACAATAATGTTATTTAGTTCCACAATGTATGAATATTGCTTAGGAAATAATAAATACGATAACAATGACAGGGGGACATAGCCTATGGCAATACAGGAAACAGTAAAACAAGAAACGGTTAATTTTGTGGTAAATCGGCGGTCGTCTTTAATGGCCGCGGTTTTTTTGATGGCAACATCGGCGATTGGGCCTGGTTTCATTACGCAAACAGCAACATTTACTGCAACGATGGGTGCCGCTTTTGCTTTTGGTATTTTGGCCTCGATCCTGATTGACTTTGTGGTACAGCAAAATATTTGGCGAATTGTTACCTTAACCAAGATGCAATCGGCCGATATCGCCAATGCAGCGATCCCCGGAAGCGGTTATTTATTGGCTGCACTAGTGATGTTTGGAGGATTAGTTTTCAACGTTGGAAATATTGCTGGCGCAGGGTTGGGGCTTAATGCTCTGATTGGTTTAGAACCTAAATGGGGCGGATTATTAAGTGCCTTGATGGCGATTTATATTTTTGCCTCGCGTAGGGCTGGGGTTGCCATTGATCGGATTATTGTCGTATTGGGCGTAGTTATGATAGGGCTGACTCTGTTTGTTGCGATAGTTTCCAATCCTCCTGTGGGGGAGGCGTTGCGGCAAACGGTTCTGCCTGATGACATCAATTTTGCGACTATTACGACAATTGTGGGGGGAACAGTCGGTGGTTACATATGCTATGCCGGAGCCCATCGTTTGCTGGATAAAGGTATGACAGGCGTAGAGAACATTGATGCTGTATCCAGTGCGGCAACCAAAGGAATTTTAGCAGTAGGACTGATGCGTTATTTTTTATTTTTGGCAATATTGGGAGTGGTTGCCAGTGGTGTCACACTCGATATTGCCAGTGAAACGGCAAATCCTGCTTCACAAGCTTTTCAGGTCGTAGCGGGTGAATTTGGGTTGCGTATTTTTGGCTTGATTCTGTGGTCTGCGGCAATCACCAGTGTTATTGGTGCGGCTTATACCTCTATCTCTTTTGCCCGCGTATTTAAAAAACAGTTGACTGATCGTCATCTCAATATAATTACTCTCTGTTTTATTACCCTCTCATTAGCAGTTTATTTATTGATAGGAACACCTCCAGCTGCTTTGCTGGTGTTTGCAGGCGGCTTTAATGGGCTGATTTTACCCCTTGGTTTGACTATCTTTGTTTATGTTGGCTGGAAACGGGCTGATCTCATGGGAGGATACCATTATCCCCGCTGGTTACTATGGTCAGGGGTCGTCACCTGTGTACTGACATGGTATATGGGAGCGATGTCTATTAGTTCAATTTTCGCTTTTCTGAAAGCAGCTTAAGAGAATAATAATGATAAAAGCAATTGATTTAAATAGTGATCTTGGTGAAAGTTTTGGTCAGTGGAAAATGGGTAATGATGCAAAAATGTTGGGTATTGTCAGTAGTGCAAACGTCGCTTGTGGTTTTCATGCTGGAGATCCGGTAGGTATTTTGCAGACACTTAAATCTGCAAAGGAAAACCAAGTTGCTATCGGAGCCCATATATCTTATCCCGATTTAGTCGGTTTTGGTCGGCGTAATATGGATATTGCCAGCCACGAATTGACAGCAGATGTGATTTATCAGATTGGTGCTCTGCAAGGTTTGGCTCTAGCAGCAGGGACAAGTGTTCGTTATGTGAAACCGCATGGTGCGCTGTATAACACGATCGCTAATAATGAGCGTCAGGCACTTGCTGTTATTGAAGGCATTTTGGTGATTGATCCTAACCTTGCTTTAGTTGGATTGGCAGGATCAAACATTCTCCGATTGGCACAGGAAAA
Organism: Xenorhabdus bovienii SS-2004; assembly: GCF_000027225.1. Lineage (NCBI taxonomy): Bacteria > Pseudomonadati > Pseudomonadota > Gammaproteobacteria > Enterobacterales > Morganellaceae > Xenorhabdus > Xenorhabdus bovienii. The sequence goes on from NC_013892.1 coordinate 533,041, forward strand.
AGGTTTGAAAACTATCGCCGAAGCTTTTGCGGATCGTGCTTATACCGCAGAAGGGGAGCTAGTTTCCCGTCGTGAAGCCGGTGCGGTGTTACACGATGTAAATCTCGTCGCACAACGCATGTTGCAATTGGTGACTGAAGGTGGAGTAGATTCCATCGATGGCAAATTCACACCTATCAAGGCGGATTCCATATGTGTGCATGGGGATAGTCCGGGGGCTTTGGATATGGCAAAACAGGTAAAAAAAGTTCTGCAACAGGCAGGGATTACCATTCAGTCATTTATCCACGCATAATCATACGGGTTTATGATCTCAGGAGATCACTTTGCGTTTTTTACTTGTTAATTTCAATACAATACTTGTTGAACTCAGTGGATTGCCAGAAACATTGGCGTTGTTTGATTCACTGAGTATTGTTCCGGTATTGGGGATTGAAGAGATTATACCTGCGGCGAGAACCCTAATGATTCGTTTTCGTCCAACGAAAATCTCAATTCACCAACTCGTAGCAGAAATTGGCCACCGTGACTTGCATGAGTGCAGTCATCCTCAAGGAAAACAGATTGAAATTCCGGTGCACTATAATGGTGACGATTTAGCGGAAGTTGCTGAAATACTGGGGTGCACGGCTCAAGACGTTATCCGCCAGCATACCGAAAACGAATATACAGTGGCTTTTAGCGGATTTGCGCCTGGTTTTGCTTATATGGTATCGGATATGGCACAGTGGAATATTCCCCGTCGGCAAACACCAAGAACCCGTATTCCTGCGGGTGCCGTTGCACTGGCGGGAGAATTCAGTGGTATTTACCCTCAGGCGAGTCCCGGTGGTTGGCAGATTATCGGCATCACAACCGAACGTATGTGGGATCTTTCCCGTCCTGATCCTGCTCTATTACAGCCGGGTTATCGTGTCAATTTTCGGGATGCTGGACGTGCCACTGTAACGGTAAGTTTGTCAGAGACCTCACGCACCAATCCGGTTTTTCAATCTGAAACTTCTCGCTATTTAGAAATCCGGAGTGTGGGATTGCAAACCCTGTTTCAAGATTTAGGACGTTTTGGCAAATCGGGATTGGGGATCTCAGAATCCGGTGCTATGGATAAAAGTGCTTTGCGAAGTGCAAACCGTATTGTAGGTAATTCTTCCGAGCAGGCGTGTCTGGAGATAGTACAGGGTGGTTTTAAAGCGGTTGCCTGTGGGCAGATGATGGTTGCTGTTACAGGTGCGCTATGTCCTATTGAGATAAAAACTCCGCAGGGTGAACTCATTCATGTAAGTGCTTACAAACCCATTGACTTAAGTGATGGTGATGAAATTATCTTGGGAAGACCTGATGCGGGAACGCGTTCTTATTTGGCCGTGCGGGGTGGTTTTACGATCCCTTCTGTATTATCCAGTCGCTCATTTGATACGCTATCTCATATCGGGCCTGAGCCACTAAAAGCCGAAGATAAATTGGTCGTGGGAACAACGTCTCATTGCGCTGCGGTGTCTTTTTCTGAGACGCTTGCTTTTGTGATGCCAAATAAAAATGAGATTGTGGTATTGGATGTGCTCCTTGGCCCTCGCACTGACTGGTTTACTCAAGAGTCGATTGATTTATTACGAAACCAGATTTGGCAGGTGACGCCACAATCCAACCGGATTGGCTTAAGATTAAATGGTGAGTGTTCACTATCACGCATTAAGTGCCAAGAACTGCCTAGCGAAGGAACCTGTGCCGGAGCCATTCAAATTCCTGCCAGTGGTCAGCCTGTGCTGTTTCTGTCTGATCATCCATTGACAGGAGGATATCCCGTCATTGCTTCTGTGGCACATTATCATCTTGATCTTGCAGGTCAGATCCCGGTCAACGCCAAAATTCGATTTAATCCCATCATACAATTTCACGAATTATCAGGGAGTGAAGACTTGCGATGAACACTATTGTGAACAATGTAAATAAGAATCCAAACAAAGTGCTGATTGCCAACCGTGGTGAGATTGCCGTTCGTATTATTCGAGCCTGTCGTGATTATGGTGTGCAGACTATTGCTGTTTATGCGGATGCTGATATTAATGCTCAACATGTGCAATTGGCAGATGAAGCTTACGGTTTATCGGGGAATAGCCCCGCAGCAACCTACCTCAATATTCCACGTTTATTGGCGATAGCGAAGCAGTCGGGAGCAACGATGGTGCATCCCGGATATGGATTCTTGTCTGAGCGAGCGGAATTTGCCCGTGCCGTTATGGACGCAGGATTGATTTGGATTGGCCCTAATCCAGAAACCATTGATGAACTTGGCGATAAGGTTAATGCTCGTAAGATTGCCCATAAAGTTGGTGCGCCTTTGGTAGTCGGTACGTCAGAGCCAGTCAAAGATGCACAGGAAGTTGTCGCTTTTGCAGAGGAACATGGCTTGCCGATAGCCATTAAAGCGGCATTTGGCGGAGGGGGACGTGGGCTGAAAGTCGCTTGGCGACTGGATGAAGTGGCAGAACTTTATCACTCGGCAGTACGTGAGGCGACAGCTGCATTTGGCCGTGGCGAATGTTTTATCGAACAGTTTCTTGATAAGCCGCGTCATATAGAAGCACAGATTATTGCGGATAAACAGGGTCATGTTGTGGTGGTTGGCACTCGTGATTGCTCCTTACAGCGCCGCAACCAGAAATTAGTGGAAGAAGCCCCGGCACCATTTTTGACTCAACAACAACGGGAGCGTATTCATCAGGCGGCAAAAGCGATTTGTGCGGAAGCCAATTATGTGGGAGCGGGTACAGTTGAATTCTTACTAAGCGCCGATGGAACGCTCTCTTTTTTAGAAGTGAATACTCGCTTACAAGTAGAGCATCCTGTCACGGAGGAAACGGCAGGTATCGATCTCGTGATTGAGCAGTTGAGAATCGCGGAAGGTCATCCATTGAGTATTCAGGAGACACCAGTTCCAAGAGGCCACTCATTTGAGTTTCGCATCAACGCTGAAGATGCAGGCAAAGGTTTCCTACCGATGTCAGGGGTTATCAGCGAATTTACCCCGCCTTCGGGGCCCGGTATTCGTCTGGATTCTGGCGTGATCAGTGGCTCCACTATTCCTGCGACCTTGGATTCTCTGATGGCGAAGTTGATTGTCACAGGCACAACCCGTGAACAGGCCATCTCGCGCGCACGTCGGGCACTACGGGAATTCAGAATCCGTGGTGTGGCTTCTGTGTTGCCTTTTCATCAAGCCGTGATGGAACATCCTGATTTTGTTTCTGATGAGATCTTCAATGTTCATACCCGTTGGATTGAAACGGATTTTGCGAATGAGATTGAAGCGTTACCACGCCAGATTGTGACAGAAGATAACAGCATCACGCGTACATATATTGAAATTGATGGCCGCAGGCATGAGCTCGGGTTGTCTGCCGATTTATTTGCGGGATTTTCTCATTTGGCACCTGTTAGGGAACAGCAATCTTCCCAGTCTGCAATAAAGGAAAAAATGCCGGCAGACTCTCGTCAGGTGAAGGCACCGATTTCCGGTATTTTGCATTCTTGGATTGTGAAAGAAGGTGAGCAGGTTAATGAGGGCGAACTCATTGCCGTGATGGAAGCCATGAAAATGGAGGTGCAAATTAATGCACACCGTGCAGGGAAAATCACATTCTGTGTACAGGCGGGGGATTATCAGGATGCAGAAAGCACTCTGGCCCATATTGAATATTGAATCGGTAGGAAATAACAATATTGAGTTGTCAGATTCTGCGGTGATTAATAATCATACTGTTTGGTTAAGACAATATCTCAGAAAGTAGCTCGTGAAAGCTTAGGATTTCCAGAATTCTTTGAAGGAGGGGTTTATGTCACCAAAAATGGTGTTTCTGAATTATTTGTTCAAACGGCGAATGAACGAGATGCCGAATTGCAGGAAAGAGTGCTTGAGCGTCAGGTTCATGCACTATTAAAACTCATCAACACTGAAGCACTTTATCGTCATCAAATCCTTCATTCTCTCCAATAAATAAGCCCACCTTTTGTGGGCTTCAACCAACCTCAATTACAGCGTAAACACCCCAATCAAGGCAACCACACTCAAAATAGCGGCTGTACCATAAAACACCCCTTTACTAGCTGGAATATGGATTTGCAGATCGTGCATACCGTGGTGCAGACGGTGCATTCCGCACCAGAGCGGCAGGCTGATCATCAGCAACAAAAAGATGCGGCCAATGAAACTCTGACAGAATGTCAGAACACGATCATAAGAGAGGGCTTCCGGTGCCAGTCCCAACGGGATCAGAAAGCCCAGCAGCAGAACCATCGCCGGCCCGACAATGGCGCTCCACATACCGCCGGCACCAAATAGACCCCAGAAAATCGGTTCATCGGAACGCTTAGGTCGTTGATTCATCAGATCCTCCCCGGGATTAGTAAAATAGTGCAACGCCGAGAATCACGGCGGTGGCAATGATAGTGATTGCCCATAATAGTTTGATAATCGGCTCCGGCGACATTTTTTCATTTTTGACAATGATATTGAGGGCTTTCGGAGCCAGTTCAAACCACGTTTTCGTATGCAGCAAGGTCGCCAGTAAGGTGATGATATTAATCACCAGTACCGCCGGATGTTGCAGAAAAGAGACAAAACCCGCCCAACTTTCTGGTCCATCTTTCAGGGCAAACAGACCATAGAGCACCAGCAGGCTGAACCAAATGGCAGGAATGGCAGTGCCTTCGCGTATCATATAAAAACGATAGAAGCTCAATTTATGCCACCAATGGGATTCCATACCGCGCACATAAGGTTTACGTTTAGTCGTCATTACTCTCTCCTCCCTCATTGTGGTTTCAGCATGGAGATAAGGAAATCTTTGGCACTTTCCGCTTTGCTCTGCTGAATTGCACCCGCCGGATCGACGTGTTTTGGGCAAACTTCAGAGCAGTAACCGACAAAAGTACAAGACCACACGCCATTGTCACTGTTGATCTGAGGCATCCGTTCTTTCTTGCCGTGGTCACGGTTATCAAGGTTATAACGGTGTGCCAGCGTGACTGCGGCAGGGCCAATGAATTCAGGATTCAGACCGAATTGTGGGCAGGCGGCATAGCACAGGCCGCAGTTGATGCAGCCTGAAAACTGGTGATATTTCGCCATTTGTGCCGGTGTTTGCACATTCGGGCCATCAGCAGGCTTGCGATCATTACCAATGATATAAGGCTTGATAGCTTCCAGACTCTCAATAAAGTGAGTCATATCGACAACTAAGTCTCGTTCAATGGGGAAGTTGCCGAGCGCTTCAATTTTCATCCCTTGCGGATAATCGCGCAGAAAGATTTTGCATGCCAGTTTTGGCACTCGGTTTACCATCATGCCGCAGGAACCGCAGATCGCCATGCGGCAAGACCAGCGGTAAGACAGATCGGGAGCCAGATTGTCCTTAATGTAGCCTAACGCATCCAGCAAGGAGGTTTGCTCATCATAAGGCACCTCGTAGGTGACGAAATGAGGTTCGCTGTCGATTTCCGGGTTATAGCGCATGACTTCCATTTTCAGGTTTTTCATCTCAGCCATTCGCCTGCTCCTTCTGTTGTTTATCTTGTGCTGCGGCTTCACCACCATAGACCCGCTTCGCGGGTTTAGATATGGTGATTTTCACATCACTGTACTCCAAACGTGGTGCACCTTCTGGGTTATAGAACGCCAGCGTATGTTTCAAGAAATTCTCATCATCACGCTCTGTACAACCTGCATCAAGGCGCTGGTGGGCTCCACGGGACTCTTTGCGGTTCATGGCAGAATGCGCCATACATTCAGCGACATCCAGACCAAAGCCCAGTTCAATTGTGTAGAGCAGATCAGTATTGAACACACTGGAACGGTCAGTGATTTCGATATGCCTGAAGCGTTCCTTCAATTCCGTAATTTTATCCATGGTTTTCTGCATCAGCTCTGGAGTACGGTAAATCCCACAGCCTTCTTCCATTGAAATACCCAGTTCATCACGGATTTTCGCCCAGCTTTCAATACCTTTCTGATTCAGCAGCTTATTGAGTTTATTTTCGATATCACGGGCTTGTGCATCCAGCGCGTTTTCATTGGCAGGTGTGGTTTGCTGAATATGTCTGACGGCTTCTTCACCTGCCAAACGGCCAAATACCACCAGTTCTGCCAATGAATTGGAACCGAGGCGGTTTGCCCCATGCAGGCCGACGGAAGCGCATTCGCCAATAGCAAACAGTCCTTTGATACGGGTTTCACACTGCGGGTTAGTTTCGATTCCACCCATGGTGTAATGTGCCGTTGGGCGAACAGGAATTGGTTCTTTAACCGGATCAACACCGACATAGGCTTTTGCCAACTCACAGATGAATGGCAAGCGTTCGAGCAGTTTTTTCTCACCTAAATGGCGCAGATCCAGATGAACCACATCACCACGCGGCGTCGCGATAGTACGGCCTGCCTGCCATTCATGCCAGAAAGCCTGAGAAACTTTGTCTCTTGGCCCCAGTTCCATATATTTGTTTTCGGGTTGACCAAGGGGCGTCTCTGGCCCCATCCCATAATCCTGTAGATAGCGGTAGCCATCTTTGTTCACCAGAATGCCACCTTCACCACGGCAGCCTTCTGTCATCAAAATACCAGAACCCGGCAGGCCGGTTGGGTGATATTGTACAAACTCCATATCACGCAGTGGTATGCCGTGGCGGAATGCCATTCCCATGCCATCTCCCGTGACAATGCCGCCATTGGTATTATAACGGTACACGCGTCCTGCCCCGCCCGTTGCCATAATGACCGCATTGGCGCGGATCTGAACTTTCGTTCCTTCCATCATATTCAGTGCAACCAAACCGCGCACCTGCCCTTCATCTACCAGAATATCGAGCACAAAGTGCTCATCGAAGCGTTGTATTTGCGGGTATTTCAGGGAAGTCTGGAACAGCGTATGGAGCATATGAAAGCCGGTTTTATCTGCGGCAAACCATGTCCGTTCGATTTTCATGCCGCCGAAACGACGCACGTTCACGGAACCGTCTTCCTTACGGCTCCAGGGACAACCCCATTGCTCCAGTTGGATCATTTCTGTCGGGCAGTGTTTGACGAAATACTCAACCACATCTTGTTCACATAACCAGTCGCCACCCGACACGGTGTCATTGAAGTGAAAGTCATAGGAGTCATGAGATTGAGTGACGGCGGCTGATCCGCCTTCTGCGGCCACGGTGTGGCTGCGCATGGGATAAACTTTTGAGATCAGGGCAATCTTGAGTTGGGGATTGGCTTCAGCGGCAGCGATGGCTGCCCGTAAGCCTGCGCCACCGGCTCCGATAATGGCTAGATCGGCATTGAAGGTTTGCACTGCGCTTCTCCATTGTTCAAGTGGGTGGTTCAAATGAAATGAGTTAAAATCGGCTAAAGGAGCTCATGCGTTATCACTCGTCACTTTCTTTATCTATGTTATTTCACAGTGATATTTTTCTTGTTTAAGCGAGTGTTATTGATAATTTGCTATGCCTTAACGATTTAGGGTCACTATCTGTTACTTTTTGTATGGATTAAGTATAGCCAATTGTAAAGAGAGTAAATTTGATATAAATGCGGGTTTTGTGGGATTTTGCCAAAATAATGTGATATAGATCACTTTTCTGTGGTTTTTTAAATTATTTATATAGGAAATTATTCTTATTATAAATATAAGTAAAATCATTATGAAATATTTGTTAACACTATCTGGAATAATGCTACGATAGCGATCTTCTTATTTCTAGAAAATAGTTTTGTTTTTTTATTTTTGACAATAAGAAATTAGATTAATTTCTTGGTTTTTTTTCTGGCAGCTATTTTTTTGCACAGAAAACATATTATTAATAATAATTTTGGATTGTTTTTTAATTAAATATTTTTATCAAAATCATTAATTAGTGCTTCGTCATAGAAAGTAAATTAATCCGAACTTTATGATTTTTTTGATATTGTTCTCACCGAAGTCTTGCGATTCATAGTGTATAAATTTTGGTTTAATGTTTACTAAAAAATTATTTTTTATGTCCCGCTGTTTTCCACATGAAGGACAGGGGTATTCTGTTCACTTTTATAGTGGAGAATGGCAAGTAAAAATGATATTCACTAATCTGATGTTGAAAATTTGTCTAGTGGACTTGATATGAGTAAACTGCGCGTTTTGTTTTATTTTGGAGTCATTGGAACATGAATGAAGTCACGGATTGGCAGCCAAGTGCCCCTATCGCCAATTTATTGAAAAGGGCGAAGATTCTTGCGGAGATACGGCGCTTTTTCGCAGATCGTGGGGTGTTGGAGGTTGAAACCCCTACCATGGGTCAGGCGACCATCACTGACATCCATCTTGTGCCTTTCCAGACACGGTTTGTCGGGCCGGGAGCGGCGGATGGTCTGACTCTGTATCTGATGACTAGCCCCGAATACCACATGAAGCGTCTTTTGACAGCAGGAAGTGGTTCCATTTATCAGATGGGTCGCAGTTTCCGTAATGAGGAAGCGGGTCGCCACCATAATCCTGAGTTCACTATGTTGGAATGGTATCGTCCACATTACGACATGTATCGCTTGATGAATGAAGTGGATGATCTGTTGCAGCAGATCTTAGAGTGCGAAAGTGCAGAATCCCTTTCTTACCAGCAGGTGTTCATTCGCTATCTGGAGATTGACCCGCTTACCGCGAGTAAAGAAAAACTGCGTGAAGTGGCAGCGAAGCTCGATCTCAGCAATATCGCTGATCAGGAAGAAGATCGGGATACCTTGTTGCAACTGCTTTTCACTATGGGTGTTGAAACGCATATCGGGCTTGAAAAACCGACATTTATTTATCACTTCCCGGCTTCACAAGCGTCTTTGGCTGAAATCAGCAAGGAAGATCACCGTGTTGCAGAGCGTTTTGAAGTCTATTTCAAAGGCATGGAACTGGCGAATGGCTTTCGTGAACTGACTGACAGCCATGAACAGCGCCTGCGTTTCGTGCAGGATAATCGTAAGCGTGAAGCGATGGGATTGCCTGTTATGCCGATTGATGAACGTCTGCTTAAAGCCCTTGAACACGGGATGCCTGAATGTGCCGGAGTCGCTTTGGGAGTGGATCGCCTGATCATGCTTGCGCTGGGTGCTGAACGGATCAGTGAAGTGATTGCCTTTCCTGCTGGGATTTCCTGACGCGACTATTAGCGTCAGAGGTTTTTTATCCAACGATTTTATTGCTGAAGGTGCAGCTTCCGGCTGCACCTTTATTGCCCTTCACCTTTCAAATTGCAGTGCGGTGGCTGCAATTTGAAATCTATTGGGTATCGTATTGATTATTTATGTTCGTGGCGTTTTTCCAGAAATTTCACGGCTAAGTCAGGGAAATCGGTGAAAGCACCATCAACATTGGCTTTGTCGAAAACGATATCGAATAACTGATTGCCGCTGGTGGCATATTTTGGCAGTTGATCGACACGGATAGTGTATGGATGAACGGCAAGATGGCTGGCGTGTGCTTCTTGCACCAAACCCGTTAGCTTAATGTTGTTTGGTGTGGAGTCATTGGCGATGAGCATGTGATAATCAGGGCCAATGCCATCGGCATATTTTGCCACTTCTTTCATGGCACCCGGTTTAAACATCCAGTCATAACTATAATTTACCCATGAGCCATCTTGTTTCTGCTCATAAGTTTCTTTCCAGTCGGTGTAAGCGATGAGCTGTATCAATTTCAGATCCATGCCCATTTTCGGTTCCAACTCATTTTTGATGCGTTTGAGTTCATTGGCATCAAAGCATTGCAGATAAACTTTATCGCTCTTTTTGGTGTAGCCGTATTGTTTCAGGACTTCCAGTACCTTGGCGGTGATATCTTTACCTTCCTGGTGGTGGAACCATGGGGCTTTGATTTCAGGGTAGATACCTATGTTTTTGCCAGTAGATTTATTCATACCCTGAATAAACTCAATTTCTTCCTGAAAAGTATGAATGCTGAAATCTGATTTTCCCATTGGGAAACGTCCGGGATAGCTCTGTACTTTTTTACCCCCCTCGATATCAAAACCTTCGGTAAATCTCAGGGACTTAATTTCCGGCAAGGTAAAATCAATAGCATAGTAACGGCCATCAGCACGGGCACGGTTTGGAAAGCGCTCTGCCACATCTGTTACGCGGTCAAGATAATGATCATGCAGCACGATGAGTTCATTATCTTGGGTCATAACGAGATCTTGTTCCAGATAATCAGCACCTTGTGCATAGGCCATAGCTTTGGCTGGCAGTGTGTGCTCAGGCAGATAGCCGCTGGCTCCACGATGGGCGATCACAATCTTATCAGCTGCATGTGCAATACCGGACATCGACGACGCTAACAGCAGACCTGCCATGATGGCTTTGATAGGGGTTTGCATTGGAGTTCTCCACATTTATAGTAATGTATAGTAATAAAAATCTTAAATAAAAATGATGTTATTTTTTTAGCTTGTTTTTTTAAAACAGCAAGAAGAATATGATGATTATTCAATGCAGCTTTTTATATAAAATAACGACATAACACAATGCTGAATACTGATTTTATCTGTGGTATGTCACAGTTTTATGACAGTCGTGTTCATTCTTTAAACGTGCTGTTGAAGTTGTATTTTTGATTCAATACGATATATAGATAGGTAAACTAATAATGTCATAAATTTGGTTTAGTTTTATAAATATTTAATCTAAATAACTCCTTGGAAATAAAATGATTATGACCATGAAGAGCAATATATAAAGTAAAAATCAGTAATATATTTAACCAAATATGACATGAATAAGTAAACCTGTAATTAGGGAGCAATGGATTAGTTCAGTCAGTTGGGTTTGGCAATTAATTTTTCAAGTAACCGCAGTATCAGAAGTAGTACTGCGGTCAATTTTACGTGTTATTACCGTTTATGTGGCGGCAATTTACTGGCTAGCTATACGAGCGATTTCCTGCTTATGTTTATTCTCGCTTAACATGACAAACAACAGTAGAACGACGGACAGGGCACTGCCGCCGATCATGACCATAAATCCGCCGTCCCAACCGAAGAAGTCAACGGTATAACCGACAATGATACTGGCCGCAACCGAACCACCGAGGTAGCCAAACAAACCGGTAAAGCCTGCCGCTGTTCCCGCCGCTTTTTTCGGTGCCAGTTCAAGAGCGTGCAGGCCAATCAGCATCACTGGTCCGTAAATCAGGAAGCCGATAACCAGCATACAGATCATATCAATATTTGGGTTACCCGCCGGGTTCAACCAGAATACGATGGTGGCGATAGTCACCAGTGTCATAAAGAATACGCCGGTGGCACCACGGTTGCCTCTGAACACTTTGTCAGACATCCATCCACATAGCAGCGTACCGGGAATACCCGCATATTCGTAGAGGAAGTAAGCCCAGGACGATTTATCCATAGCAAAGTGCTTTACTTCTTTCAGGTAGGTTGGTGACCAGTCGAGGATACCGTAGCGCAGCAGATAAACGAATACGTTGGCAATTGCGATCATCCACAGCAATTTGTTAGGCAGAATGTATTGCAAAAAAATCTCTTTTGCAGTCAATTCCTTTTCATTTTTGTCCGTATAGTCAGGCGGATAATCGTTTTTATACTCTTCTATCGGCGGTAAACCACAGGATTGTGGAGTATCGCGCATCAAGGAAAATACGATAATTGCGACAAGGATGGCGGCAAATGCAGGCATATAAAATGCGGCTTTCCAGTCCTGGAACCACGCCATACCCAGCATGAACAGTAACGGAGGCAAGCCGCCACCAACGTTATGTGCACAGTTCCAGATAGAAACGATCCCACCACGCTCTTTCTGTGACCACCAATGAACCATAGTACGGCCGCAGGGAGGCCAACCCATGCCCTGAAACCAGCCACACAGAAATAGCAGAACAAACATGACGGCAATGCTGGAAGTTGCCCACGGCACGAAACCCATAAACAGCATCACTGCTGCGGCGAGTATCAAGCCGGCAGGTAAGAAAATACGTGGATTGGAACGATCAGAAACGGAACCCATGATAAATTTTGAGATACCGTATGCAATCGAAATCCCTGACAAAGCGAAGCCAAGATCACCTTTGGAAAAACCTTGTTCCGCTAGGTGAGGCATTGCCAATCCAAAGTTTTTCCTTACTAAATAGTAAGCCGCATACCCAAAGAAGATCCCCATGAAAATTTGCCAGCGAAAGCGACGGTAGAGTGGATCTATTTCTTGCGCGGGCAGCCGGGCTTTGTGGGGTGCCGGTCTAAAAATACTTAACATGTTTGTCTCCACATGACTTTTGGTGTTAGCGAATTACCATCTCTGAGCGATGATGATGTTAAACGAAGAATTTTCATTAACTATTTTCTATATAGAAGGAAATAATAGCCAAAATAATATGCTATATCTGTGATGTATCGCTGACCTGTAGATATAATTTCGCAAAGACCGCAATTTTGAGTGATTTGTTAGAGTTTTGAAATATAATTTACCGATAATATAGTGACCTACGTCACAATAAAACGCTTTGCTTGTTACTTATGAGCGTTTAAAGTTCGTTTATGTTCCTTTCTTAAAGTTAATCCATATTATTGGCAGGGGTTAATACTCAGTAAATATAAAGTTGTAAAAATATGAAATAATATTTTCATAAAATCATACAGACATAAATTCATAAATAAAGGGTGACATTTATCGTCGGGATTTTAACGGGCTATCACTATTTAAATAATGCCTCTGTTTAGTCGTGTAGCTTATTTTTATTTACATGTTTGGCGTTTTTTATAACGCAGTTACAAATAAAATGTTTGGATTTAAAACTCAAAATAATAGATATTACTACAAGTAGGTATTCATATTCATGATGTCAGTTATCATGAAATTTTGAACATCTATTTTTTAAAATAAGATAATAATATCAAGGTAATACCAGATTGTATAAGGCGTAATACAATCTGTCAGCCAATAAATAGCCTTTTTATTTGTAGGTTAATTAATTAAAGATTACATAATAATATTAGTTAATAAAATTATTAAATTAGCATGAAATTTTATGCAATTTATTTTTACGATTCAGTTGAATGTCGACATAAGGTATTTGCAATATCTGAATATAGGCGAAAACTGAATATTAATGACTAACAGCATTGATGTCTCCATTCATCATAAAAAGTGATGAAATAAAATGGAAGACAGAAAGAGAACATCATTATGAATACACACACACACAAGGCAATATTACACACAGCATTCACTGAGCAAACATTTTCACCCGATGACAATATTAACAGTAGTAATATCAGTCATAGGATAGCAGCACTTGAACCATGGTTTGATAACGTGCCATCTCGCTTGGCAAAACTGGCGAAAACGATACCGAATGACATTGCGGTTTCTGATCCCTATGAAACCCTGGTATTTGGTGAATTACAGCAGCGTGTTGAAAATGCAGCAAATATTTTGCATCAGTACGGTGTTAAAATGGGGAGCAACGTTGCTATTGCTGCCGAACGGGGAATTCCATGGTTTGTTACTATGCTGGCGGTTTGGCGAATTGGGGCGGTTTATATTCCCCTTAATACGATGATGCCAGAAAAACGTCTGAATGATATTCTCGCCAGCCTGTCGGAAAGTGTTCTCGTATCGGATGATACGGTATCTGCGGGGCTGAAGGCATCAACATTAATCCCTTTGCACGCCCTTCTGAATAATACCCGTGAAATAATTAATGATGAAATAACAGAAAACATCGATATGCCTGCATTGGGTGATCACCCGGCTTATGTGATGTTCACTTCTGGCTCTACTGGGTTGCCAAAAGCGGTACAGGTGCAGCATGACAATCTGGCTGCCTGTCTGTGTGCATTCGGCAAGTTACTGTCAGTCAATCAGCATGATTGTATGCTCACCCTGACGACCTTTTCTTTTGATATCTCATTAATGGAATTACTACTGACTGTCGTTCATGGCGGCAGTATCTACATTACATCAATCGATACTCAGCGTGATGCGATGGCGTTGTCGCAAATACTGTCTGATCCCCAATTCACCTTTGCACAAGCGACACCTGTTACTTGGTTAATGGCCTTGAATGCTGGCTGGAAACCTCGTTCAGAGTTGAGCATGCTTTGTGGGGGAGAGGCGTTGTCACAGGATTTGGCCGATCAATTAACGGCATCCGGTGGCACTTTATGGAATCTCTATGGCCCAACCGAAACCACTATCTGGTCAACAGCATTTCGCATGAGAAAAGGAGATAAGGTTCAATTGGGTGGGCCGATCCCCGGCACAACCATCACAATTGTAGACAAATACTTGCGACCGGTGCCGAAAGGAACGGTGGGTGAAATCCTTATTGGTGGGCTTGGGGTGACGGCTGGATATCGCAATAACCCGACCGAAACGGCTAAACGATATGTACCCGATATGACACAAAGAGGTAAAAGAGCGTATTTGACCGGAGATATGGCACGTATGCTTGAAGATGGCTCTCTCATTTATATGGGAAGGCAGGATGATCAGGTAAAAGTGCGTGGATATCGAATCGAGTTGGGTGAGATTGAAACCGCATTAAGAAAACAAAATGGCGTACAGGATGCGATTATTCGTGTTATCGGCAGTGGCGATCTTGCCAAAATTCAGGCGTTTGTACTGTTCGATCCCAATAGGGTTGTATCCGAAGATTGGGTACATGAAACCCAGATTTCACTCAGGGAAGTTCTGCACGAAGCCTGGATACCTGCCGAATATTATCGTATCCCTTACATCCCACTGACGAGCAGTGGCAAACGTGATAGAAAACGGTTAGACGAAGTCGCAGAACGGTTGAATGCCAGCTATGACGTTGTACTGCCTCAAACAGAAACTGAAAAACAGGTTTATGCAATTTGGCGTGACCTGCTGGCGACAGACGTATTAGGTGTCACCGATAATTTCTTTCAGGTTGGGGGGCATTCTATTTTGGTTGCCCGCATGGTGGAACGGATTGAAAAAGCCTTTTCACTCCGGATACCGATTTCAGGTATCTATGTTGAACCTACGGTTGCCAGAATCTCGTCTATTCTGGATGAAATGATAGAAGCGTATCAGGCAAATCCGGCTAATGCCGGGGGAGTCTACCACAGTGAGGCGTTAATTCAGCAACATGCAGAAACGCTCAGAAAAGATGTCTACCTGAAAGAAAGCGTGTGCCCTGATGGCCTGCCTCATGCGAACTGGTATCAGCCGGATACGGTATTGCTCACCGGCGCTACGGGATATCTTGGTCTGCATTTGCTGGAACAATTGCTGAAACAGACTGCGGCCAGAATTATCTGTTTGTGCCGTGACTCTGATGAAGAACACGCCCGAGACAGAATCAAGGCCGGGTTTGACAAGTACCAGATTGATGTTGTTAACGGACTTGAGCGCGTAGATGTCATTATCGGAGATTTGGGGCAGCCACGCTTTGGCTTGTTACCGGAAACATGGGCACAGCTCGCTGAAAACGTTGATGTGATTTATCACAACGGGGCGTTGGTTAACTTTATCTATCCTTATAGCGCACTGAAAAGCATTAATGTCGATGGAACCCGAACCGCGCTGGAATTTGCCTGCACAGCACGACTGAAACATTTCCATTATGTCTCTTCCGTGAATGCCCTGTTTGCCACAGAATCACCCCGTCCATTTATGGAAGATGATCGTACTATGAGCGAATCGGTACGGGATCCTTCTGGTTACTCAGGCAGTAAGTGGGTATCTGAAGGGATCATTAATATTGCCCGTAAGCGAGGTGTACCTGTCAGTATTTATCGTCCGGGTCTGATCCTTGGGCATACTCTCACAGGAGCCGCACAAGGCAATGATTATCTCGTTGCTTCCCTGAAAGGTTATCTGGCAATGGGCTTTTACCCTGAACATGGATTGCTGCTTGATATTGTACCGGTTGATTATGTCGCTGCATCGTTGGTTCATATCTCCAGTCAACCGGAATCCGATGGTAAATTCTTTAATTTGTTTAATCCGGTTCAAGTCTCGATCCGGCAATTTTTCGATTGGGTACAGGAGTTTGGCTATGTGCTCAACCCAATCCCCTTCAATGAGGGTAAAGAGAAGATCCTTGCACTGGATGATACTCACCCATTGTACCCATTGATCCCGTTGATTAGGGACATGACAGAGAAACCTTATCGCGCGTTAGATCCGGCTTATGTTCATGAAATTCACCCAGAACTGGAGTTGAAGCAAACGCTGGCATTATTGGCCAACACTGACATTAAATGCCCCGTCATTACGGCCGGATATGTCCATCAAGTATTGCAATATTTGATAGATACAGGTTTCTTACCCGCAGCACTGCCAGAAAACTTCAAGCCGGAGGCCTATCTTGGAACAGCTAACAGGAAACGAAGCCATGAATTGGATAGTCGTCGTGAACAGCAGAAAAAAGTATTCGGTCTGGCCTGAGGCCTATGTGCTTCCAGTCGGATGGGTGGCCGTCGGGATGACAGGTTCTAAAGAAGAATGCCTCAATCATATTGCCGGTATTTGGCCGAAGCCAACAAACTAGATGACGGATATTAAGTCATATTAATAAATATTCATTATTAATAGCAGGCATGCTCCAGAAGAAGCATGCCTTTTATTTTTCTTCCACTCTATGTGTGCTTTGAATTCGTTTTTGTTCCTTATCAAACAACAACTGTAGATTTTAAATATATTTTGCCATTGAAACAGACTCCGCTTATACCCCGTCCTTCAGTTAGCTAAGACACTCAATAATAATGTCTTAGCTAACTGAAGGACGGGGTTTTTATGGCGCATTAGATAAATTAATACAGCCAATCCATGCCCATGCGATCTGCGGCCATTATTGCTGCATAGACCTGTTCTGGGGTGACTTTAAACGGCATATTGTGAATAGTTTCACCTTCGGCACAACTGGCCTTGGCAACTTCCATGATTTTCTGGTGCAATTTCTCACTGTCCCGCAAGCCGAGTTGCTCCAGAGTGACAGGAAGACCGACTTGAACACAGAAATCGAGCACGGTTTCCAACTCTTCATTCGGGCTGTTTTCCAGCATCAATTGTGCCAGTGTGCCGAACGCCACTTTTTCTCCGTGATAGAGATGATGACATTCCTCCAGCACGGTGAAGCCATTGTGAATGGCGTGGGCAGCGGCAAGTCCTGCACTTTCAAAACCGATACCACTGAGATAAGTATTCGCCTCAATGATATTTTCCACTGCCGGAGTACTGACACCCGCTTCCACCGCGAGTTTTGCCTTATAACCTTCTGCCAGTAAGGTGTCGTAACACAGTTTGGCCAGAGCCAGCCCAGTATTGGATGTTGCACCCCCCGCCATTGTTGGTTTATGAGCAGCGCTATTTGCCCGGGCTTCAAAATAGGTGGCAAGCGCATCTCCCATTCCTGCCACAAGCAGACGAACCGGTGCTTTGGCAATAATACGGGTGTCCATCAGTACGATATTAGGGTTTTGTGGATACAGCAGGTAGCCATCAAATTCACCCAGCTCGGTATACAGAACGGAAAGGGCACTGGTTGGGGCATCTGTGGAAGCGATGGTAGGGGAAATTATTACAGGTAGCCTGCATGCATGCGCTATAGCTTTGGCGGTATCAAGAGTCTTGCCGCCCCCGATCCCAATTACGGCCTGACATTGGTGACTCGCTGAAATGTCTGACAGGCGTTTGATTTCGCCACGGCTACATTCACCGTTGAAGATCTCAAAATGGCTGGTGACTGCGTGTGCTTCCAGACTTTTGCTAACGGCATCTCCAATGAGGCTCATTACGAAATTATCGGCAATCACAAAAACGTGATCAGCAAGTATTTTGGTGTATTGGCCGATGTGAGATAACGCACCTGGCCCTTGGATATATTTGGATGGAGACTGGATCACTTTCAGCATAAGAAATATTCCTTCTTCACTGGAAACTCAACATGAGCTGTCATAACACTGGCGTGTGGCAGATCATTAGCAGTTTCGAATAAAAGTATTTGTTTGCCTGTCCGCCAACACTATACGATAAGATATACAGGGAAGTTATGAGCCAAAGCAGGAAATGAGCGATCTGTGAGATAAAATCGAAAGATTTATTTACGCCCTGATTGATTCGGGGCGTAATGTTGCTTCAATGATTTTTGACCAGAGTTTTATCTGTTGAATGAGAGAAAGAAAATTTCAGGATTAAATTCAAAAGGACACCATAAGCTGGCAGGAAGAAAAGCATACAGATGAACAGCTTGAAAGCGTAATCCACCAGAGCAATCTCTACCCAGTGCGTCGCCATGAATGCATCGCTGCTGCGATAAAATGCGATAAAGAAAAATGCCAGTGTATCGAGCAAATTACCAAAAAACATGGCGGCAGTCGGTGCTATCCACCAGCGGCGTTTCTGACGCAGGCGATTGAAAACTCCCACATCCAATATCTGACCAAGGACATAACCCATAAAGCTCGCGGCTGCAATACGGGCAACAAACAGATTAAAGGTTCCTAATGTCCCGAATCCCTGCCACGTTCCTTGAAAAAATAGAGCAGAAATGAAATAGGAAATCAGCAGCGCTGGCAGCATAACCGTGAGGATGATCTTACGTGCCAATGGTGCACCATAAATGCGTACAGTCAGATCGGTTGCCAAAAAGATAAAAGGAAATGTGAATGCTCCCCAAGTGGTATGAAAACCAAAAATGGAGACAGGCAATTGCACCAGATAGTTACTGGAAGTAATGATCAAAATGTGGAAAAGCGAAAGCCAGATCAACGCCGTGGCTTTCTGCTGCGTGGTCAAATGAAACATATTGTACCTTTTTGATGAATGGGGTAAGGGAACCCAAAAAAACAAACTTTCTTTGCCTGAATGATCAGGTGAAACGCATCATACGCGCGTTGCGCAACAAAAGCAAAGTGCGGCAGTTGATGATATTTTGTAATATAATCCATCGCCATAGTGTGTTTGAACCTACAGAGATTGTTATGTCCAATGTTTTTGCTAACCCTGACAAAACGCTTGATACGCAGGGGTTACGCTGTCCTGAGCCAGTGATGATGATACGTAAGATCGTTCGCCATATGGATGCTGGCCAGACACTATTGATCATTGCTGATGATCCGGCGACGACCCGTGATATTCCGGGTTTTTGCCGTTTTATGGAGCACGCCTTGATTGCTCAGGAGACAGGGCAAACTCCTTATCGGTATTTGATCAAAAAAAACGAAAATGTAGCTTAGGTGACTGGCAGAAAAAGTGGGCTGTGCTAGGCTTTTAATATGGCACTTGGATAGCATCAATCACCTCACTGGGTGCCATATTTTCTTTTTCCTTAATAGCATTTTTGAGTTACTGTAATTTTGAAAAGGTGCATTCTTTGCACCTTTTCAATTTATCTTTTTGATCTTTTGATTAAGACGTCTGGGTTCTTAACCAATCCGCGGATTAATCAATCATCGTTTTTGTGACTTAACCCGTAGCAGCCGGATGGCGTTCGCTGTAACCAGCGCCGTGGCACCTGAATCAGCCAGCACGGCCATCCACAGACCCGTGATCCCCAATAGACTGGTAATAAGGAATATCGCCTTCAAGCCTAACGCAATGGTGATATTCTGGCGGATGTTATAGTGCGTTGTCCGGGACAGAGCGATCATTTCAGGCAAACCGGTCAGTCGATTGTGTGTTAAGGCGGCGTCCGCTGTTTCCAGCGCAACATCAGTACCACTCCCCATGGCGACACCGATACTGGCCGCTTTCATGGCAGGGGCATCGTTGATGCCATCACCGACCATCATGGTATGGTGTTTTTCATTTAGCTCAGTGACGGCTTTTACCTTGTCTTCCGGCAACAGACCCGCGCGATAATCGATCCCCAATTGAGCTGCAATAGCGGCCGCAGCACGAGGGTTATCGCCAGTCAGCATCACAGCATTGACGCCTTGTTTTTTCAGGGCGCGGATTGCGTCTATGGCATCCTGACGCAAGGTGTCCTGCATGGCAATCAAACCCACAAATTGCTCACCCTGTACCACGGCAACCGCCGTTTTACCGTTGCTTTCCAGCTCTGTGACCCTTTGTTTCCATGCGGTGGATAACGTGTTTTCCGGCAGTCGCCCCGGAGCCGCGACCAGAATTTTCTGCCCTGACAATCGCCCTTCAACCCCGATCCCAGCCAACGCTTTACGGTGTTCAGCTTCGACAACCGTCACACCTTTATTTTCTGCCGCGTTGAGGATAGCTTTTGCCAATGGGTGGTGCGAGCCACTTTCGACCGCTCCTGCCAGCGCCAGCAGTGTTTCTACGCTGATGTTTTCCACGGGTTCTATTTCCGTGACCCGGGGTTTTCCTTCGGTCAGTGTGCCGGTTTTATCCAACGCAATGGTGGTAACTGAACCGAGCTGCTCCAATGCCGCTCCGCCTTTGATTAAAGCACCACGACGGGTCGCTGCCGCCAGTGCAGAAGTGATCGCGGCGGGTGTTGAGATAACCAGCGCACAGGGGCAGCCGATTAATAGCAGGGTCAATCCACGATAGATCCAAGTTTCCCAAGGCTCGGCAAGGAGGAGGGGAGGGATTACTACGACCAGTACAGAGAACAAGATAATCAGCGGTGTA
The DNA here is from genome assembly GCF_000027225.1 of Xenorhabdus bovienii SS-2004. Lineage (NCBI taxonomy): Bacteria > Pseudomonadati > Pseudomonadota > Gammaproteobacteria > Enterobacterales > Morganellaceae > Xenorhabdus > Xenorhabdus bovienii. The sequence goes on from NC_013892.1 coordinate 553,640, forward strand.
TAAATACGGCTGAATCGATCGATGAAGCGCTCAATGGGAGCACGGCGCTCTTCCGCTTCTTCTATCAGTTGAAGAATGCGGTCGATGGCATTGTGTCCCGGTTCAGAGAACACTCTCATTTGCACTGCGCTATCGACAGAGAGGCAGCCCGCAGCAACTTTTTCTCCCTGCTGGCGTTCAACTGGAATAGATTCACCTGTCAGAGCACTTTCATCAAAACTGGCGAACGGACTGAGTAGTTCGGCATCGGTAGGTAAACGGGCACCCGGCGCAATTTCAATAATATCCCCCGGACGCAGGTCAGCAGCCGGAACGGTTTTCTTTTCTCCTCCTGTCACCCGCAGCGCCTGTTCAGGAACCAGAGCCATCAAGGCACTGACACCACGGCGGGCACGCCCTGCGGCATAAGATTCCAGTACTTCTCCCACTTTGAACAGCAGAATAACCATTGCTGCCTCTGCGGTGGCATCAATGAATAGGGCACCGATAGCGGCGACACTCATCAAGGTTTCAATGGCAAAGGGAGTTCCTGAACGGATCAGTTTGATGGCTTTGGTGGCGACCGGGTATAACCCAATCAACGTGGTAACAATGAATGCAATCTGTCCAGCGGGTGGATTTATTTTTGTAATGCCCCAACTGATGACCATTAATGCTATAAGAATGAGAATTGGGGAAAAGGTTTTCCAGTGATTTGCTGCTGGAGGCAATCTAATCGTCGAATCCGTTTGCTTGATTTCAAAACCCGCCTGTTTTACCGCTTGTTCGACGGCTGCGCGAATATCAGAATCAGCATCGACCACCAGTTTTTCCGTAGTAAACAGCACCCTGACCTGTTTAGCTTCAGGCAATTTTTTAACCGCATTTTCGATTTTGCCTGCACAGCTTGGGCAATCCATGCCGTGGATTATCCAGTTAAAACGCTGGTTGGCGGTTAATTCAAGAGGGGTTGTATCCTGTATGGTAGGGGCATGGTCGTGTGAACAGTGTCCTCGATCATGTTCATGGGCGTTGTGTGAACTTTTATCTTCTTTGCCATGAACGCCGTGGGAATGTTTATGGTCTTTATTTTTGTGAGACAAAGAGCCGTGCTGTGATTGCTTATGTTTTTTGAATATGGAGAACATAGGCGGCCTCTCAATAGAGTTAATTCAAATGGGTTACAGTTCACTCTACACTCTGGAGTAAGCTCCAGAGTCAAACTTAAAACAATGAATTTTTTTGATGATTTGTGCTTTTTGAAATGAAATCATTTATCCCCTCTTTTTTTGTTATTTGATCAGATAACCAGTGAGTGAATAATCAAAATAAATGATACCGACAGAATACCGTCGGCATCACTGACACCAAATAGAAAGGGAATGGGACGTTATTTTTTATCTTGACGCTGTTTTTTTTGCCAAGTAAGTAACTCAAACACACCAAAAAAGAAGATCTTGGTCTGAAGAAAAACAGAAAACTTTTGATCTTTGGGTTGGGAGTTTTTTAATAGTAAAAGTTGGAAGGCATGCATTATCACTGTGAAAACCATGGCGATATCCATAAAATATCTCAATGGTTTAGGAAAGGGATGGATCAAATTGAAAATCATAATTCCCCAAACGAGAACCATGATAACTTTTCCTAATTGAATAAACATCATTAACTCCAAAATCGTATTTAAGCAGATCTGTCGCCAGACTGCTGGCGGCGGATATACAGTCGGTAAGCAACTTGGCCGGCAATTTTTTCCCGATGTAATTGCCAGTTTGCGGGGGCTTCTGTTGCAGTAGATTCTGATTCCGCTTCAACATAAATCCAACTCTCTTCAGCCAGCCAACCGTTGGCTTCCAGTAAGTTGATTGTTTCAACAAGCATCCCCTTGCGAAATGGGGGATCGAGAAAAACCACATCAAAAGGTGTACCTGTCTGGTTGAGATATTGCAGGGTGTTTCCCTGTACCACATTAGCATTTTCGGCCTTAAGTAAGGCTAAATTGGCTGATAATTGTTTTGCTACATGACGATCATATTCAAGCAAGGTCGCGTGACTTGCGTTGCGCGATAAGGCTTCAATCCCAAGTGCTCCGCTGCCGGAGAAGCAATCCAGGCAGCGAGCTTCCTGAATGATGGGCATCAGCCAGTTAAAGAGTGTCTCACGGACACGATCAGTCGTCGGACGTAGCCCCTCACTATCAGGAACGGGTAATTTTCTCCCGCGCCATTTTCCGCCAATAATGCGGATTTGTCCCAAAGACGCACTCTGTGATTTTTTAGTCATAATTTATATAGTTTAAGCATTTGTCATCCGATGCTATTTGCATAATAGACGGCGGATACAAAAAATGAGAATGAAGAAACATATTGATTAATTTACCACGAAATCCACACATAGATATGTGTTGTGATGTGATGAAAATGTTAGACTGGATTTTATCACCGTTAGAACCTATCGCAGCAGGCGTAGTGGTTGAAAAACAAAGCGTCTGCGGCGATAGGTTTTTAGCTTATCCTAATAAGTATTAATTGCACCCGCAAACGGGTAAAGAAAATAGCTTAATGGGATAGGTTGTTAAACGCCATAATTAACCGCGAGGAGTGTAGTGCCCAATGGCAGAAGAGCAAAAAAAAGGTTTCTTCTCTTGGTTTGGACGTGGTCGTCAGGAAAAGAAACAGCAAGAAGAACAACTTGAACAAGACAAATCAGCGGCGGAAGAAGCGGAGCAGCAACGTTTAGCCGAAGAAGCCGCCCGTCGCGCAGCGGAAGAAGCGGAGCAGCAGCGTTTAGCCGAAGAAGCCGCCCGTCGCGCAGCGGAAGAAGCGGAGCAGCAGCGTTTAGCCGAAGAAGCCGCCCGTCGCGCAGCGGAAGAAGCAGAGCAGCAGCGTTTAGCCGAAGAAGCCGCCCGTCGCGCAGCGGAAGAAGCAGAGCAGCAGCGTTTAGCCGAAGAAGCCGCCCACCACGCAGCGGAAGAAGCGGAGCAGCAGCGTTTAGCCGAAGAAGCCGCCCGTCGCGCAGCGGAAGAAGCGGAGCAGCAGCGCCTAATAGAAGAATCATCCATATTACCCAAAGAGCAGGATCGTCCGAGCAAAGAAGGCTTTTTTGCGCGTTTGAAACGTAGTTTGGTGAAAACCCGCCAGAATCTGGGTTCCGGATTTTTAGGGTTATTCAGCGGCAAGAAAATTGATGATGATCTGTTTGAAGAATTGGAAGAACAGTTACTGGTTGCGGATGTTGGTGTCGAAACTACCCGTAAGATCATTAACAATTTAACCGCTCATGCCAGCCGCAAAGAATTAAAAGATGCGGAAGCGTTATACACGAAACTGAAAGAAGAAATGTCAGATATTCTGGCAAAAGTTGATAAGCCACTGGATATAGAAGGTAAATCACCTTATGTCATCCTGATGGTGGGTGTGAATGGTGTTGGTAAGACGACAACCATCGGTAAATTGGCGCGTCAGTACCAGTCTCAGGGCAAATCCGTCATGTTAGCGGCGGGAGATACCTTCCGTGCGGCAGCAGTGGAACAATTGCAGGTCTGGGGAGAACGCAACAAAATCCCGGTAATTGCACAGCATACCGGCGCAGATCCGGCCTCAGTCATTTTTGATGCGATCCAATCTGCCAAAGCGAAAGGCGTTGATATTCTGATCGCTGATACCGCAGGGCGCTTGCAGAATAAATCCCATCTGATGGAAGAACTGAAAAAAATTGTCCGTGTGATGAGAAAGCTGGATGAAGAGACCCCGCATGAAATTATGCTGACTCTGGATGCCTGCACAGGCCAAAATGCGGTCAGTCAGGCTAAACTCTTTCATGAAGCGGTTGGATTGACGGGGATCTCACTGACCAAACTGGATGGTACTGCCAAAGGGGGAGTTATCTTCGCTATTGCCGACCAATTTGATATCCCTATTCGTTACATCGGTGTTGGGGAAGGCATTGAAGATCTCCGTCCATTTAAGGCTGACGATTTTATAGAGGCTCTTTTTGCCCGAGAGGATTAACTATCAATGATTCGCTTTGAACAGGTCAGTAAAGCCTATCTGGGAGGGCGGCAAGCGCTGCAAGGGGTGGATTTTCATCTGCTTCCAGGGGAAATGGCATTCTTAACCGGTCATTCAGGAGCGGGTAAAAGCACGCTGTTGAAACTTATCTGCGGTATAGAACGCCCAAGTGCAGGCCATATTTGGTTTGGGGGGCATGACATCAGCCGATTAAAAACCCGTGAAACCCCTTTTCTTCGTCGTCAGATCGGCATGATTTTTCAGGATCATCATCTCCTGCTGGATCGCACGGTTTACGAGAACGTTGCTATGCCGCTGATCATCTCAGGGGCAAGCGCCGAGGATATTCGCCGACGGGTATCTGCGGCGTTGGATAAGGTAGGCTTGCTGGACAAAGCGAAAAATTTTCCCATTCAGCTTTCTGGGGGGGAGCAGCAGCGTGTTGGTATTGCCCGCGCTGTTGTAAACAAACCCACCGTCCTGCTGGCGGATGAACCCACAGGAAATCTGGATGGGGAACTGTCTGAGGGGATCATGCGCCTGTTTGAAGAGTTTAACCGCGTTGGTGTGACGGTTCTGATGGCGACGCATGACGTAGCTCTCATAGAACGAAGAAATTACCGTATCCTGACGTTGAATCAGGGGCGTATGCAAGGAGGACATCATGGTTAAAAATGTCCGTCATTCAGCGAAAAAAATGACACCGCCTAAACCCAAGTCCAAGTCACTGAAAGGGGGCTGGCGCGTACAGCAGCGTTACGCGTGGAAAAGCACCTTGTCAGATATGCTGCGCCAGCCGCTGGCGACGTTGCTGACTATCATGGTAATTGCCATCTCATTGACCTTACCGAGCGTGTTTTACATTGTCTGGAAAAATGTCAACCAAGCGGTGGAGCAGTGGTATCCCGTTCCGCAACTTACGGTCTATCTGGATAAATCCTTGAACGACGGCGGCGCCAGACAGGTGATTGAGCAGTTGAAAGTCATTGATGGTGTGAAATCGGTGAATTACCTGTCCCGTGAAGAAGCCGAGAATGAATTTCGTGCATGGTCTGGCTTTGCCGGTGCTTTAAATCTTCTGGAAGAAAACCCGCTACCCGCGGTCGCGATTATTTCCCCTCAAATGGATTTTCAAGATTCGACGGTATTAACAACATTGCGTGATCGGGTTTCCCAGATCAAAGGTATTGAAGAAGTCAGAATGGATGAGAGCTGGTTTACCCGCCTCACTGCCTTAGCAAACCTTATTGGCCAGATTGCTGCTGTAATAGGTATTTTGATGGTGGTTGCGCTGCTTTTGGTTATTGGTAACAGCGTTCGTCTCAGTATCTTTAGTCGCCGCGAAACTATCAATGTCATGAAACTGATTGGCGCAACAGATGGCTTTATTCTGCGTCCCTTCCTCAATGGTGGCGTATTGCTGGGGGGATTAGGCGCGATTTTTTCTCTGATCCTTTCATCGTTACTGGTTTGGAAACTTTCCAATGTCGTTACGGACGTTGCAGGTGTTTTTGGTACTACCTTTAAATTGTACGGTTTGGGATGGGATGAATCCCTGTTGCTGGTACTGATTTCGGGCATGATAGGCTGGCTTGCGGCATGGTTTGCGACTATTCAGCATTTACGCCGTTTCAGGCCGGAATGAGTCCATTTGTTGGTCTTCAGGTGAACTTTTGGGCTGCATTACGGTCGAAGAAATTGTGGTCGAAAGTACAGTTAGCAATTTGTATCCATATTCATACCATTTAGATGATTTGAATATGAGCTCTATGATGGTAAAATAGACATATCTTTGGCTTGAATAAACCTTATCGGTGGGCTCAGGCAAAATTTACAAGGCCATCAATTTGGATCTGATTTGAGAGAATTTGAATGACAAAAGAAATGCAAACTTTGGCACTAGTTCCACAAGGTAGTTTGGAAGGATACGTCCGTGCCTCCAATGCTTATCCTATGCTCTCCGCAGAAGAAGAGAAAGAACTGGCAGAAAGGCTGCATTACCAGGGAGATCTGGATGCAGCGAAAAAGCTGATTCTGTCTCACTTGCGCTTCGTTGTTCATGTCGCTCGCAGTTATTCTGGCTATGGTCTGCCACAGGCGGATTTAATTCAGGAAGGCAACATTGGCCTGATGAAAGCGGTTCGTCGATTTAATCCAGAAGTAGGCGTTCGTCTAGTTTCGTTTGCTGTTCACTGGATCAAGGCAGAAATCCATGAATATGTACTGCGTAATTGGCGCATTGTGAAAGTCGCAACGACAAAAGCTCAGCGTAAACTGTTTTTTAATTTGCGTAAGGCTAAACAACGTCTGGGGTGGTTTAATCAGGATGAAGTTGATTTGGTTGCCAAAGAATTAGGGGTGACCAGCAAGGACGTCCGAGAGATGGAATCCCGCATGTCGGCGCAGGATATGGCGTTTGATATGTCCTCTAATGATGACAGTCATGACAGCCAGCCAGTGGCTCCGGTGCTCTACTTGCAGGACAAGGCTTCTGACTTTGCCGATGGTATTGAAGAAGACAATTGGGAAAACCACGCTGCGGATAAACTTTCTATGGCGATAGAAGGGCTGGATGAGCGTAGCCAGGACATTATCCGCGCCCGTTGGCTGGATGATGACAACAAATCCACCTTGCAGGAACTGGCGGATAAGTATGGTGTATCGGCCGAGCGTGTTCGACAGCTAGAAAAGAACGCAATGAAGAAATTGCGGCTGGCGATTGAAGCGTAAACTCATCCCTGACGAATTAAAAAGCGATAATTTATTTATCGCTTTTTTTGTGTCTGCTGCCCTATAAGACGTTAATGGGTTTCCTCATATCTTCAGTCTCCACTTCAATCTTTGGTGTAGGTGTTGCTGGCCAGAAGCATCAGAGCATAGAGGACATTGCTATGAAAATCGTAATTGCTCCTGATTCATTTAAGGAAAGCCTGAGCGCCTTGCAAGTAGCGGAGGCGATAGAGCAGGGGTTTCGGGAAATCTTTCCACAGGCAGCTTATATCAAATTGCCAATGGCGGATGGCGGCGAAGGTACGGTGGAATCTCTGGTGGCTGCAACGGGCGGGCAGATAATTTCATGTTCAGTAACCGACCCCTTGGGGCAGCCGGTTGATGCTTTCTTTGGTTTGCTGGGGGATGGGAAAACCGCCGTCATTGAAATGGCCGCCGCTTCTGGCTTACATCTTGTGCCGATGGAACAGCGCAATCCTTTGATAACGACAAGTTACGGTACCGGAGAACTCATTCTGGCAGCGCTGGAACACGGTGCGCAGAAACTGATTTTGGGTATTGGCGGTAGTGCGACCAACGACGGTGGTGCAGGAATGATGCAGGCACTGGGTGCGCAGCTCTGGGATGGTGATTGCCGTATTCTGCCATTGGGGGGGGCGGCACTAACCCGATTGGAAAGCATCGACCTTTCTGGTCTTGATCCACGTCTTAGTCAGCTTGAGATCACTGTAGCCTGTGACGTGAAGAACTCATTATGTGGTGAATCAGGGGCATCAGCGATATTTGGCCCACAAAAAGGGGCGACACCGGAAATGGTCAAAGCGTTGGATTCGGCATTGCACCATTATGGGATGAAAATTGAATCACTGACGGACAAAAAAGTGATTGATGTTGCGGGAACAGGCGCTGCGGGAGGTATGGGCGCTTCCCTGTTAGGTTGTTTGGGCGCGAAATTGCAGTCGGGTATTGAGATTGTCATTAATACCCTGAAACTGGAAGAGGCCATTCAGGGGGCGGATTTGGTGATTACGGGTGAAGGTCGTATGGATAGCCAGACCATACAGGGCAAAACACCGATTGGAGTTGCCCGTGTCGCCAAAAAGTTTGGTATTCCCACCATCGCTTTGGTTGGGGGAATGAGCTGTGATTACCATGTTGTGCATCAGCACGGGCTGGATGCAGTCTTTTCCATTGTACCGGGTGCTTGCTCTCTTTCCGATGCCCTTGCCAATAGTACTGATAACTTACGGGTAACGGCACGTAATGTTGCTTCGGTCTGGCGTATGGCTTATTCGTAATAATAGGCATTATTTTGTGCATCATAGCGGAAATCGCAGGCATCCATAAAATCCCGCAACGCTGGAGCGTGGATATCAGGAAAATGATTCAGGCTCCATTCCCAACGGTTGATCTCCGGGAATGCGGCCTTGACCTGCTCCAGCAGATAAGCCCCAACGCCACGCCGACGGGTCACTTCCCGTACACAAAAATCTTCCAGTATTCCTGTTGATGAATTGAGCGTCACTTTAACCGCGGCAAGCAATCGGCCGTTAAATTGTGCTACAAACAGTTTTTGATCACCTGCTAACAGCACTTCCCACTCCTGCGTATCTTGTTCCGGCCAAATTTTTTTCAAATCAATCTTATCCTGCTGGGATAAAACACTTATTGGTTTAATTGTTAACTTCATATATTCACCGACCTCAATGAAATAAATTCCAACATTAATCGTAATTTATCTTACTTTTTCCAATTTTTTTGGCAAAAAATTTTAACAGCATGAATTTTCTAAGTTAAAAATTAATCCCACTGCATATCAGTAGCACATCATACCATTCTTTGAACAAAATCTGCTTTGGCACGGGTTCCTTCCGTGGGGAGCAGTACCGCTCTAAAGCTTTTAATGGTGAACGCATTAACTCATCAAACTAATTTATTAATTTCAAATAATGATATTGAGAATCTCTAATATTTTGCGATGAATAAAGGGGAATAAAGACACAATATATAGGCTTTTTTTGGGTTTGACATACCCTCGGCAACGTATATATTAAGCATTTATTTTTAATTGATAAGAATTTATAAAGATTTTTCACTTACCTGAAATTAATAAACTCAACATATACCTTATGTATTTCAGGATGCCAACAACACTGCAACTTGAAGGACGGGTATAAAGGCAAAGTGGTCATTCTCACAACATGCCGCTTTAAGGAAAAGGAGTCAGTTGTGAAATCGTTTGAATATTATTATCAGCAGGAATTTGATTATTTAAGACAACTAGCAAAAATTGTGAGTGAAGAAAAACCGCACCTTCGTGATGTACTGGGTGGTGGGGATCCTGATGTCGAAAGACTTTTTGAGGGTGCTTCTGTATTAACGGCGCGCCTGAAGCACAACATCGAGGATGGCTTTCCTGAACTGACGCGGCCATTGTTGCAAAAATTACGTGCCCAGCCGCTGAAAGGCCTTCCTGCAACCAGCATTATCCAGTTCGACAGTCATGGACAGGGAGATTCCGATTTTTCCATCCCGGCAGGAACCGAGGTTTATACCGAGGCCGGTCAGCCATTTGTGATGTGTCGTCCGTGCCCGATTGCCCCCCTGACATTGGTTTCCCGTGAAATCATACATCAGATACAGGCGACCAAAATCATCCTGAAATTTCGTTACACCGGTAAAGACGCGGAGTGGCAGACCAGACCGATAAGCCTGTTCCTGAGCAGTGACGAGCCAGTCGCCGATATACTGATGCTGGGGCTTATGCAGTATTACACCGATACCGAGCTGCACCACAACGGCCAGGTTTATAAAGCGCAGGGAGAGCGGTTTGAAGCCCGTTCCGGTGCATCCCGTCTGACACTATCATCGGCCAAAGATGACAATTGGGCACCCCAGTTGCTCATAGAATCGCTCTATCTGCCCCATATCAACCAGTTTGTGGATTTACCCCTGCCAGTAATGGCGAAACAACTCAAACTGGCGGAACATCGCGAATTCAGTGTGGAATTGACATTAAATACGCTACTGCCGTTATCGGCGGAACAAATCGAATCGGCATTTCAGCTACATTGTGTCCCTGTTGTCAACATGAAGCGCAACTGTCAGGTCACACTGCCTTTTGCCGCCGAAACCGCCCGTTATCCTCTGCCGCTGGCACTCAATCAGGGAATTTTGCATATCGCTGGCATTGAGTTGAAAAATGAGCCGGGCAGTGAAGAAGAGCACCGTGGGGGTGAGTATCTGTTCTATCCGGCAAGCCTGTTGACCGGCATGGAGCGTTACCACTCGGAATATGATAACGCCGGCTTCTACGGGCTTGAAACCGCCCATGATGAATGGAATGGAGTCCGCTATCAGGTAGTGTTCTATGACAGTGAAGGAAAATTAATGCATAAACCGCCTGAGCGCGAATTTATCTGTCATTTTTATGGTTTTGAACAGAACCTACCCCCCCTGATATCCGGGGTGATTTCTCTGGGCGGTGAGAATGTTCCCGAGATTTTGCAATTAAAAAACATCACGCCCACTTCACGCACCTATCCCCCCATTACCGACAGCCTCCGCTATTGGCATTTCCTGTCACACTATGCCACGGGCAGCTATGCCTTAGAGAGCGTACGATCGGTCAGACAACTGTTGCAGGATTTTGACCTGTACCCCGAGGGGGATCGCCCGGTCAGCCGCAGCATCCGGCGCATGATTGACGGGATCAGCAATATCACCGCGAAATGGGGCGACAGGCTTATCCGGGGCAGACCCGTCCGCTGCCTGCTTATCACTCTGGAAATGGATGAATCAGCCTATACCAGTGCCGGTGAAATGTACCGGTTTGCCAACGCGTTATACCAATTCTTCCCGTTCTGTCTTGCCCAGGGATCGTGGCTGAGAATGCGTGTCATCAGCCAGCCTTCAGGGACGCAATGGTATCTGTCACCTTCAATGCTGGAAGGTTATCGCTCAATCATGTAAGGAATTTCTACAATGGATGGATTAGTTTTTACCTGCCGGATAGGCCGACTGCCGCAAACCACCTTTCAGGTCGTAGATTTCAGTTTACAGGAAGGGTTATCGCAACTCTTTCACCTGACCATGACCGTCGTCAGTTCACTGAATAATGTGGCGCTCAGCGAGCAGCTTGGTACCAGCGCTTCTCTGACCGTCATACGTGATGGCGTCACTGAACGCACCGTCAACGGCATTGTGGCGGGGGCAGAGCAGGGCAATACTGACGGGCTGCGTACCTATTACACCTTTATTGTCCGCCCTGAAATGTGGCTGATGACGCTCAATCAGGATAGCCGGATTTTTCATTACCAATCCGTACCGGATATTCTCGCCCGGCTGCTGAAAGAGCATCGCATCAAGGCGGAGAGTAAATTCTATAAAGATCACCAGCAACATGCGATACGGGAATACACCACCCAAAAACGTGAATCTGCCTATGATTTCTGGTGCCGTCTGGCGGCCGAAGAGGGCATCATGTTCTGGTTTGAAGAGGACAAACTGTTCTACAGCAACTCTCACCTTGGCATGTTGGCGGCACTGACCCTGACCTACAACGTTCAGGCCAATACCGACAACAGTGATTCAACCGCATGGCAGTGGAATTACGGCGAATACCTGTGCCCCGATGAAACCCGCCATAAAGACAACAACTTCCTGCGCCCCTCCTATCCATTGCAACATACCGCTGCACTGGAAAAAGGCATGGGGCATTCGGTTTTTGAAAGTTATGGCCGTTTTCAGAAGGATGCCGAAGGCCGCCCCTTTACCCAATTGCGGCTGGAACAGTTGCAGAACCAGAGCAAAGTGGGGAAAGCGGTCACCAACTGCATCAAATTGCGTCCGGGTCGGATCTTTATGCTGCAATCACACCCGATTGGCGCCATGAATGATAGCTGGCAGATAGTCACTGTTTCCCATCAGGGGCATCAGCCACAAGCCTCCGGTGAGGCCGGGGAGGGAACCACCCTGACCAACCAGATTTCCTTTATTCCGGGCAGGCAGGATTGGCGCCCGCCTTTCCGCTATAAGCCGCTGGCGGATGGCGATGAAGTGGCCACTGTCGTGGGGCCGGAGGGGGAAGAGATCTACGTCGACAAACATGGCGCTATCAAAGTGCATTTCCACTGGAACCGTTACGATGAAGCGGACGACCGGGCATCCTGTTGGGTGCGGGTGGCGCAGGGCTGGAATGGTGATGGCTATGGTTTTATGGCGATCCCGCGCATCGGTCAGGAGGTGATTGTTTCCTACCTAAACGGAGATATTGATCGTCCGATCGTCACCGGCTGTACCTACAACGGGCGCAACCGCCCGCCGCTGGATCTGCCGGCGGAAAAAACGCGCACCACCTTCAAGACCCGCACCCACAAAGGTGAGGGATTTAACGAATTGCGCTTTGAAGATGCGAAAGGGAGTGAAGAGATCTATATCCACGCCCAGAAAGATCAGCTTATCGAGATAAACTACGATAAAACCCAGCGTGTGGGTCACGATGAAAGCCACCATGTCCTGAACAATCGCAAACACGAAATCGGCAATGACGAATTCATCCGGATCATGCATGAACAGCACATCCAGATTGACCTGAACCAGTTTGAAACCATCACCAAAGATCGCAAAACCCGCATCAACAACAACTGGCAGGAAAATATCTTTGCGGATCACCGGCAAGAAGTGGGGCGGGACAAAACCGCCAAAATTAACAACAACTATACCCTGAATGTGGTCAACAACATCCAGAGCCTGACGAAAGTCCATACCCTACAGGCCAGCGAATCCGTGCTGATCAAAGGCAAGGCAGGGTCGATTAAGCTGGATGGTTCAGGGGTAACGATCACCGGCAAAATCACCTTGCAAGGGGAGGTGTCGGTAACGGGGGGCAGCCCGGGCACGGTGCCGTCACTCAGCGGATCAGCCAATGAAGGGTTGGTCATGGCAGAGGATTGCCGGGAAAAAGCCCGTAAACAGCAGGAGTCATCGGAATAATGTCCTGGATACCCGATTATGCCGAACATTGGGTGGTGGATTATGCCTATACCACGCCACAAGGCGAACCTGACTCTGCCCGGGCGATTGTCCATGCAGCGAGCCAGCCGCAGGCGCTGTCGGCGCTGGCGGAATATGTCCTGCAGGCGGGAGATTCACCGGGGCAATACCAAAGTATTCAGCCGTTGCCTGAATACCTTGCCGCCAGCGCTGAGGTCGAATTGCCGCTATTGCGGCAGTTCCGGCAGGGGGTGGAGCGGAATGCCCGGGTGATCCCGCTGAACGAACACAATAACAATCCCCTCCTGCCGGCCGCGCGTGGCGTATTGCAGTTCGCCGTGACGGAAACCCTGCCCGCCAGTGCGCGTGGGCAATACCGCTATATGGTGATTGATGCCACGGTTTACCGTCGGGTCATGGGCAGTTTTATCGTGCCAGACCTGATGGTTTCCAACCTGCGATGGGAAAGCCTGTTTCAGGGGGAAACCCAAATCACGCTCGAAGACAGCGCCCCTTATTTGGTGGAGTTAACGGATGACCCAACGGTGCACTCGGCTTTTCAGCACAAGATCACCCGACCGATCACTCCGGAACCGGGCATTTTTATCGACAGTGACCAGCCATTTCCTGTGATCCGTAATCACCTGCGTAAATTCACCTATCTGAGAAATGAACAACACCAATCCTGGGTGTTTTACCGTTTTTATGTGCCGCAAGGCTTGCTCCCGCTACTGAGAAGCCTGCCGGATGAACAACTGATGCACTTTATGCGCCCGATAATGCAGATCGGTTATTTCGACAGCCAGACGGGGCAGTACTACGCCCTTTCTGTGGCAGAAAACAGTCTGAATCAGGAAAAAACGGCTCCCGTGGCCATCAACCGCTCTCTGGTTGACATACTGGCGGGGCAGACCCAAGCGCGGGCGGTGACGCAGATAGTGAAATTCATTGCAGAGACCCAGCCTGAACTGTCGGCCGAACAGCAAGAACAGCTGCCCGCCTTTGTGGTGCAACAGGCCAATCTTGCGTGTCTGGCGGGATTCGCCCATCAGCGTTCCATTCTGTATCTGGTGGCGGGCAGAAGTCTGGCACGGGGTAACGAAGCACTCTGGCAGCGGGCATGGCAGCATGCCTGTGCCGAAGCACAGGCGCAGGAGGTGCGGGCGCTGGCTTGTTATGAATATTGTTTTAAAAACCGGGCATTAAGTTAACACAAGGAGATAAGATAAATGGAAAAATCGATATTAACGAGCGCGGGTGACGCTCTTGAGACCGCCGCGAAAAAAGTGGCAGAAACGTTTGAAAAAATGGTCGATGAGGCGAAGGCACGCATACCTCATGAGCTGGACATGGATACCGTTGTCAGGCCCTGTGATGCCAATATCCGGCCGGTTTATCCTGTCAGATATGCTTATATGAATTTTTTTGGTGACACATGGATAGACGCTCAATTACCGCCGCCAATAAGTACGTTTATTGATCCTGATGATGATTCATTAAGTGCCAGCGTTCTGGGGGGTTATAGCATTCGCATGCCCAGACCGGGCTGGATCTATGTCAAAGAAGAAGGGGCGATTAAAACCCGGGGCTCCCAACAGAATGGCAATTTACTGATTTTCAAATTCAGCCCTGAAATTGTTACCTTAGAGGGCAAAAGGGGGATGGTCACAAAATACACCAAATATGAGCAAAAAGCCGGCAGCTCATCGTGGGAAGAAATCCACCCTGCCAGCGGTACAGCAGGATTAGGCTATCCTTTTCTGGCGATTGATAAAGATGTGACCCAAATTAGCCTCATTTACAGTGAAGTCGAGCTGGCTAAATCTGTCCTGAATAAGATGGATAACGATAAAAACTTCCGCAAGAATGCGATGCAATTTGTGGATTTAGACAGTGAGGTATCAGATTATGCCATTGATGCCAGACAAGAACATTTCGACGGATTAGTGGAAGATTTCAAAGATCCTGAAAAACAATTTCAGGCATACAAAAATCAATTATCCGATCCGCTTTTACACGCTGCTGATTTGGGGGATATCACGACGGAAGGCAGTTTTTTCATGGATGCCGATATGGAAATGCGTTATATCGACAGTCTTATCTGCCCTTATTACAAAGATAAAGCGAAGATTGTGGTATTGCATGATCCGGTGGGATATCAGCGTGATATTTTAATGGCCTATATGTTACTTAATCTTTGGGAGCTAAGCTATAGTGCAACTAATATGTATCCTCTTACGATAGGGAATTTTGTTGAGATATTAGCGGCATCAAAAAATAAAGAAGTTAAAAAATGTGTTGAGGAGTGTATTCACCAAGAAAATTGGAAAACTTGGTGGCCTAAATTAACTACGCCGATTAAGAGTGTAAAAGATAGAAAGAAAGAGATTCTTGAATTTTATAAATGTTTTTCTGAAAGTGAAATGATTGCAGGTAAATTAGGTGGGCTTACACATTATTTTAAGAATTTTTTCTCCGTATCTGATAAAAAGGACATTTATACCGAAGGTGATGCAAAAGAATTTGAACGATTCTGTATTTTACACGCTGAATTAATGGAGCCGCTAAAGCATTCAGAAGAGGGATTGTTGGCGATGGAAAGTATTATTGCGGGTCCATTGGCTATAGACGGAAATAGTGCGTGGGAAGTTGCCCTCAATGGAATAGTGAATTCATTGGGCCATGATGGCGTTGATAAAGGTTCCATTGCAAGGTTCCTCAATCGGGGAATAGATATAATACTCAGTGTCGTTGGCAATTTACTGGCTAGACTGTATGTATTTACAACAGAGCTATCATATAAAGGGGTATTACATTTACATGTGTTGAGTGTTAAACAGGTAACGCATAAACTTGTGCCTAAAATCTTAGATTATTTTGGGCTTGAAATAAAGCAAGGACACTATCTCGAATTAACCGAGAAAGAATATTATACGTTTCTAAAAAAAATTGAAGAATATGAAAATCAAGGAGTATCAGGTGAAATTAAGAAAGGCATGGCTCATGCTGAGTCTGGCTTGAAAAGGTTTGTAGGAAAAAAAGTGTTTGACTGGTCTAACCGGTTGGATAATTACAATAATAATATAAAGATAAAAATACCGCTGATTAAATTTAAAAGGCCTGAGTTAAATCCTCAGTTTAAATTTTTTTATAATGCAAATAAGTCTGCGGGCTACTTATTGAGCTCTGGATTAAGTGGTTTGGATTTATTGATGAAGAGCTATATGTTATATAAATTGACATCAATGTCTCGTTTCGACAAGAATGCGCCATTTAATGCAAACAGACTTCCTTATTATTATGTTTCAAGCTATGCTAATACTATATTAGGTGGGTTAATTGCTGCGAAAGGTGTTTCCGCTATTGGTGGAGATGCTATTAAAGTTGCAGCTAGCCTGGCGGGTAAATTGAATAGCCCCGCAGCAAAAGCGTTATTGGATTCTGCATCACGCAGGCTTCTGTTAGAAAGTGCTTTAATAACAAAATGGGTAAATAGTGGATTAATTGCTACAGGGTTTGTGAGTGGAGTACTTTCTTATTACGATGCCTACAACTCTTTTAGTTTTGGTAATGATAAAGAAGCTTATTCTCATATTTCAATAGGTACAGGATCAATAATAATGGCTGTAGGATGGTCTATGGCGGTAGCCGCATCGGAAGTGACTTTTGGCGTCAGTCTTCTGATTGCGCTAGGCGCTTCACTAATGCTTGGTGGAACATTCGCAGCTATATACTTCAATTGGATAGATTTGGAAACGTTGTTAAGTAACTGCTTTTGGGGGAATGGGAGTAAATATGCTTTTTGGAGTACGAGTGAAAAACGTTTAAGTTTAGAAAATCAATTTAAAAGAATAAAAATTATAGATAAGGAAATTAAAGATATATATCTGGTCGAATTTCAGGAGTTTTTAAATATTTTTATTAAACCAACTTTAAATATTGAAAATAATAAACAAGGAAAGGTGATTTACAAATTTATACTACCTAACTTCAAATGGGGGAAATCAGATATATACCATGAAGTTATTCCATCAGCTTTGTCAGATGGCTATAGTGATCCTGATGCTTCAATAATTGAACGTGGTTATAGCAGGCATCATTATTCTGTGGTGAAAGATAATTTTGATAAAGCAATAGATATCGCTCGTAAAAATCGTGAAAATCTAATTTATGACGAGGAGAGTGGTTTAACTACACTGACCGTAGAAGTAGACGAAAAATATTCTGTTTATATGAAAGTCTTTTGGTATTATAAGCCAACAGAAGATACTGTTTCTCCTCTTCACTATAAATTGGGAAAAGAGCCAATATTGGAAAATGCGGTTTATGGATATGAAGATGAGGTATTACGTTAAATGAGTAAATTAATAAAAAAACTTTTTAGAGTGAAGACGCTTCCAACAGAGCCATTATCTACTTTTGGTACTCCTGTTCTGGAGCAAAAACTAATTCTGCTGGATAATAAAACTGTAAAACGTGCAGGATTTTTGGATTCAATAAATAGCAAGGAGTGTCATTTCCGTCATAATCTTATCAGAGCAAGAAAAGAAATTATAATACCCGTGTTTGTTGGGTTTATGTTAGGTTTTTCTTTTTTTATTAATGACAACATTAAGGCATGGAATGCTTCGGAAAAAACTATCCTTCTGCTTTTAAAGAGTGCAAAGGAAAATTATGGGGAACAATTTTATTTAAATTCTGAAGCATCTGCATCTACTAAATTATTGAAGATAGTATCAAATAATAAAAAGGTATCATTAATGGAATACTTATATATTAGTTATTCTAAGGATAGTATTTATGGAGAGGAAAGAGCTAGAAGGTCTCTTATTTTAGATTCAAGTTTCGGATTATTTTTCCTTAGTGCCAATATTCTTATTATCAGCATTTTTTTGAGATTACGTAAGCCTGCAAATTTCATCATTGATCATGAAAGACAACTTTTTTATACCTGGAAAAAAGGGAAAGTGTATGTATCTCGCTATAAAGAATTAGGCGTAGCGTTTGCTAATAATATTTTGCATTTCAAATGTTATGGGCTGAACGAAAAGAATGAACTGACATATCAGTTTTTTATCCCTTATCTTAGTCTTTTCAACTCAGACGAGGATAAAATTTATATTTTGGCATTTATGTCAAAATATTTATTACAAGGAAAAGAGGCTGTCAGTTCAGTTGATTTTAAACGCCAAGAACAATTACCGTGGTTTCGTAAGCAAATAAAACCAGCAGATTGGGAAACTCAGATTACGGCAATATTAGCTGAATTAGATAGGTTTTGGCCACCGAAAGGGGCGACTGAACCTAAATAATAGTTGGGGAAAATATTAATACAGTAAGTTATATTTTTTCCAGAAAAAATAGCACCGAAAATATTATAATTATCTCGGTGCTAATTTTAAAGTTTTAAAGATTGTATTGTAAATAGTTGCTTTGTTATTTATATTAAATTGTTATGTGGGATTTTTTATGGCTAAGGATAATGAAATTAAATTATCAAGAATATCAACTGTTTGCGATCCTCTTTTGAAGGAAAATATTGGAATATTAGATAAGGAGCAGTTAGAAAATGAGGGGGTTTTTGAATTAATTAATGATAAAAATTGTGTAATAATTAATGAGATAAATAATCATCGGATACATATTATTGTTCCTGCTCTTATTGGTTTTTTATTGGGGTTTTGTTTCTTTGTTAGTGATTATATTAATGAATGGAAATGTAATGAAAAGGGGTATTTGAGAACGCTTAAATATGCCAAAAAGTATTATGGTGAAAATTTTTATTTAAATTCTAAAATACCAGAATATATGAAAGCGTATGAATATATTTCTGATGCGGAGAGTGTATCTTTATTGCAATATTTTCATATTCGTTATACGGATAGTGGGTTCTATAAAAAATCCACAGTGCGGTATGATTTATTACTGGAAGGAGGTTTTTTCCTGTTTTTCCTTACTGCGAATTCTTTTCTTTTGTATTTGCTGTTTTTCTCTCATAAAGTAGCTCCACTTGTTATTGACAGAGAAAAGAAAATTTTTTATACGTGGGGAAAAGAGAAATTGTTTCTTCTCTTCACTATAAATTGGGAAAAGAGCCAACATTGGAAAATGCGGTTTATGGATATGAAGATGAGGTATTACGTTAAATGAGTATATTAATTAAAAAAATATTCAAGAAAATTTTTAGAGTGAAGGCACCTCCAACAGAGCCATTATTTACATTTGGTGATCCTGTTCTGGAGCAAAAACTAATTCTGCTGGATAATAAAACCGTAAAACGTGCAGGATTTTTGGATGCGATAAATAGCAAGGAGTGTCATTTTCGTCATAATCTTATCAGAGCAAGAAAAGAAGTTATAGTACCTTTGATGATTGGGTTTATGTTAGGTTTGGGATTTTTTATTAATGACTTTGTTAAGGGATGGAAAGCTAATGAAGAGGATCTTCTTTGGTCTGTTCAGAATGCAAAAAAACGTTATGGAGAGCAATTTTATTTAAATCCAAATGCACCTGCATATACTAAGTCATTACGAGTAATATCAGATGATAAAAAAATATCTCTAACGGAATATTTATATATTTCTTATTCAAAAGATAGCTATTATGGTGAAGAAATGGCTAGGCGATATTTGATTATAGATGCCAGTTTCGGATTATTTTTCCTGAGTGCCAATATTCTTATTATCAGCATTTTTTTAAGATTACGTAAGCCTGCAAATTTCATCATTGATCATGAAAGACAACTTTTTTATACCTGGAAAAAAGGGAAAGTGTATGTATCTCGCTATAAAGAATTAGGCGTAGCGTTTGCTAATAATATTTTGCATTTCAAATGTTATGGGCTGAACGAAAAGAATGAACTGACATATCAGTTTTTTATTCCTTATCTTAGTATTTTCAACTCAGACGAGGATAAAGTTTATATTTTGGCATTTATGTCAAAATATTTATTACAAGGAAAAGAGGCTGTCAGTTCAGTTGATTTTAAACGTCAAGAGCGATTACCGTGGTTTCGTAAGCAAATAAAACCAGCGGATTGGGAAACTCAGATTACGGCAATCTTAGCTGAATTAGATAGGCTTGAGCCACCGAAAGGGGCGACTGAACCTAAATAATCGTTGGAAAAATATTAATACAGTAAGTTATATTTTTTCCAGAAAAAATAGCACCGAAAAATATTATAATTATCTCGGTGCTATTTTGAAAGATTCTAATGTATTCGATAAAAACCCAATTAATAAAATTGGTATGTTTAATCTGATATTATAAATTGAAAAAGAATATGTTAAGTATTTAAATATTTCTTAGTGCTATATGCTAATTGAGTCAACCATAAAGACTGACTAATGCGGTAATCAATATTGTAGAGCCGAGTACGAAGGAAACTGCAACATAATAATGCTGTTACTGAAAAAGGCAATCTTCTTATTAATGAAGAAAATTCACTTATCAGCTAATTCTTACCTCATTGCGACAGAATTTTTAATAAGTTTCCTGTGATCTTATTGGTACAGCAATAAATCCCATCTTGACCGTTGCATAGGGTTGCTACATATCTCAGAAGAGAATACGGATAAAATCGTTTCAGTGTTGAATTTGTCTTTCTGTGACAAGATTATGAATCTGATTTTATGACCAACTACGCCAGCATGTTGGTACTGGCGTTTATCAATGAATCAAGCTTTAGCGCGAAGATTTCAATTCACGGAGCGATTTTAAATAGTAGGGTTGCCCCGGATTATATAACGGCCCCATATCGATAGTTTCATGATTAGATTTGGCGATATATCCCATACCTTCTCTGGCAGCATTGGCCAACAGACCGCAATCCTGATCACCAGACCAGGAAAAGATCCCTCCCAGTTGATGCCCGGTGACATATTCTCCTTTTTGTTTCACCGTGCGGGGAGTATCCAGTGAGATGAAATGCCCCTGTTTTTCACTGAACAGGAAATCTGCATCAGCATTGGTATCTGTCATTAGTACAAACCCATTTTTTCCCGTACTCAGTGTATGTTCACTATCCATGTAGTTATTGACAATATCGAAGAATTCCGGCGCCCCTTTTTCCATTGTGCCCAGAGCATCACCCGGCTTATCGTACAAACGCGTTTCCAGCTTGGCACCTTTACCCGAACGTCCATAGTTGGCATAACCCAAGTTAATTATACTCAGAGGAATACCGAGATCTTGATGCAGGTAATTAATCGCCGCTTCTGCCGAGAGATCATATTCTCCATTAGGATCGGGCTCGTTAGGGGAATAGAGGTTGGTATGATGCCCGATATAATTGGCCCATCCGGTGCCAAAAAAGTCGTAACTCATCAGGAAGATATTATCCAGCCCATTTTTAACTAATTCAGCGATATTTGACTTAGCAAGTTTGGCTTTTACCCCACTACAGGCAATAGAAATTTCTTTACTGCCTGTACCGAACCGATTATCCAGTGCCGTTCTCAGCTCTTTAACCAGCAAGGCATAATTTTTGCCGTCGTTTTCACTGATAATATTGTGTACATCTCCCTCAGCACCGGGGTATTCCCAGTCGATGTCAACACAACTGAACATCGGGAAGCGTTCAAAAAAATCAACCACACTGTTGATGAAAACAGTGCGCTGTCCTTCATTTTCGGCCATCTTGGAGAAATAACTCGATAAACTCCAGCCCCCGATACTGAATGCCAGCTCAAGTTTGTGTCCTGCTGCCCGCGCGCGCTTTTGTAATTCCCGTAATCCTCCCAGCAAACCCGCCGCTTTACTCTGCTGATAATAGGGCAGAAAAGTCCCCGCATTAATTGAAGTATTTTTACTCGATTCCGGCAGACCGACGTTACGGGCAGTGCCTAAATCGCCGTAAGGGTCCAGTGGCACGATATGGCCTTCGGTGATTTTCTGGTCAGTCTGGGAATTCCAGCCGTCCCAGACTTCCTTAACTTTTTCTTTCTTAACGCCAATATCCCCACAGATACCCAAGAAGCTGAAAATCAATTTGTCGTAAGTTGTCGGATCTATCGTCGATAGATTAAACCCTCTGCCGCGATCCTCGGGGTTTTCATTCTTGTCATCAAGACGGGCATCATATTGACACCAGTCTGTAATGTAAGCGGAAAGTTTGGGTTTAGCCGGGTCACGCTCATATTGGTTATACATCGGTTTACAGACACGGGTCGCGGTATAAGAGAGATTTGTGCCTGAGCCATCGGGCTTGTACTTCACCTTCTCGTAAGTTTCTTCCGTGTATCGGTCAGATTGCAGAACGGGGGATGGAATCTCTTCTGTCGGGTTTATCGTACCATCCGTTGGATTGCCATGTGTGTTGATCTCTTCTGCTGTTGCCGCACGGACGTACTGCCAGGCATTGTGCGGCGAACTTTTCTGGCCAGATTGACCCGGTACATGCCAGCGTTCAACCCAGTAAGTATTGGTATAAACGTTGCTGTTAAAAATCACGTTATAAACCCGCCCGCCTTCCTGTTGGTTCCAGGCCGTTAAGGGATCACCAATAACATCACTGATATCGGACATTGCTTTTGATGATGTGTAAGTATATTTGTTAGCCATGAATAAACTCCGATAATTTTTCCTGTTCAGCCCCCTGTTCAGGAGGCTGGTTAATCATGAAAATCGCCAGTCACAAGCTGAACCTGTGCTGTTATTAATCCGTGATCTTTTGTTCTACCAACAATTTCTGAACGGCTTTACCGAATGCAGAGGAACCGATTTTTGCGGTATACCGGACATGCAGGATCACATCGGTCAGACTGTCGAGATTTTGCGAGTTATTGGTAAAACCGAATGTCCAACTTGATTCAACACCCGCACCTTCAAATGGCAGGAAACGCTCATCATCAAAATTCAGTGTGAACATGCCGCTGTCGTTTATGCCGGTGGATAAGGAAATCTGCTGGTTGGGGTGGATGCTGCGTGCCAGATAAGGCGAATCAGCATTAATCCCTTCTTTCACCAGCTTTTCCATTGTCTGAATGTCGGCTTTCACCATGCGGGTATTGACGCCCAGAGAGAGTTGGGCGCAAATGTCCTCATAAGGCCCGATTAACATAGGCAGAGAAACTGAGACAGATTTGATCCGGCGATTGGCAAGGTTAGGGTAATCTTTAGCAAAGTCTGATTCTTGCAGGTTAAAAGTAATGGGAGAGTGCTGTCTCAGGGTTGCAAGATCGTTTTCCCATGCTGTTTTCCGCAATGCCTTGAGAGAGATAGTTTTAGTAATCTCTTGCAAGCGTGAGTTTTGTTCAACATAAGCGCGTTCCATTCTTTGCAGCGCCAGTTTCAGTGTTTCACCAGACATTAATCCCTGATAGAGATCATTCCAGCTACTGCCTTCAATAAAGGTCTGCTCTGAATCCAATTCGTACTGTAATGAGGCTTCTGCGGAGAGGCAAAGTGATGAAACGGCATCATAGGCTTGCAGGTACAGGTTTGACAGTTGGCTAATCATCCATGTGTACAGGCTTTCATTGGTAAAGCGGCTGGAGAAATAATCTAACAGCGCCAGCGATTTTTGCTGTTCCGCCTCAACCTGTGCCAACCGTTTCATGGAAGCAGTCAATTGCAGGTTTTGGACATTGATTTGCTGATCAATGGAATTGACTTCCCATTCCGCCTGTTTGTATTGCATTTCCCATTCTTGGCGGCGCCGGCGGTATGATTCAGACACATTCAGACTATCGGCTTTGATACTGTCAGATTGATGTTTGATCATGACCATTTCGGCCGCCGCACTCAGTGCAGCTCCCCAGCGCGATCCGCCCACGGCCAGCCCATAGATATTAGGTAGCATATCCAGTGCAGCCGCGCCGGTACGCAAAGTTTGTGCTGCCAGTAACGCCGAAGCGGATTGGGATTGCAGTTCAATCACCTGTTGCTCTGTTGACGAAATATTTTCGTCATACAATCCCTTAAAGTGTTCATGTCGCTCTTGAGCCGATTTTTTGCTGACCTGTAAAACCTCAAGGCTGGCTTGATTGATGTTGATTTCCTGCTGTTGAAGATCGATTGAGAAGCGGTAGAGATCACTATTCTGGAGCATCTGGAATTTTTCAAAGCTCAAACTGTCTTTGCGTTCCAGCAGGCTCAGTAAGGTGCCGCCAAACTGTATCAGCGTTTCAACGCCGGCTCTGGCACGTGCCAGCATCGGTTCAAAACGGTAATTAGGTGTTTTGAAATTCATCCGGCTGGCATTGCGGGCAGTGACTACGCGCTGGTAACGCAGGTTCATCAGGTCGCGTGGCGAGATCTTCCCATCATAGAGTGCCATGTTGATTTCTTTGCCATCCAGCGTCAGGTTGTGCCGTAAATTGTAAATCCGGTTTTCCATACGATCCCAAATCGCCGTCAGTTCATTGTTGATCGGCTTCATGAACAGATCATTATCAAGGGCGCGGATCGTGTTGTCATGAACGACGGGAATATGGGGCAATGGCTGGCTTTGCATCTCCAGTTGGCGCAGCTCACTGTTGTCATATCGGTAGAGAGCATCTTCAAGGGACAGCGGTTGCCAGAAGCTTGCCAATTGCACATCAGGGCGGCGGCCAAGCAGCGAACTGGCGGTTGCATAACTCAAACGGGCAATGGTTCTTGCCGTGGGTTGGAGCTTCCGGTATTCCATGTCACCGTCATCAATCAGGTTTCTGACCAGAAAATAGAAAATCGCCTTGCGATAATGTATCGGTTCACCGGAAGCAATCGCATCGGGATCACTCGGCTGCATCAGGCTGTAGTTTTTCTTCGGCTCATCAATTAATGGGCGGCTGTTCCAGTAACGCGGCTTTCCTTGTTTCAGAGCCGGTTGATCCTCATTTTCATAAGGATCAAAAATATACTTGAGCCAGCGGTTAGCTTCTTCATAACGCTGCTCAACATTGAAACGCCATGCCACCATGAAAGGCATATGGAAGAACAGTTCCCAGAAATAGATGCCATTGGCACCCTTGAGGTCAATCGGTTCTGTGCCACTGCCAGAAATCGACTCTTCAGGCAGGTTCTGGGTATCCCAACTGAGCACCAGATCCAGTTTCTGGCTGGCTTTACTGACCAGCTCCTTGGCAAACAGGGTATTTAAGCGGATCTGTTTATCGGTATACCAAACGGGAGTCGGTGGATTTTCGGGGAATTGCAGGTATTGGGTTTGTTTGGTTTGTTTGATCTGGAATTTTTCACGAACCAATTTACCCACGCTCAAGATGACTCTGATTCTGCCGCCAATATCGTCGGCATTTGCTTTCGGCAAACTGAAACCGGTGACAATCGTGATGTCGCTGAGGTCATCGCTGTGACACCGTTTGACTCTGGTACTAAGCTTGATTTCCCCTCGCTCAAAATCTTCTTTTGTCAGTACCTGGTAGTTCAGCCAGCATCTGTTTTTATTTTTGTCTTCCAGCCAGATGCAGTACAGGATGTTTTTGCTCAGGCTGAAATCGTATTTGTAGGTGGAGATGGCGGTCAGATACATATCCAGTGAATCTTCCACA
Organism: Xenorhabdus bovienii SS-2004; assembly: GCF_000027225.1. Taxonomy (NCBI): domain Bacteria; kingdom Pseudomonadati; phylum Pseudomonadota; class Gammaproteobacteria; order Enterobacterales; family Morganellaceae; genus Xenorhabdus; species Xenorhabdus bovienii. Next base: position 578,841 of record NC_013892.1, read on the forward strand.
TAGTCAGCTTTGAGGTCGAAATCCTGTTCGTCACCCAGTTTGCCCTCAAATTTTCTTTCCTTCTCAATCGGCCATTGCCTATTAATATGGACGGGATAAAGGATCAGCTGCTTGAATTCATCCATACCACCATTCTGGGGATCACGGAAGAAGAACCAAACCAGTTTGTCACCATAATCATCTTGGTCAGAGAGTTTGGTGCTGGAGGGAGGCAGATCCGTGGAAGCCATCAGCATGTTATCGCAGATGTAACTGAATACTACGTCATAGTCATAAGGGACTTTGTTTTCTATACCATGACGGCGGGTAAATGCCACCAGTACCAGACGGTCTTCTTTACCCGTCCGGTCAAGCACCGCAATCATTTTATCCATCGCATCATCAAGCACCTCTTCGCGTACGGTGGTGCCGCTGCTCCATGTACCATCAAACCCCAGATGTGCCAGATTGAGTTTGGTGCGGTATCGGATGATGGTTTTGCTTTCGTCGTTTTTGTTTTTCTCTTCTTCTTTTGAGACTTCAAACCAGCTTATGTAGAGACGGTTATTCATGATGACCGGACGGACAACCCCATTACGGGCATTTTCTAACGGCACACTGATCGGCTTCCATTCGCTCCAGGCGGTTGGATACAGCTCATTCGAGTCCGTATTACGCTGTTTCATGTCCAGTGTTCGCCAGAAATAGCGATAAGGCTGGGTACGGGTTTTAGCAATGAAATAGGTTTTGTCATTGGCAAGATCAATGCCATCTTCATAACCAGAAATAATTTCCAGATTACTGACTTCTTCAAAATTGTTCAGGTAACCAAGAACTGCCTTCTGAGCGACGTTATCTGTCAGTTTTCCCTGATTCAGCACACTTTCCAATTGGAAGAAAAACTCGGTTTTGGTCAGCCGCAAGGTAGGATCAACATAAATTTCGGGGTATAACCTGAGTTGCTGATTGGCAGACCAGTAACCGTAACGGTTGGCAAACTCCTGCCAGTCGTAGGTTTCTTCCTGAGTCATGGAAAGACCCGGTTCCAAATTGAGCACAATACGGTTGATATACTGCTGTATCGATTGGGTTACGTGAGACACGCGCGATGTGATGACTTTCGAAGAGACTTGTGTATCCAGTAGCAGAAAATCATAGAGATCATCGACGTTCTTGATTTTGTCGCGATAAAACTGGAAATCTTTTCCCTTGGGAACAATTTGCCCAAGGTAGTAATCAACGAGCGCATCACGCAGATCTTCTTGTAATTTTGCTTCGATGGAATTAGACATTCTCGTTATCTCCTTGCGCTTTTAATGCCGCCATGACTGCTTCACCGACGCTCTGGTAAAGGCTGAAATCAGTATTGAGTGTTAATGTACCGGCATCCCATAACGTTTTGACTGACAGGCTGGTGGTGACTGCAAGCTGTTGTAATCGGCGTAACCAATCGATATGGAGTAAGTTTTTGGCCTGCGGAGGTGTCAATCCGCGCAATGTGCAGGCCAGATGAATCTCATCGGCATGCCAGCCCAGAATATCTGCCAAAATCTCTGCACATTTTTCACTTTCATCCTCGTTGTTTTTGACTGCTTTTCCATTGGCCTGTGGTTTGTTGGCGTAAGAAAAATAGTCATGGATTTTGTCTTCGTTCTGATTGGCGTTGTTCACGAGGTCTTGGTAGCGGGTCAACAGATATATTTCATCCAGTGACAATGCATTTGATGTTTTACTGTTTGATAAACCGAGCCATTCTGGTTTTGTCAGGCGCAACAAAAGTAGGTTTTTATTGATTTTCAGGGTACTGATGATTTGAGTATAAATTAACAAACTGTAGGTCAAGTCGGTGAATTGATGACTGATCTCAGCGGCGGTTTCCGGGACACCTGTCAAAATCATCTCCAGAACGAGATAAACATTGCTGCCTAACCAGCGAAGCTGTAAGGGAACCAGACTTTTTTCTACGCCATATTCCGCCGCAATCGCGCTGGATAACAGATTTTCCTGCGCATTTTTGGCCTGAATCAGCAGTTGGGTCACGATATTGATGACATTATCCTGTGGTGTTTTCCCTTCTTTGAACAGTGCCTTGACCTTTTCCCTGATCTGGATTTCATCTGTTTTATCCCACTCAGGCGGAATATCCAGAACCAGCCCTTGTGCATTGAGAAGTCCGCCCTCTGCTGTTAATAGTTCCCACCAGTTGATCGTTACCAGCTCTGGGCGGGTAAAATCAGATGATGACAGGAGCACACTATCGGACAAGCCAACCGCGATACCTTTAAAAAAGGTCACCATGCTGTCTGTTGGCACGACAGGCAGCACTGTCTGCCCCAACATCAGGGAAAGTTTTGCCGCTGTGATTTTAGTTTTCGCCAGCCAGCGGCTCACGGCTTCCATTTTCATGATGACGATGAGAATATCGTCCTGACGCGTCGAGTCTGCGGTGAAAATGGGTTGTTGTGCCAAATAGCGGTGATTGCCGGTCAGAATATCGATCAGGAACACGCCGTCTTCCGTGGAAAGACCGAAAATGCGTGGAATGCTGACCAAACGGTAAAGTCTGGAAACAACATCAAGATTGCGCCTTAATTGCCCCGTCAGCGTATCCTGAGTTGGTGTGAGCGCACTTTCAACCATGGGGGCAATCAATTGAAAAGTTACCGTGGAAATTCCCAGCCCGGCGCAGAGTTGCTTGACGGTTTTGGCATCATCGCCCTGAGTTGCCGTATAGTTGAATACCTCATCATCCAGTGTTAACGGCTGATCAAACAGTTTCGTCTGATTAAAGATCTGGTCAAAGAACGGTACGCTGTCACTGGTTGAGAATGGCGTAATCTGGTGTAGCCAGCCCGCAAACATTTCGGGAGTGACTTGGTATTGCGTATTGAGATGCCTGAACAGCCCCAATTCCTTCAATACATTGTCAGTAATTCTCATGTCCAGATTATCGGCTTCTGCCTTGATACCGGAAGCCAGCAGAAGATCAAGCTGGTGGTAAGGCAGGCCAAGCCAGCGCTGCAAGCGGATAAAGCGGTTCAGCCGATCATAGCGGAAGTTGGATACAGCTTTGATTTCACGCCCGTTATCCGCCCGAATGATTTCCAGAGTATCTCGTTGTCCGGCATTAATGTACACCCCGCCATAATGATAAGCGGCCGGGAAGGTAGCGGTGCTCTGTCTGTTGAAAAAAATCGGGTTGGAAAAGTGTACATTAGGGGAAACGATAGGCTGGTAGTTACCGCTGCTGAATAGATTTTCAATGTGAGTAGCTTGCGTTCCGGTTTGATCGCCAAAAATGGCGATTTTCTTAAGCTGGGCGCTTTCTTCTTCTGAAAGACCATAATTATTGATAAAGAAGTCATTCGCCTGCGGTGATAATTCGGAAGATGATGTACCTGATTTGGCAATCGCAAGACGATAACTCATTGCCTGAAATATAACGCCGTCTATTGGCCCGGTGGGTTGATTTTCACCTGATGGTATTTCTTTGGGCGTCGCTGCATAAATGGTCATATTACCAAAGTATGGGCCATCATCCAGATTGCCAATGTCTGAGTTATCGCTTTCCACATAGGTCAGCTTTAACTGGCGGCTAAAGGGCGGAGAGTTGTCAAACGGCTCCATCCTTGCCTTGACGCGGTAGTAAGTGAGAACGTTTTCTGCCCGTAGCTTGACCGAGATGGTTTTGTCTGCCTGATTTTTGCAGGTGATGGAAATTCTATCGTAGGCACTGGGCGAATTTTCGACCAGTTTAGTCGGGCCTTCAACACTGTCATCTTGAGCAACAATATAAGCATGCCGCGAAATATCTTTGTCAGGCACAAGTTCTGTCGTACTGCTGCTGTAATAGGCTTTGATGAGCTGATCCCGTGACAGCAGGTTTTCAGAGAAAGGGGCAGCTTCGGTCAGTAGGCTGATTTGTTCATTGCTCAACTGTGAATAAGCCAGCAAGATCTGATCATATTTTGAAATTTCAGTATGCCACGGGAAATGCGTATCGACTTGCCGGATCACGGTACCCAATTCATTTTTGCTTTCTGCCAGCCCCCGGTTGATCTGCTGAGTCGGCAAGTTATAGGGCAACGTAAAGGGAAAACGTGTTTCTCCCAATACCTGATTAACCGGTTTATTGGCTTCCCCTGTCTGGTCAATATATATTCTGGCACTTTCAGACAGTACATCATTCACGATGGTCAGAGCACGAAGCTCTTTATAAAGAGCGTCACTATCAAGCATCAGATATGAGATATCCGACCGCCTGCTTGCCAGCAAAGTTGCCTGATTGGTGCCATCCACTTCAATCTGCTGAATAAATTTATACAGATCCAGCAGATAGTTGGCAGGGCTATCAAGGGATTCGATAGCATCCGGCTGACAGAAGTCATCCCAGGGTTCTGGAAACAGGCCACTATAATCAGGCAATTTTCCTGTTTGCTCGCTGGCATTCTGATTATCTGTCGCTGTTGACAGGAAAGCCGCAGTCTGTCCATCGTATTGTCTGAGCGGGTTCTGCCGATAGTGTTGAACCAGTTGGTTAGCCATACTCACTGCTTTGTCAAAGATGATTTCAGCATGACCCGCAAGAGATTCATTGTGGCGTTTAATGAAACGCTGTTTTGACAGCCTGACTATATCGAAGATGGAGTGATAGCCCAGATTTCTGAGTGAATCGACTAACGAAACAGATGATGGGGTATTGTGCTGTTTTACTGTGGTGAGTGAATATTTTTCGGGTAATGCTATTTCAGGTAATGGTATTTCAGCTACTGCCGCCAATAATGGTGATACTTTTTTCATATTCTGCTGTTCATCAGAATAATCGTGATTCTTGTCCATTTTTATTATCCCATTTCAATTATTCGGCCATATTCATCAAACCGTCATTAATCAAATAACCATTTAGATACTGTATTTCAGAGGTTATGTTGATTAAACACAGTCTTTGCATTGGGGTTCTTTGGGTTTATCGTAAGAAGGGAGATCATCGTTATCGAAATAAAACGGTGACATATCGATAACGCTTTTCTTAACGGGACGTCCCAGACCTTCGTGGGCAGCGTTGGTTAATAAGCCATTATCCTGATCACCGGACCAAATAAATAAGCCGCCCAATCCTTTTTCTTTGACGTAGCGGGCTTTTTCTCTGACTGAACGTGGCGTATCCAATGACATAAAAACTTTGAGATCTTGGTTATAAAGATAATCTGCCTTAGCAACATTATCTTGAATGATTTCATAGCCATTACGACCTATGCCATTTTCGAAATCAACATAGTTATAGATAATGTCAGTCCATTCAATAACCGCGGATTCGAAAGTGCCGACGATATTGCCTTGTCCGTTATAAGTTCCTTGAAGCGGGCTTTTGCTGGTAATGTTTGCGCCTTTTGCATTGCGTGTATAACCGGCATAACCAATGAAAATCTTTTTCTTGTCAACACCCTGAGTGATTAAATGCTGAACGGCATCGTCAATAGAATATTTGGAATGTTGGTCATTTTTGTTGCGATAAAGGTTGGTATGGTGAGAAAGTTTGCCATCACCCAGAGTAAAGAAGTCATAGGTCATCAGGTTGATGCCGGTGACACCTGCTTCCATCAGTTCTGGAATATGGGCATCATCAATTTTTTGAGGATCGGCTGAAGCTGCAATACTAATACCTTGTAAATTGGGGATCTTGGCTGCCGTTAATTCCTCAATTAGTTTTTTATAATAGACATAATCATCTTTATCAAATGGGTTTCCCATTCCCGCCGAGCCGGGGTATTCCCAGTCAATATCGATATGATTGAACATTGAGAAACGACAGAATAGATTTTTGACTCCATCAATAAACTGTTTACGATAGGCATCACTGCGACAAATTTCATAAAAAGCACCACTCATTGACCAGCCGCCGATACTGACGGAAACCTCCAGATTGGGATCAGCTTTTTTCAGTGAATTGAAACCACCCAGTAATCCTGTGGCTTTCTCTTGGTTATAGACATCTTTAGCCGCTCCAGATGCCCCACTATCGAAACCGCAGTTAAAGTAAGTGCTGACATCACCCCACGGGTCGATTGGAATAGGCCATCCGGTGTAATTTTTGAGGGTTTCAGCCTCATCGGCTCCGAATCCCCAATCTTTGGCAGCTTTCAGAATTATGTTTCCTTTCGGCCCTTCATCACCAACGATGCCGGCAAAACTGAATATCAATTTCTTAAAGGGGCTGCCATTGGTTGAATCGCCTTTAATGCGGGTCAAATCGGCACTGCGTCCCCCCTGATTTCTGAATACTTCATCCGATGGTGATGCCTCCACTGCCCTTCCATCATATTGTGCCCAGTCCGTGAAGTAACACGCGATACTGAATTCATCATCATCGTGATAAGTGTTAAACACCGTCTTAGCCATGCGGGTGGCGGTATAGGTCAGAATATCGGTGCTTGTTGCCGGGTCATAACCGTTTAATTGATAGGTTTTTTGTGTTGCTTCCTTGCCATAACCCTGAACAGGGCTTGGATGTTGATATCCCGGATCAGTTTTATAAACTAACTTGCTTTCGGTATCTTTTTCTGTGTTATCCATTTTATACTCCATTATTGTTACATATCTTTGAAAAAATCAGATACGTTCTCTGCGATGATCAATGTTAAAAATGATGGAGTTGGTCAGATGGCGATGATTTATTTTATTTAAGTCTGTAATACAATTCATTAATAACATTTTAATAACATAGAACGTAATTAATCTATAAATAGCAATTTAAAACTAAGCTAAAGATAATACGTTTTCTTATCAAATGACTTAAACAATTTTTTTTATGTGTAGGCAGTAAAAAATAGAAGTGTTATTTTTTATCTGGAGTATTTTAGAATGTACAGGAATAGATAACATTGATGAGATTATGGATAGCATTATTATTTTAAATGATTGAATCATAAAAATACTAAAAAATAAAAATTGCGATTTTTTCTATTTTACGATTTGAGAAATAGGATAAAAATTTCTTTTAGAAATGAATTAAACAATATTTGTCATCATGCCATAACGTACCTTTGTTAAGGTTATCAAAAATGTGGCGACTATTAGCATAGTCGGCATTTTAATCTGTTTTCAGTCTGCATGTTTCAGTGTGGTTTGTGGCTTGTTTGGATATGGGCACAAACCCCGTGTAATCGGTGCTAGTCTGGCTGATGCTGTTTGATAGGATCTGACGGAAATGATCCTTCATTCTTTTATTTTATGTGGGGAGTACAGGTTTGGTCTCTGGCAGCCAAAACAGATTCCCTATGATTAACAGGCCACCAATGATTGTCGCCGCAACAACTGGAATGGCACCTGACTCAATGGCCTGAATAACCAGAAAGCAGAAAAAAGGGGGTTGAAAGTATTGAAAAACTCTCCGGAAAAGGAATTGGCTATTATCAGGCAGTTTATTACGGAGATGGTTGGTGTGATGGGTAATCTTTGGAAGTGTAGATAAAATAATCAGGAAAGCCAGAAGCCTCCGATTTGCCAGATTGAATCAGGCTGTACAGCAGGCTTCTGACGAGTTTCTCTGGCCTCATTTAACGACCATTTTTTCCTATAACTGTTTCAGCAATGGGAATATATTGATCAGTGAGTTTATTGACTGTGCTGTCCTCTTTTTCATCTTTGAAACATTCTTCAAAGAACCAGCTAATTGGAGTACCCAACTGCTTAGAGATAACAACAAGATGATTTATATTAATCCGGTTTGTTCCTCTTTCATAACGAGAAAGCTGCTGCTGGCTAATGCCAATTTGTTTTGCCAATGCCGTTGCGGTAATACCCAGCTCTTTCCTTTTGGTACAAATACGTTTTCCGACTAATGTATTAGCGTCTACCATATCTTATCCTTTCAATTTAAATCAGTAAGTTATGGCGTTATCAAGGATCATTTTCCTGGCGCTTCAAAATGGTTTGGCTTTTTCCTCACCAGTTGCGCCTATTGTTACACCTGATCCGCCGTTTTGTTTTTCTGACATTCACTTGGTTTTTTTAATGACATGACCTTTTTTATTAACGTGTTGTAAAAACAGTGCCCTTACCAAGATAAGGGGGGCTTCTATGACACGGGTTGTATTCTTTGTTTTGATGTCACCCTGCATTTTGCAACTTCCTCATCTACCACCGGGTTAAACCGCATTTTTACTCTCCTTACTCGAGGGATAACTAACCTGCTTCCTAACTTTTTTCTTATGAGATTTATGTAATTTTAAATTTATTAACGTATTGAATGTAAAGTAAATAAAGTTTTTAAATACTGAAAATTAGTAAAATAAAATTAATACATATTTAAATGCGTATTATTGTATATATATTGGTTCTATTAAGACCTTTCTTCAGGCTAGAAACTGGACAAAATATATCAAACTGTAAACATAATCCTATATAACTTATCCTAAGTCAAATTTCGTTACATATTACAACTCATTCCGCTTAAGCAATTATAATCCATGAATTTTTTTTGTTATTCACCTATTTAATCTCTTTGCAATAGTATTGATAGCTAAAAATCGTTACTTATTGGCATCCAAGTAAAACCAAGTTAATCAGAATTAATATTCTTTTAAATTGACATATCCGAAATTAAACTCCACCAAACATTCATCATATAGATTATAAATCTAAACTGGACAGTTTGATATAAAATGTTTTGTTTTTTAACAAAATTCTATTTATTTAAGTTAGTTAAAGATATTTTTGCATTTTAATAGATTATTATCGGAAATTTTTCTAATTCTTATTATAAATATCATTTATTATCATTTTTTCCACTAAATAATCTTTCAGAATCTTAAAAATAATGGCTTACTCGCATTTTAGGGTATTATCAAGATGTGGATGTTTTTTCGACAGTCATGGATGGTGGTTTTCTATTTTTTATAATAAAAACAATATGATAATTATTTTTTTATGACAGGGTCATTTTTTATCAAGTGACATTCATTCTTCTTCATATTCCATCCTTGAATAATTACACCTTCGAGTGTGTTTTTGTATTGAACACTTCATTTATATAAGAACACTCCAGTTTTTACATAGTGGTCTGAGGTGTTCTCTTACTCATGGTTGCGTTTTTATATGGGGAAATGACGGAACGTAATATGGAGCCTATACACCATGTCAGATCACAACGAAATCTTATCTGACAAATGGCTGGATGGAGGGATATCTGGAGGCAGACAGGAACAGATCTCGGAAGTAGAATGATTCCCTTCATCTTTCAAATTACGGCTTCATTGGCACCCAGTCACATTGTTATCTATGTAACTGGGGATTCATTCACTTACTACTGCGCTGCATATTGCTTAACGCGGCATGCTGGTCGGCGATATCGACGTCCAGTTCTCTCAGCCGTGTTGTCACCTGTGTCTGATGATGATGATAAAAGTCTACCTTTCGGCACAGGCAAACAAACTTTGCTGATGTAGATTGTGGGCAAACTGGCAACTTAGAGTCAGTTCTTTTCTGCTATGCCCCCGAACCAGAAGCATTTCCCAACGATGATGGTGACCAGGCACAAACCCTGTGCAGGCAAATCCGGCTTGTTGCAAAATTTGTACCGCGTGGAGAGTCTCTTCTCCGACCGGTAGTTTCACATATATCAGCTTATGCGCCGGCAGTTCTGTCACTTCTTTTACCCGCTCCGTTGTCTGTGTTTCTATCCAGACTTCTAGTCGCCCTCCATGACTGGCGATTCTAGTACCCGTATCTATTGGAACCGCGGGTTTTAGCGGTTCTTGACCAAATATTTGAGTGACCGATGTCAGCCACGTTTGCCAATTCACTGGCCAGTGTAATTCTGGAAACGGCCAGCGTTGCAAAGGCAGGCAACCGAGTACAATACTTTCCGGACGTGCTTGATCAAAGGGAGATATCACATAATCCGGTAATAAGCCTGTGGTGTGAAAACCCAAATTTTGAGCCAGACGCTGGCTGTGATTATGCGACGATACCTGTTTAATCGTGAGCATACCTAATCCCATTTCTTTGGCTTGATCACACAAATATCGACCCAGCGCGGTTGCGATACCCTGTCCGCGCGCTTGTGGATGTACCGCGATAAGCGAGAGCTCTGCACTTGATGGGCAACGCCCATTCCGCCACAATGTCGCGTGTCCTAACACTTGTCCATTCTGTATTGCAACGGCAGAATACCAGTGTCTGGCCGCATTATAACGACTCAGCATGGTTGGCAGGTAGACTTCCGGATAGACGTAATCTTCGCCGTAAACGACCCGAAACAACGCGCTGACTCCGGTGGAATCTTCTTCCCGGAATAAGCGAATCAACGGCATGACTGGATTTATTTTCATGCTGTCTTCTCTTCTGCATTATAACAACGATGATCCACGACCCGTATCAGCTTGCCGGAACGGGGGTGAGTCACCATATTTTCCAGAGCACAAGAGGCTACCTCCACCTGTAATCCCCCTTGGCTACAGAGTTCTGCCATAGCGGGTTGGGCCGTGACTAACGCCTGATGGATTGATGTTGTTGATGGCATCTGTGGTGAGTCGCTGGCTAATAGCAGTGTTATCTTATCTATGCCGTCCTGACGGCTTAATAATAGCTGCCAAGCCAGTATTCCTTTCTGTTGTTGCAGTAAACGGGCAATCTGATCGGGAAACAGGGATAACGTAGAAACCCGGATACGGTGAGCACTTCCAGCCCGACCCTGCAAAGCAAATTTGCGGTTCAGTCTTCCCGAACCTTCACACCAGCAGGCCAGATCGCCTGTGGGGTAGCGGATCACCGGCATTAGACGACGTTGCAGGTTAGTCACAACTAACATGCCATTGCGCCCAGACTCAGTAATGGGCTGACCATTGGATTCGTCAATAATTTCGACAATCGAATCTTCATCAAAAACCCGATGTTCACCGTGGTGACAGTCAGGAGAGGCGGCACCAATCAGACCTGCATCAACACTGGCACATCCGATTGAACTAATGCGTGCGTTGGGAAACACTATATTCAAAAGAGCCAGTTGTTCCGGAAACAGGCTCTCGCCGCCGTACAACAGGCGATCAATATTGGGCATAAACTGGCCTGAACGCTGCAAGGTACTGGCAAAACGTAACAATTGTACCGGTACTCCAGCCAGTACATTAATCCCTAAGCTAACAATGGCGTCAGCCAACGCCTGATCCTCGACTGAACAGGTAAACGGATATTCCACCACCGGAACCGGTGAATGAGATAACGCTCCGTGAATAAACAACAGGCTGGTATACAGATCTCCGGCAAAAAAGAGATTGGCAACACGGTCGCCAGATTGTAATTGTTGTGCAAGACCCTGACCGAACGAGCGCACAAAGGCTTGCCATTCGCTACGACTGAACACCGACAACCTACCTTCGCTGGTAGAGCCGCCGGTTTTAAAAATATGCCCACTGTTGATAGGGCCGGTGAGTACCGGCCAATTCTCCAATGGCTGCGATTGCTGCCAGTAAGCAGCAGGATCGATTAAAGGTAAGTCCGTCAGTGCCCAGCCGGATTGTGGCAAATCACTATAAAGATCCCTAAAAAAGGGTGCGTGGTGACGGGCGTATTCCACTAAATCGTGTAATGATAAAGTCATGATTAGCTCAAAAAGTCGTTTTGGAATCTATTGGATATATTGTTTCAGGCGCGATAATCCAGCACTAACGGCGTTTTGCCACTTTGGGAATGGCGGCGGAACTGTCCGGCTGGTGTAGACGTGATTTCCAACTGCAACAATTCACTACTGACAACCTGATTCAGCATTTCATGTCGTAGTAGATGTTGACGTACTTGGTTAATATCGCCATCAGCCAACACATGGATATATTCGCCACCCTTATCGAGGTTTCCGACTAACCATTGCACCGGAAACGCCAGATCGGCTGACAATGCCGTAGGATTCACAAAAATAGAACCTACCCGTATCAACCCACCATGCCGGCCTTTCAGTCTAAAGCGTGGTGTCGGTAATCCGCAGGTACAAGTTTCCGGCAACCAGTGGCCTAAATCGCCCACTTCATAGCGTTGAACGACCTGCCCTTCCCGTGCCAGAGGGGTAAACACCAGTCGGCCTGTTTCGCCTGACTGAACAGGTTGTTCACTGTCCAGATCTAATATCTCCAGCCACTGAATATCAGATAACAGATGGAATTCGCCCTCGTTGCAACAAGTGCAGGCATGACCCAATGGACCCGCATCAACAGAACCATAAATTGCCGAGCGGATCACCTGCACGCCAAAACTGGATAAGAATTGACGCCGTTCTTCACTGACATGTTCGCCACCAGCGAAAATTTTGCGCACACCACCATAAGCGCGTAACGCGGCCTCTTCACGTTCAAACAGCTGATATATCGTGCTTGGCATTCCTACCAACGTATTAACGCCTTGCGTGATAATAACTTGCAGGATCTGGCTAAAATCGTCGTCTATCGGGCCACCCATCGGGTAATGCGGCACGGACAATTTATCCAGAACAGTGAAAAAGCTAAGTAGGCCACCATACAAATTGCCGCCGTACAGGAGATTGATGACGCGATCCTGTGCCGGGTCGAGACCGGCGGAAAATAGGCCATCTGCCGCGGCCTGCATTTGGATGTGATAATCTCTGTGGCTGAATCCCGCTAATTTTGGCGCGCCTGTACTCCCGCCGCTGCGGAAAAACACTTGTGCTTTCGGTGTTGTGCCGCTCTGCTGAAACTGTGCTTTGCCCATGATTGGCAGCCCTGCCAGATCCGGCGGCCTGACGGATAATTTATCCAGTGTGACATGGTTTGGCAGTTGTTCTGCTTTTACACTGACTGAGACCCTGCGTGCAAGTCGCGTCAATGCATAAACACCATCATGAGGTTCTCCTTCATAACCCTCATGCATAGCGCCGGGCTGACATATCCGGCTGACACCCGCCGCCAGCAACTGACGGCTCAAGGCCGGCAATTCGTGTTCTCCGGCGATTAAGCCACAACTCTGTAAATAGGGGCGCCACGGCAGCAATACGTTGATCAACTGAGCGCGTGGTACAGGACGAATTTGCAGAGTACGGTACAGTGGAGATGCCGCCAGTTCCCGACGTTGAGTCCACGCGACTCGCCATCCTGCGCCTTCAGTTACCGAACCGGCAACGTCGGCAAACGTGTGATCCAAGCGCAGAAATGCCATCTGACTGCTGATTTCAGCCGCTTCTTGGATATCTGGCTGTAAGGCTGGCCATTCCGGTGCGCGTCGTTCCAGTGCCGAAGCCACGGCATCAGCCACTTTGCGCAAAACATTCTCGTCGGTACTATCGACCAACAGACACTGTGGGCTGGAACAAGCTTGTTGGTCAAAACGGCAAACATCATCAGCCAGAGCATCGTAGTCAGCGTTGCTGGCGACCATTGGGTCAAGATAGGCAAAACTGATGCGATGTCCCCAATCGATCCAGCGGCAACCCGGTCGTAACTGGCTGCGGATAGCCGTCAATGCGGCATTACTGCCCCAGGCAGACACGGCATCGGCGCAGGCAAGTAATTCTGACAATTGATCGGACGGTAGCGGCATTACGGAGACGTAAGACGCTAATTTGCCACTGAGATCATGGCGCAGAAATTCAGCCAATATCCGTGCATTGAGGCCATTATCACTGCTACTGGGGCGCAACCAGTTGATATTGCCAACTAACAGACTTTCTAATACAGCCATAAATGGCAGCAATGGCGCGTTGGCAGGAGTGATATGCACCACTAACCCCAAAGGTTGCCAAGTCTCAAAGCGTGGCTGGGTATAATCGAAACGGCGCAGGGAAAACGGCTGTTCTCCCAATTCATGGCGCAGTTTTTCTTCCAGTGCATCACGACGGCAAAAGTGGCGTAATGTGCTGATTGTGGCTGAATCCAGTGCAAAATCCGTTGCCAGCGTATCGAGATTATTGGCAAAACGCTCGGCACAATCCAACACTTCTTGCACAGTCGGAGGACAAGCCAAGGCGTCGGCAAGACGGTTTTTAAGATCGGCTAATGTGGCCGCCGGTTCCAAGTTAGAGATAACCTCGCCATTAACTAAATACATTTCAGGATTCCTTAATCAACTCAGAAGCGGCAATCGCACAACTACGGTTTTTACTTATACCGGCACGTCCCAGCAGTTCAAACCAATCGGTAGCCAATCCACATCCACACTCTGCGGCAGGATGCAATACCGCTAAATCGCTCACCACGATACTGTGTGCCGGACTGGAAGTGATATAAGGTGATATCAGGTGCAGAAAACCCGGTTTACCATAGGGTTGCACCGCCATGCTGGCGGTATCACGGACATAAGCACGGGCATAGGACGGCACATGAAAATGGTGATTTTGACACTCAACATAAGGCACCGGATGCTCAACTGAACCATAGCCATCCCGGCAGCGTTCATCAGGAATGCCCAGTTGTTCATGCAAACGCCGGTACAGCTCGGATCTTGAAATGGCTTTATCAGCGTGGGTTTTCCAGCCGCCACCTAAAAAGACCAAAGATTCGGGATGCAACTGTAGTGGGGGTAAATTCATTTCCCGCATCCGTTCCAGCGTGAACCAGAGGAAGGCCGGGAAGCCTAAGAAACGCACTGGCAGCCCTTGTGCGGCAAATTCCTGCAAGGCGCGGATCACACCAAATGGGTCGAATTCATTGCTTTTCCCATTGTGGCGCAGTGCATAACAAGCTTGTGATACGGGGGCGTACTGACACAGATATTGATCGGTATAGGCGGTTCCCAGCGTAATCGCTCCGGCGGGTTCATAGCTCAACAGTATGTAGTTACAAGGCTGTTGCGGTGTATTCCAGCCGTAATATTCGAAAATACGTTCAACCATTCTCTGGGCTGCCTGTATGCTGCGGGTATCGTACCGCATACGGCTCTTTTGACCGGTTGTCCCGGATGAGGTCAATTCCAGCGCATCGATACCGGTGTGACTCAGCAGCAGCTGATGTTTGAAATAATTGGCGAAAATAGGTGGTAAATGCGACCAGTCATGTAATTTTTCTAATTTTTGAGCATCCAAACCATTTGCTTTCAACCATTGATAGTAACCGGGGCTGTTTTCACAATGATACTGTGTCAATTCACGCATAGCCGCGTCAAATAGTTGGTCACAATCGCTATCGGCACGATAGGGATGATCAAGCGAACAAAGGGCGTCAACATAAGCAAGAGAAGTCAAAAGTCATCTCCAGAAAAAGAAAGAAAAAAGGGGAAACTCCCTTCAATAATAAGTAAATTGATTTACCATCCAGCAAGCAAAAAAGGACTAATAATCCACTAAGAGAAAATTATGGCATGGCAAATACAATTACGTGATTAAATGAAAATAAGTCACTGTTTTTAGATATCTAATATTTGAAATTGTTAATTCCTTGTAAATAAGATGGCGAAAAATATAACAATTATATTTTTATAAAATCCCATATAATAAATGATGAATATTCAATTAAATTATCCTTGAACTCATCTAAAATTAGTGATATTTAAATGGAGAAATAAATAATTTAACCTCATATTTTTGTTTAATGTTTAGTCAATAAATGAAATTATAAAATCTATGAAAATTAATATTGGTAATGATAAATAACAACGTTATTTAATTACCAATTAGAAATTATCCCGTCATAAATATAATAATAAAATTCAGGGAATAAGATTTTTATTTTTAACGGCCAAGTTAATTTTAATCCAGAGAATAGCTAACATATTCTATATTTCTATTAATTGATGAGGAATATTCGGAATTAATCATGGCATTATGGTAAACGAAAATTGAGAGTCTATATCTAATATTATTAGAGTCTAAGAAATATTTTTTGATATTGCTAAAAGTAATTAACATAGATAAAAAAATAAAATAATTTAAAAACAATTACTTGGGTGTAAGTGTTGTATATTTTTGGTTTGTTTTTTTTATTGGAAATCGTCGCTGGATTAATTGCTTATACATTCTAACCTAAAAAACCGAGCTTGCATTTACGGGATTATGATATCGCTATTTTTAAATGAAGCTGAGGTTAAATAACAAAATACTGCCATAACCACTTAATTTCGGCAGTATTTTGACTTCAATGAAGATAGTGCAAAGTACAACGGTTACTTACCTGTGATCTAACCGCAATTGCTGTAAATTGCCATTGAGTGATAAATCAGTGCGCAGTGAAGCTACTTCACGGCTGATGTACGCCATTTCTTTATGGGTCGCCAATTTATTGCGCCATTTATCCGGTTGGGCTTCCAGATATTGGAAAAGGTTATCCAGCGAGCCAGCTTGTTGCAGCAGAATGGCCGCTGTTTTTGGACCGATCCCCTGAACACCGGGAATTTTACTGCTACTGATCCCGGACAGACCCCAATAATCGGGGAGCTGGGCAGGGGAAACACCAAACTCCCGCTCAACAAAGGGTAAATCCAGCCAGCGTTTTTGGAAGTAATCGCGGATTTGGATAGTCGGTGAAAGTAGCTGGCAGTAGCCTTTATCCGTTGAAACAATGGTGACGCGATGCCCTGTAGAAGTGACTTTGGTTGCCAGTGTTGCCGCCAAGTCATCTGCTTCATGCCCTTCGGCATGCCAGCAAGCGACGCCTAGTGCGTTGAATGCCTGTTTAATCAGCGGCATTTCCTGCTGTAAATCGTCGGGCATGGCAGAACGCCCGGCTTTGTAATCGGGAAGAAGCTGGTGGCGCCAGCTATGGCCACGGTCATCTTCATCGAATACCGCAACGGCGTGAGTCGGAGAAGAATGGGTAATTAATTGCTTTAACGCATGTTCACAGGCGGGAGCACAAGGGCTTCCCTGTACCGCATGGATGCGTCGGATCAAGTTCAGTGCGTCTACAATCAAAAGATGTATCATGGTCGTTATGCTCCGTCCGTGGATTGATTCCTTGGCTTCAGTCTCATTGGGTTTTAATGAGGACGTGACTTATTTGATGATTTCATAGCACGGCTCATAAGCTGTGCCTCCAGGCAGTTTCATACGATCCTGCCGGACAAAATCTTTCAGTAGCTCATCCATACAGCGCATAATATCCACATCACCGTGGATTTTAAACGCCCCGTCTTTTTCAATGGCATGAATACCCGCTTCTTTCACGTTGCCCGCCACAATGCCGGAAAAGGCACAGCGCAGAGCAGAAGCCAGTTTTTCGGAAGGCTGATTCGGATGCAAATTCAGGTTAGCCATATTGCTATGGAATGGCTCGAACGGATGCTGCAAATCATGGCTGATTTTCAGTGACCAGTTAAAGCTATAGGCATCTCCGGTAGAGCGGCGATGTTCTTTAACCTGCGGCATGGTCTTTTTCATCACTCGGGCGACTTCTGAAGGATCATCCATAATGATGCGGTAGTACTGCCGAGCCTGTTCTCCCAAGGTATTGACGATAAACTGATCGAGCACATGGAAGTAATCGGCACTCTCTTTTGGTCCGGTCAAGATCAGTGGCAGCACTTGATCTTTATTATCAGGGTTCATCAAAATACCCAGTAGATAGAGCAGCTCTTCTGCTGTTCCCACCCCTCCCGGGAAGATAATAATGCCGTGAGCTATGCGGACAAATGCCTCCAGCCGTTTTTCGATATCCGGCATGATGATCAGTTCATTGACCAGCGGATTTGGGGGTTCTGCGGCAATAATGGAAGGCTCTGTAATGCCGATAAAGCGGCTTTTCTGGTAACGTTGCTGAGCATGCCCGACCGCAGCGCCTTTCATGGGTGCTTCCATTGCACCCGGCCCACAGCCCGTACAGATATTCAGTTCGCGCAGCCCCAACTCGTTACCCACTTTGCGCCCATACAGATACTCTTTTTCATTAATCGAGTGGCCGCCCCAACAGACGATCATATTCGGATCTTCTGAGAGATGAAGCGCTTTGGCATTGCGCAGAATAGAAAAAATGGTGTTGGTAATGTGCATACCATTTTCCATATTCAGATGGTGTACTTTCTGTGCATGGTCAATCTGCGCATGAACAAACAGAATATCCCGCAGAACCGCGAACAGGTTGGCTCGCAGAGAGCGAATGATTTTGCCATCAACAAAAGCGTCTTTTGGTGGATTGACGAGTTCTAGTTTGACACCCCGTTCTCTACGCAGGACGTTAATATCAAAATCTTCATGTTTTGACAGCAATTCTTTGCTGTTATCTGTTTGACTGCCGGAGTTGAGTACCGCCAGTGAGCAGTTACGGAACAGGCGGTATAAATCACTGCTTGCGGTATGCTTGAGTGTATCGACTTCAAGTTGAGAGAGTAAATCCATTGACCCTAACGGGCTGACATGTGTAATCAAGAACGACTCCTTTATGCCCCTGGTGGGGTTTTCTCAATTTACTGGCGAGCCAGTCTTCCTGTTTCTGGGATAAATGCTTCGTTACTGCGCCACGGATTGATATCTAACCCTCCCCGGCGGGTATAGCGAGCATAAACAGTGAGTTTTTCAGGTGCGCATAATGCAATTAAGTCATTGAAAATACGCTCAACACACTGTTCATGAAATTCGTTGTGATGGCGGAAAGAAACCAGATAGCGTAATAATTTTTCCTGATCGATTTTGGGGCCTTTATAGCGGATCTGTACGGAACCCCAATCGGGCTGATGTGTGATCAGGCAATTTGATTTTAGTAAATGGCTGACCAATATTTCGTCAACGACCGATCCTGTTGCTGCACCGTTAAGATAATCGCGACTGAATTGATAATCATCAATTTCAATGTCCTGATTATCGATACATTTTCCTTCAAACTCGGCGATTGGCTGCTGGCTGAAATCGTGCAGGGGATGTAAAACAACATTCACCTCACCGTTTGCGCAGACGGATAAATCCTGTTGCAGTGTTTTTTGCACGGTATCCCAATCCGCAAAGCGGGTTTGATTGAAACTATTCAGGTAAAGCTTAAAACTTTTTGATTCAATGAGGCTCACACTGGCCGCATTCAGGCTGACATGGCCGATGGCAACTTGAGGGACACCGCGTGTGTTGAGCCAGGAAAGCTCGTACAGCGTCCAGATATCAGCACCGTGAAACGGTAGATTATCAGGAAACAGCCCAAGTGGTTCACGGTTCATACTGCGTGGAACCGCTTGCAGTAAAGTAGGATCGTAGTGATCGCGGTAAGGGGTGGGCTTACCCAGAGTAAGTTGGGCTAGTGCCTGATTATCCTGATACAAAGACATAGAATTCCTCAAAATGAATGATGGCAACTGAGATAGATTGTAGTGTATCAAGGAATTTCAAAGGTTCGTATTTTTATTGTACATTATTCACTGTGCTTACCGAGTTAGCGTAGGACTTCTGTGCGAGGCTGAGTCTTTTATTTTCGATGGAATTATGGATTTGTTTTTTTCCATCAATGATGTGGGTCATAATGTGATACTCAGACCTTTTCCTATTCTTTAATTTGTTTATTCTATTAGTGATTTTATCAGGGTAGCAATTCAAACAAATATTCATGTTTTTTATTGAATATTTATTTAAATAATATAAAAATAATAAGAATATATCTGAAGATGTATTATAAATATTATTTTTAATTATATCGATAAGTGATACTTTAATTTTATGATAATGGAGTGATTTCATTTTAATATTTTATTTATTTGAACTAATTGATGGAATG
Source organism: Xenorhabdus bovienii SS-2004 (assembly GCF_000027225.1). Lineage (NCBI taxonomy): Bacteria > Pseudomonadati > Pseudomonadota > Gammaproteobacteria > Enterobacterales > Morganellaceae > Xenorhabdus > Xenorhabdus bovienii. The sequence goes on from NC_013892.1 coordinate 598,442, forward strand.
ATGGCATCATTTTCCGGTTGTTATTTTGCTGAAAACTGTATAGGAATAAGCGATATAATGTGATGAACTTAAAATGATGGATGAAAGAATCATATGATCTCCAATGTGACAGAAGCACTTTCTGATTTTACCCGACGCTATGTTGAATTGTGGCAGGAAGAGACTGGGCTGCCGCCAGTCAGTAGTGATCTTTATGGTGTTCCTTCTTCGTGTATTGAGCGGACAGGGGACGGGGTTGTGTACTGGTTGCCCAAGCTATTTTCTGTTCACGAAAAACTCAGCAAAGTGGAGACCGCGCTGGATATTCGCTTACAGGATTCGATTCATGATTATTATGTTACGCAGCTTGCTGGTGACATGACCGCCAGTTTTGAGGGGCAGAATCTCAGTTTGATTCAGGTATGGAGTGACGATGATTTTATCCGTTTGCAGGAAAATCTGATTGGGCACCTCGTGACACAGAAACGGCTTAAGCTTTCCCCGACGGCATTTATTGCGACGATTGATTCGGATATGGGCATGATATCTGTGTGTAATCTGACCGGGCAGGTCGTTCTTGAACAGTTTGGCAAACCTGAGCGAACGATCTTATCTGCCGATTTGGCGAGTTTTCTGTCGGTTATCAAGCCAGCCACATCGCTATAGGTGCAGACATCAGTTTGTTTTTTTGTGAGAGATGTCTCACATGGATCGTAAGATATCTCTATTAATCATGGAGTGAATATCATTTGCTAATATTATTTTTATTTTATATCAATAGCATGAAAATGATGATCACGATCTCCATTTTGTAAAGTCACTTACTGAGCCAATTCAGGTGGCTTGTTTCAACTCTCTGAATAATAGATCCTTTCACTGTTCTGTTAGGAACCACAGTAAAAAAATAACCAGGGAAGATACCAACAGGAAGTGGGTTCAAGGATGATGAGGTATAGGCAGGAACGCCAATACTATCAATATAATGATTTTGTAAGGAATAACTGACAGGGACGTATTTTGTCAGGGAATGAGCAGGGAGCGACCAATTTAGCCGGATTGCTATGACAATCAGTAAGAGGGGAGATTTTATCTCCCCTCTTTTTGTTTCATTTTATCTTGCCGCAAGTTTTCCGCTGAAATCATATCAGTGATATTCTTATTGCCCTCCAATGATGTGGTGGCAGCTTCTGTCATCTGATCAATAGCCAAGTATCAGACGAAATATCATGAATATCGAACAACAAATTCTACTTAAATTACAGCTAATTGAAGCTGACATGAAAGCGGCTGGCCTGTGGCGGAGTCACCCTCCCAAGCCGGAAGCTTTTGAAAGTACCGAGCCCTTTTCGCTAGATACGATGTCCGCAGAAGAGTGGCTTCAGTGGGTTTTAATTCCAAGAATGCGAGCCATGATAGAACAAAACGCCAACCTTCCGACGGCATTTGATATCACACCTTATTTCGAAGAAGTCTATAAGGAAGAAGCAGAACGTTATCTGCCGCTGCTTGAACATCTTCGGGAATTGGACAGCCTGTTTACACAGGATATTTGATATGCTGGATATCATTTATCAGGACGATCATATTGTTGCGGTCAATAAACCTGCGGGTTGGTTAGTGCATCGCAGCTGGCTTGCCCGCCATGAAACGGTTTTTGTCATGCAGACGCTGCGTGATCAAATCGGGCAACATGTTTTCCCCGTCCATCGACTGGATAAACCGACATCCGGCGTTTTGCTGATGGCGCTGTCAAGTGAGGTGGCAAGAACGCTTTCCCAACAATTTGAATGTCACCATATACAAAAAACATATCACGCCATTGTACGCGGTTATGTTGAAGGTGATGGTATTATCGACTATGCACTAATGGAAGAGCTGGACAAAATTGCTGATAAATTCGCTGATACTGACAGGGAAGCACAATCAGCAATCACCCACTATCGTTCATTGGCAAAAGTTGAATGTCCGGTAGAAATAGGGCGTTACCCAACATCACGGTTCAGCCTGCTGGAACTGATGCCAAAAACCGGGCGTAAGCATCAATTACGACGGCATATGTCGCATCTCCGGCATCCCATCATTGGGGATACCACACATGGCGATTTGCGACAAAACCGAGGAGTTGTTAAGTATTATCAGACTGGCAGGTTAATGCTGCACGCCAGTCAACTCCAATTGGCGCATCCGGTGACAGGAGAAGATCTGCTTCTGACTGCCAGATGGGAAGCTTCGTGGCAGCATTTGCTGGAGCAATTTGGCTGGCAGGGTATTGTACCTGAGTTAGAATGTCCAACCACTCATGAATGAACGCAGTACAAATAGGCTAAAGAGATCAATATTTATGGCAAAGATTGGTGTTTTCGTTGGTACAGTTTATGGCAATGCGCTGGCAGTTGCGGAAGAGGCGCAGCAAATCCTTCAGCAGCAGGGGCATGACGTTGAGGTTTTTGAAGATGCGACCTTGACGCAGTGGCAAGAGTACCAGCAACAGGTTGTTCTGGTCGTCACATCGACAACCGGACAGGGCAATTTACCCGATAATATCCAGCCACTTTATTCAGATATGAATGATAAGTTGGGCCATCAGCCCGATTTACGTTATGGCGTTATCGCTCTTGGTGACAGTAGCTATGACTTCTTTTGTGGCGGTGGCCGCACATTTGATAAACTGTTACAGGAACAGGGAGCAAAGCGTGTGGGCGAAGTTCTGCTGATTGATGGTATTGACGTGGTTGAACCAGAAGTCTTTGCCCAGAACTGGGTTGAGGAGTGGGGCGCTTTACTGACAGAATAAATGCCACACCGCTTATGCAGGGAAGGATAAGCGGTGTAATGACACAGCTGGCGTGATTACTTGCGAGTCAGTTTTTCTAAATCCGCTTCAATTTCTGCAATCTTATTGGCAACAACATGCTCAAGGTGGCGGAGATCGTCGAGGATCTTGTGTTTCAAATCCACTTCCACTTGGTCATGCCTGCAAATTTGATCCAGTTCTTCAATTACATAACGCAGGTTAGTGTTAATCTCTTTGACTTCTTTGTAACCTTGCGCTGAATTGTCGTCAGAGATAGTTTTGAGTTGGCGTGGATATTTGAATTTAACACTTTTGGCAAAAAATTCGCCTTTATCCTTACGGAAATAAATCTTCAGAATATCGTTATTCGCTTCCTGACGGAGGCTATAGCGATCAATATCTTCAGGATGGGTGATCCCCAAACTTTTCAAGTTATCGTACATAGAGCGCCTCACCTAATTGAGTGCTAAAAAATAGAGATATTAAAAAAATAGCGGATTTATTATCCGCTATTTTAAAATTTAGTCTATGTTTCTGAGCAGCTCATTAAGGCCAACTTTACCACGTGTTTTGGCATCGACCTTTTTCACGATAACCGCGCAATACAAGCTGTAACTACCATCTTTGGAAGGAAGATTACCTGATACCACAACAGAACCGGCAGGAACCCGGCCGTAATGGATTTCGCCTGTTTCACGATCATAAATCTTGGTGCTCTGACCAATATAAACTCCCATAGAGATCACGGCACCTTCTTCTACGATAACGCCTTCTACAATTTCAGAACGTGCGCCGATAAAGCAGTTGTCTTCAATGATAGTCGGATTGGCTTGCAAGGGTTCCAGAACGCCACCGATGCCAACACCGCCAGACAAGTGAACGTTTTTGCCGATCTGTGCACAGGAACCCACTGTAGCCCAAGTATCCACCATCGTGCCTTCATCCACATAAGCACCGATGTTGACGTAAGATGGCATCAGTACACTGTTGCGGGCAATATATGCCCCTTGGCGAACTGCGGCAGGGGGAACGACACGAAAACCTTCTTTTTCGAAACGAGCTTGATCATAATCAGCGAATTTCATCGGAACTTTGTCGAAATAGCGGCTTTCAGCCCCTTCGATGACCTGATTGTCATTAATGCGGAAAGAGAGTAATACGGCCTTTTTTAGCCATTGATGTGTTACCCATTGCCCTGCGATTTTTTCAGCGACACGTAATTTGCCGCTGTCCAGCATCTGAATCACCTGATTGACGGCGCTACGGGTTGCTTCATCAACAGTGCCGGGGGTAATGTTAGTGCGGTTTTCAAACGCATTGTCGATAATGGATTGTAATTGCTGCATCAGTATGGTGTTCCTAATTGTCAGTCAAATTGAGAATATTGTTATACTTTATCCTTGGTGTTAAGGGCTTCTGTCAACCTTTCTGATAATTCTCCCTTGATTTTGTTATCCAGCTCCTGATGGTCTTTATCTGCCAGTATAAAAAAGTCTTCAACGCGTTCTCCAATGGTGGTAATCCGCGCGCCATGCAGGGAAACGCCCAGTTCGGCGAAAATATTGCCTACGCGTGCCAGCAGACCGGGTTGATCCAGTGCAACTAATTCCATATAAGAACGGCGGGCATTTTGTGTTGGTAAAAAACTCACTTTGGTCGGCACATCAAAATGACGCAATTTAGCGGGCAGATTACGCGCTTTGGGCGCTTTCGGATGCGGATCATTCACGACTTTCAATAATGCCCGGCGGATAGGTTCATGACGATCGAGCGCCAGCGGATGACCATTGGGCTCCAGTACAATGAAGGTATCCATCGCCATTTCATCGCGATTGGTAAAGATTTGAGCATCGTGGACACTGAGGTTGCGTCTGTCCAACTCTCCGACTACAGCCGCGAAAAGCGAAGGTCTGTCCTGACACCAGATAAAAATTTCGGTTCCACCATGGGAAAATGCGGTGCTGATTAACACCATGGGCTCTGCAGATTGATGTTGGATCAAATGGCCGGCATGCCAGGCCAGTTGATCCGGCGTATGGCGCAGGAAATAATCCGCATGACAGCGGCTCCAGATATTGTGTAATTGCTCTTCGTCAGCTCTTTCTTGTCGCAGTAGCGCCAATGCCTGCAAACGATTATGGCGGACACGTTCACGCAAGTCAGGTGTATTCTGTATACCTTGGCGCAACTGGGTTTCAGTGGCGAAATAGAGTTCGCGGATCAGGCTCTGCTTCCAACTGTTCCACAATTTAGAGTTGGTGGCGCAGATATCTGCGACGGTAAGGCAGAGCAGGTAATTCAGTCGGTTTTTATTTTTGACCTGGCCGGCAAATTGTTGGATGACGTCAGGATCTTGAATATCCCGCCGCTGTGCAGTGACTGACATCAGCAAATGGTCGCGAACCAGCCATTCTACTAATTCGGCTTC